>DUPH01000161.1 GCA_012838435.1 Lentisphaerota bacterium | reverse complement strand
GAAGTCAGCTTCAGTGTCGAACCCGGCGACCGCGCCTGCGTCACAGGACGTAACGGCGAGGGCAAGTCCACCCTGCTCAAAATCATTGCCGGCACCATCCAGCCCGACACGGGCGAGATCATCCGTCAGCCGGGCCTGCGTACCGCCTTTCTGACGCAGGACGTGCCGCGCGATACCGACGGCACCGTCACCGACATCGTCGCGCGAGGCTTGAGCCATGAGGCCCGCGATACCCACCACCCTGGCCCTGCGCTGTTTCTGACCCAACTCGGGCTGGACGGGGAAGCCCTGTTCAATACGCTCTCAGGCGGCATGCGCCGTCGTGTGCTGTTGGCGCGTGCTTTGGTCGCCGACCCCGACCTGTTGTTGCTCGACGAGCCCACCAACCATCTGGACATCGCAACCATCGAGTGGCTGGAGGGCTTTCTGCGCAAGAGCCGTTGCGCCTGTCTCTTCGTCACGCACGACCGCGCCTTCCTCAAGCGGGTAGCGGTGAAGGTGCTTGATCTCGACCGCGGCCAGCTTGTCGGCTGGGATTGCGACTATGAGACCTTCCTGCAGCGTAAGCAGGACCTGCTCAACGATGAGGCCGTCTACTGGGAGCGCAAGAGCAAGCGGCTCGCCCAGGAAGAGGCCTGGATCAGGCGCGGCGTCAAGGCGCGCACCACACGCAACGAGGGCCGCGTAGCGGCACTGCTCCAACTGCGTGAAACATTCAAGCAGCGGCGCACCCAGACCGGCGTAAGCCGCATGCAGCTCGATGCGGCCGAAGCCTCCGGCGAGCAGGTACTGAAGATCGAAGGACTCTCTTTCGCCTACCCTGGCGGCGAAACGCTGATCCACGATTTCAGCGCCAAGGTTCTGCGCGGCGAGCGCATCGGTATCATCGGCCCCAACGGCTCCGGCAAGACCACGCTGCTCGATCTGATGTGCGGACGCCTGACACCCGACGTCGGCAGCGTGACGCTGGGCGCGCGCGTACAGATCGCCTTTTTTGACCAGCTTCGCGCCCGGCTCAATCTGGAAGCCACCGTAGTCCAGAACCTTGCCGGCGACAGGGACGAAGTCTCCGTGGGCGGCGTGCGTAAGCATGTGTTCGGCTACCTTGGCGATTTCCTTTTCACGCCGGACCGTGCGCGCACACCGGTCAAGGCGCTTTCGGGCGGCGAGCGCGCGCGGCTGTTGCTGGCCAAGCTGTTTCTGCAGCCCGGCAACCTGCTCGTGATGGACGAGCCGACCAACGATCTGGACATCGAGACCCTAGAGTTGCTGGAGGAGCAGTTACTGAATTATGCCGGCACGCTGCTGCTGGTCAGCCACGACCGCACCTTCCTCGACAACGTGGTCACCAGCACGTTTGTGCTGGAGGGCGATGGACGCGTGGCACTCTACCCCGGCGGATATGCCGACTGGCTATTGCAACGCCCCGCGCCCGAACCCGATGATACCGCCAAAAAACCGGTTGAAACCAAGACGCGGCCCGCGCGCGTACAGACGCGACTCAGCTTCAAGGAGAAACGGGAGCGCGAGGAACTGCCCGCGCAGATTGAAGCGCTGGAGGCCGAAGTGGCGGCCCTGCACGAGACGCTGGGTGATGTCGCCCTCTACCAGAACGACCCCGACGCCATCGCCGCCGCGCAAGCGCGTCTGCCCCAGGCCGAGGTAGAACTGGAGGCCGCCTTCGAACGCTGGGCCGAAATTGAAGAGCTTGCTGCCAGCTTCGAACCCTGAAACACATGAAACTTCATGAAAGTCAAAAGAGCTGGCTCAGAAACGTGCGGGCTGGAACGACGACAGGAGTCTGATGAGCAAAGCAGTCCGCTTTTACGAACGATTCGTCGATGACGACTTGAAACGCATGCTTGCACCGGATTTGCCGCTGCATGAAGTCCAACGATGACGACAGTGTCGTGTCGGATTGCTTAACCTCGACCAGAAACCAAGGTTTCTGATCCCGCGTCACCACAAAATCAACTTCGCGTTTTTGCTTGTCGCGAATGTAGAACAAATCGAACCGTCCCTCTCCCAGATCAGTCCAGCCTTCGACCGCCTTCAGTAGATGGCAAGCGACAAACGTTTCCGCCCGCTGGCCCGGGTCTTCGATAAGGGACCAGTCTCTCAAAAACCACTTCGGCTCTTTGCGAATCGCAGCCGCAACTGAACGGTACCAAGGCTTTACCAGAAAGCCATAATGCAGAACTGATAACGCGCCGATCCACGCTCGAACGGTGTTTTCACTAATGCGGACCTCCCTCGCCAAGGAGGCGTAAACAACCTGCTGTCCCGAGCGCGACGCCAGTAGTGACGCCAGTGCGAGCAACTGATCAATCTCCCGAATGCGTGTCAGCTCTCGCACATCCTCGCGCAGCAGTTGCGATTGCCGCAGGTTCTGCCAGCGGCGTGAGAAGCGCGCGTCCCGCTTAACGAACGGTTCGGGAAACCCGCCGTGTATCCAGAGGGCATCCCACTCGTTGTCGGCAAGAGGACGGGGTGGTGAAATCACATCCTCACTGACCGCCGCAGAGATCAACTCCGCCACGCTGAACGGATGCATCCGGTAAAGGAAATAGCGCCCCATCAAACTGTCCCCGCCCCGCCTGAAAACGTCCAAGCGCGAAGAGCCCGTCACCACGGTGCCGACCGTTTCGCCATAAACATCGAAAAAACCCTTGAGGAATGTTTTCCAGCGCGTGTAACGGTGAATCTCATCGAACGCCACGATACGCTTGGGCGCATGCAATTTTTGCAACTCCGCAAAAGACGCAACCGCCGCAGGACCTTTTAGAATCAACGCACACTCATCCTGATTGTCCCAGTTCAGGCAGACGTCCGCCAGTCCGCGGCACACCGTGGTCTTCCCCACCTGGCGCGGCCCTGACATGAACGCCATCTGACGGTTCTCGGACAGATGCTTTTTCAGAAGCTCCGTGTACACTCTGGGGTAGATTTTCATGGCCGACCATTATTCATATTGCTGCGGAATGGTCAAAACCAATCCGCAGTATCATGCGGAATAGTTATGACCGTTCTAAACATGAAACACATAAACCAGATGCGGGCGGAGCCAGCAACCCAAGTTAGTGCCTTAGTTCGTTAGTTAATTAGTGCATTAGTTTGTCCGGGAGCGCGTTGCCCCCCAAAAAATCTCTGCGCCTCTGCGTTAAATAAACCCGAACCATGAAACACATGAAACTTCATGAAAAGCCGAGCCATGCCTTTCCGTGTGTTCCGTGTATTCCGTGGTTAAATAAACCCGCTCCCCGCTCCCAAAAATATGCGTAATCTGTGTAATCTGT
>DUPH01000160.1 GCA_012838435.1 Lentisphaerota bacterium | reverse complement strand
TTGGTGCCGATCTGTGACGGCGCGAGGTTGACGCAGCCGTCCTTCGTGATCGCGACCGGCTTCTCCCAGCGGAGTCCGAACGTCGGCGAGGTCACGAACGTATCGATCTGGAACGTCATGTTCGGCTCCAGCGCGTAGTCGGAGCTGGTCTCCATCCAAGGCGCCTCGACCTCGATGAGACCGGTGCCGTGGCACGGGCCGTAGAAGTAGTTGGCGCGCTTGCCGCGCTCCTCGTAGAACTTGATGAAGCCCTTGGCGATTTCAGATGCGGGAACGCCGGGCTTCAAATGCTCTTCCGTCCAGTAGTGGGCGTCGAGGCCGAACTGCACCAGCTCGCGCTTCTCAGGCGTCAGCTTGCCGCAGCAGACCGGCAGGCCGATCGACGGCGAGTAGCCGCACACCTTCGCGGAGAGGTTGAGCTGCACGATATCGCCCTCTTCGATCTTCTTGTAGCTCGAGCGGGAGATCGCGTGGCGCGTCGACTTCTCGGAGAAGCAGTACATCGGCAGCCCTTCGTACTCAGCGCCGTTCTCGTAGATGCACTTCTGCGCGACGCCGACGAGTTCAAGCTCGGTCTTCCCGGGCCGCAGCTCCTTCATCACGGCGTGAGTCGCCAGCTCGGTGATGCGGGCGGCCTCGCGGATACAGGCGATTTCGTTGTCGGACTTGATGCGGCGCAGGGTGAGCATGATGTCATCCGCCCAAATAATCTCGGCCTTCGGATAGCACTCGCGAATGCCTTCGTACTGGACGACGTTCGTGTTGAGTTTGGCGGCGACGCCGATCTTGATGTTGTCGCCGGTCACGCCGAGCCGCTTGAAAACATCCTTGAAAGACTCGCTCTTCAGCTCAGGGTATGCGGGGTTCGCGCTCTCGCGGTACTGATAGACGACGCAGATGCGATCCATCCAACTGAAGTCGTCAGCAAAGACCTCTGATTCGGGGCCGACCATGAGCGCCGCTTCACCGTTTGCGGCAATCGCGACGCCGACGCGCTCGAAAACAGGCCAGAAATTTGAGAAGTAACGCGTGTCAGCGTAGTCAGCTTCGGAGCCGTTGACAACGAGAACGTCGAGGCCCTTAGCTTGGACGAGTTTCGCCGCATTCGCAACGCGCTGTTTAAACTCTTCAACCGGAATCGTAATTCTTGCCATTGTGTTGGTCCTTCCTTTCTTCCTCTGACCGGCAGTCGACACGTCGCCTACTGCTAAGTCAGGTTAATACACAGTACAATGATAGCTTGCTGTATTGTGTCACACAGACGGGAACAGGACAAGGGCGAAAGTTGACTGCTTGTCAGAGAACTTCTGCACAAACAATCGACTTGTGCCGGTCGCGGTGTTTCAGTATGGTTCCCATCTGCGTTGGAGCGCTCATGCCACGAGGGTTTTGCACGAGCCTCCCCAGCTTTGACGAGGATAGAATCAGATGGCAGAGATTTTTTTAAGTAGTGAAGCCGGCAAGACCGCGCTTGAAACGCTCATATCGGAATTGGCGGTTGCGCCGCGCCAGATCATCGCGGTCGAGACCCTGTTGGCGGAAGGCAATACCATTCCGTTCATTGCGCGTTATCGCAAGGAGGTTCACGGTAACCTCGATGAAGTGCAGATCTCCAAGATTCAGGAGCGCCTGACTTACTACCGCGAACTGGAGGAGCGGCGCGCAACGATTCTGGCATCTATCGAGGAGCAGGGCAAATTGTCGCCGGAGTTGAAGGCCAAGATTCTGGCTTGCAACGTAAAAACCGCGCTCGAAGACCTTTATCTGCCCTACAAGCCCAAGCGCCGCACACGCGCCATGATCGCGCGCGAGAAGGGTCTCGAACCGTTGGCCGAGTTGATTCTGGCGCAGGATGTTAACGCAGATCCCGATGACGCGGCAGCCGCTTTTGTGGATGATGAAAAAGGCGTGGCGGACGTCAACGCCGCGCTGGCGGGCGCACGTGACATCGTGGCCGAGACCGTCGCCGAGAACGCGGATGTGCGCGGCTTGGTGCGTCAGGCGTTTGCCACGCAGGGGGTGGTGGCGTCGGAGGTGGTCGATCCTAAACCGACCGAGCCGACCAAGTTCGAGCAGTATTACGAGTTTTCGGAGCGGCTGAGCGACATTCCTTCCCATCGCTTCCTTGCGATCCGTCGCGGCCAAACCGAAGGCGTGTTGCGTGTGCGCGTGGCGTGCGAGGCCGACCCGTTGCTGGAACGCATCAGCGAAATGGTTGCGTTGAATCCCAGCTCGCGCTTTGCGCCGCATCTGAAAGAGGCGATCGAAGACAGCTACAAGCGGTTGATCGCGCCGAGCGTCGAGGTCGATGTCATGGTCGAAACCAAGATGAAGGCCGACCGCGCGGCGGTGGAGATCTTCGCGCAGAACCTACGCAACCTGTTGCTGCAGGCACCGCTCGGCGATAAAAAGGTCGTGGGCATCGACCCGGGGTTGCGCACCGGGTGCAAGTGCGTGGCGCTGGATTCGACCGGAAAATTTTTGGAAACCTGCACCATCTTTCCCTCGCAGGGCGGACGGCGCGAGATCGAGGCGAAAGTCGATATCTGCAAACTGGTGGCCAAGCACCGTCCGACGGCGATTGCGGTCGGCAATGGTACCGGCGGTCGCGAGACCGAGTCGTTCGTGCGCGGTGTGCTGAAAGAGGCGAACATCAAAGATGTGATGGTGATCTCCGTCAACGAGTCCGGTGCGTCGGTCTACAGCGCGTCGGAAGTGGCGCGTGACGAGTTTCCCGATCTTGACCTGACGATCCGCGGGGCGATTTCGATCGGACGGCGCTTGCAAGACCCGCTGGCGGAGTTGGTGAAGATCGACCCCAAGGCGATCGGCGTGGGACAGTACCAGCACGATGTGCATCAGCCGTTGCTGGCCGACAAGCTGGACGAAGTGGTGGTGAGCTGCGTGAACCATGTGGGCGTGGAGTTGAACACCGCCAGCGCTCCGCTGCTGACGCGCGTCTCGGGAATCGGCGGTGCGATGGCCAAGAAGATTGTTACCTACCGCAACGAGAACGGCGCTTTTACCAGTCGGCAACAACTGGGCAAAGTTCCGGGACTGGGGCCCAAGACGTTCGAGCAGGCCGCGGGCTTTTTGCGCATCCGCGACGGCGAGCATCCGCTGGACGCCTCGGCGGTTCATCCGGAACGCTACGCACTGGTCGAGCAGATGGCCGCCGATCTGGGCGTGGCGCTATCTGACCTGATCGGTAATAACACGTTGGTGGATCAGATCGATTACACCAAGTATGTGTCGGATTCGGTGGGCGAGCCAACACTGCGCGACATCATCGCCGAATTGAAGAAGCCGGGACGCGACCCACGCGCGACGTTTGAAAAACCGGCCTTCCGCGACGACGTGACCGAGTTCGAGCATGTCAAAGAGGGCATGGTGCTGGAAGGGATCGTGACCAACGTCACGGCGTTCGGTGCTTTTGTCGATATCGGTGTGCATCAGGATGGTCTGGTGCATGTGTCGGAGCTTTCGGACCGTTTTGTGCGCGATCCGTCCGAGGTGGTCAAGGCCGGCGACAAGCTGAAGGTGCGCGTGCTGAGCGTGGACAAAGCGCGCCGGCGCATCTCGCTAAGCGCCAAGACGCAGCCCGCGCCGGCGGGCAAGCGCGAGGGTGGCGGTGGCGGCGACCGCCGCTCCGGTCCGCCGCGCGGCAGGCGCGACTCCACCGGGCGCGGAGGATCGCCGGGACGCGGCTCGTCGGGCGGCGGCGGATTCACGGTGAATCCGTTCGCTGGGTTGTAGGGCGAGATGGCGGTTTTTTGACATGATTGACGGGATTGACGTGCTTCGCGAGTTCAGTCATGCCCCCAAAAATCTGCGTAATCTGTGTCATCTGTGGATGAAAAATGCTATAGCACCCATGTGATCGCCGCGATCGCCACCGCTGCGGGGCCGGCGGGCGTGAGCATCGTGCGGGTTTCTGGAGACGGCGCGCTGGAGGTCGGTGACCGTCTGGTGCCGGGGCTGCGCTGTCCGCCCAGCCAGCGCGCGGCGGGCACCTTTTTCCATGCGCGCGTGATCCATCCGGTCACCGGTACCGTGATCGATGATGCTGTGTTTCTGATCTACCGCGCACCGCACAGCTATACCGGCGAAGACACGCTGGAGATTCAAGGACATGGCGGCGCGTTACCTTCGCGCCGTCTGCTGGAGGCGGTGCTGGCGGCCGGTGCGCGTTTGGCCGAACCCGGAGAGTTCACGCGCCGCGCCTTTCTCAACGGACGTATGGATTTAACGCAGGCCGAGGCGGTGTGCGACTTGATCCAGTCCCGTACCGAACGCGCCGCGCATGTGGCCCGCGCCCAGCTCGACGGCGCGTTAGGGGGGCGCGTGGCGGCGCTTTATGAGGCGGTCACGGCGGTCTGCGCCGAGGTGGAGCATCTGCTGGATTTTGACGAGGGCGAACTGCCGCCTCTTTTTACAGAGCGCGCCAGCGAGCGGCTGGCGGCGTGCATGACCGAGATGGAACAGTTGGTGGCATCGTGGCGCGAGGGGCATCTGGTTCGCGAGGGTGCGCTGGTGGTCCTGGCCGGACGTCCCAACGCCGGCAAGTCTTCGCTGATGAATGCCTTGCTGGGCATCCGCCGCGCCATCGTACACGACCTGCCGGGCACCACACGCGATGCGATCGAAGAGTCGCTCGTGCTGTACGGGGTGCCGCTGCGGCTGGTCGACACCGCCGGCCTGCGCGACACGCAGGACGGCGTCGAGCGCGAGGGCGTCGAGCGGGCGCGCGCCATGATACGTCAGGCGGATTTGATCCTCTATCTGGTGGACGGGTCGGTGCCGCAGTCCGAAAAGCTGGCCGAGGTCTGCGCGACGTTACCGACTGGACGCGTGATGGTGGTTGTTACGAAATGCGATTTGCCGACATCGGGAACTTTGGAGATACCGTCGGAGCTGGCTTATATGCGTGTCTCCGCGAAGAGCGGCGAGGGGCTGGAAGCGTTGAAGCGGATGGTGGCCGAGACTCTGGGCGTGACAGAAGAAACGTACGGGCAGCCGATTGTCTCATTGCGGCATGTCAATGAACTGCGCACGGCACTTGAGCAGAGCCGGGAGGCGCGCGCCGCGCTGGACGCCGGTGAAAGCGGACTGGTGCTCGCGGCCGGCCATCTGCGCGGCGCGGCCGAAGCGCTCGGACGCATGATCGGGCGTGTTTACACCGAGGATCTGCTGGATGCCATCTTCAGCCGCTTCTGCGTCGGCAAGTGACGCGGTTTTTTACATCCACAGATGGCACAGATTACGCAGATTTTTGGTGGCATGGTTCAGGTTTTGGAAACCACAGAGAACACAGAGAGCACAGAGGTTTTTTGGGGGCTGCACCAGCCGCAGGTCGCGGGTCGAACGTCGCGAGTCAACCTTTCTTGTTGCGATCACGCAGTGGCGTACAACCGTGCGAGTAAAAGCCCTGCTCGGGTTTGTTTAACCACAGATGGCACGATTTTTGGTGGCATGGTTGCGGCTATTCACCGCCCAAACTTTCTTTCAAGTTCGCGGTATGAGGTGAAGATCATGGTGGGGCGGCCGCGCGGGCAGGTGTAGGGCATGCGCGTGGCGGCGAGGTCGTTCACCAATCGCTCGGCGGCCTCTTCGGAGAGCGGCTCACTGCTACCGGTGACCGCGCGGCAGGCGGCTTTGGCGATCAGCTCTTCGCGCCACTTTTCGGCACCACGCCGCGTGCCGGCAGTTTCAAGATCGTGTGCGATGTTTCCCAGTAGCTCGCGGCAGGAGACCGTGCCCAGCGCGGCGGGTAGCGACTCGACGATAAAATGGTCGCTACCAAACTCTGCTACGCCGAAGCCCATCGCCTGCACGACCGACAAGTGCTTGCGCAGACGCGCGGCGTCACGCGGCGCGAGTTGCACCGTCTCGGGCAGCAGCATGCGCTGCGATAGGGTTTCGCCGCTCCGTGCGTTATCCATCAGCCGCTCGTACAGCACCCGCTCGCGTGCCGCGCGCGGATCGACCGTTACCATGCCGTCGTCAGTCTCCAACAGCAAATAACGTCCGCCCACCTGACCCAACACCCGGCACCAGCGCCACGGCGAACCCGCGTGCGGGTCCGCGAAGAGCGGTAGCCCCTTGCCGGTCGGTGGCGGCACGGGGGCGGGTTGCATAGGGGCGGGGAACGGCACGGCGGCGGGGCGGGGCGCGTCAACTAGCGGCAGCGGAACCGGCGCGGGATAGTCGAAGGGGCGCGCCGCAGCTTCCGGCACCAGCGTTCGCAACGAGACGTCCTGTGTGTCGCGCGTATCTTGCGTGTCGTGCGCCGCCGCTTTCGTATCGGCCGGAGGAGCGTCTGCGGGCTCGTTGTTCTTATGCCGGTGCGTGTTGCCGATCGCCTCGGTGATGGCAGCGATCAACGCTTCGCGCACATCCACCGGTTTGTGAAAGCGTACCTCGCGTTTGGTCGGATGCACATTGACATCCACGTGCTCGGGCGGCATCTCGATGAAGAGCAGCACGATCGGCTTGCGGTTGCCTTCTAGCGGCGGATAGGCCTCGCGCAACGCATAGGCGATGACCGGCGCGGTGGCTGGACGGCGGTTAATGAAGATGTACTGTTCACTGCGGTCGGTGCGTGTCTGGTTCGGTAATCCGGCGAAACCGTAGACGCGAATCTCCCCGCGTGTCCGGTCGAGCGGCACCAGTCCCGCGCAGAAGTCGGCACCGAAGAGATCGCGGACGCGCTCCTCCAACGTAGCATCAGGCGGCAAACGAGCCAGCTCGCGGCCGTCGGATGTAAGGCTCATGCCGATTTCCGGATGGGCCAGAGCGTGGAGCGTGAAGACCGAGCGGATATGTGCCTGCTCGGTCTGAAACGCACGCAGAAATTTTCGACGGGCCGGCACATTGAAAAAGAGGTCGCGCACACTGATCGTGGTGCCGACCGGCAGACCGGCTTCGCGGACGTCTTGCAGGCTGCCGCCCACAATCACTAACTCGCTTCCGGCCTCATCCACCTCACGGCGCGTTTTGAGTGTGAAGCGCGAGACTGAAGCGATTGAAGGCAATGCCTCGCCACGGAAACCGAGCGTGTCGATACGTTCGATGTCATCGACATCGCGGATTTTACTGGTGGCTTGCCGCTCGATGCTGAGCAGGGCATCGTCGCGCCCCATGCCGCCGCCGTTGTCGCGCACCTCGATCAGTTTGCGCCCGCCAGCCGTCACGGTCACGTCAATCCGCGTGGCACCGGAGTCGATGGCGTTTTCCATCAACTCTTTCACCACCGAAGCGGGGCGCTCCACCACCTCGCCCGCCGCGATCTTGTTGGCGACGTGGATCGGCAACAGGCGAATATGTCCGTCTTTGACCATCCGCACAAGCATGCAATGTCAGGTGCTCAGCGTCAAGCCAAAGTACGATTCAACCTCGTTGAATCGCACTTTGGAAGGAGGAGTTAGGATTGAGGAGTTAGGAGTTTAGATTTGTAATTTGTGATTGGTCGCGGGCGGAGCCCGCGAGGACGGGTACAAGACGGTCACCGGTTTTGCGCAGTGCCGTCATCACGGGCAGGATGCCTGTGTCACATTACCCGGCGCAAATCTTGCGGCAGGCACTCAACTCCTAAATCCTAACTCCTAACTCCTAACTCCTAAATATCACAACGCGCTCTCCGCGCTACGCACGGAGAGCGCATTGTGGTACGATGTGTGTGTCTGTGACCGCCTTGTTGTCGGGCAGACTGATGGGATGCTAGTGATTCTGCATATAAGCTGGCGCCAACGTCGTGTGGCTGTGTGGGGCGAACGGGTTGCACCCGCATGTGGAACTCATCCCACGGCGCAGGGTGCGGCGCAGGCGCGTGTTTCGCCGTTCGATGCCGGGGCGGAAATTCTCGGTGACGTTCTCGAAGGATTCCTTTGGGAGACGGAGAGTCTTCAGATGTTGGGTCTGGAGTTGCGCCTGCCGACAAGCCAGAGTTCTGTCGGCCCGCTTCCAGTGCCGTCGCAATCGTTTCTCTTGCCTGCCGACGTCTCCGTTTCGCCGCCGGTAACGCTTGATACCTGGCGGGTCACGGCTGCCACTTTAACTTGGAAACAGGCCCTGACCTTTCTGGGGGTCTGTCAGGAGCGGCGGCTGGCCGATGGCGTGTTCGCCGGTGAAGACCTGCTCGCGTTCGTGGATCTTTTCCGCTTGTCCGGTTCGCTCGTGGCTCGCGGCAGATTTTTGCCCGCGCTTGTGCGGCGCGACGACGAGAGCGTCGAGGCGCGCTGGCAGCTGTCGCTCGATCCGCCCGACCGGCGGCGGCTCGAAGCGCTGACCGCGCGTTTGCCGCCGTTGCTGACGCTGGGTACGACACCCGAACACTATGCCGCCGCGTTGCTTGAGGAGCTGACCGACCACTTGGTGCGGCTCAGCGTGATGACGACGCTGTCGCGTTCGCATGCCGAACGCGGTAAATTCTACAGCGCCCACGACGCTTGGTTCGCTGCATTGCGCGGTGAGAGCCCGGTGATCCGCTGGAAAGCGGATGAGGAACTTGACGCCCTGTATGATGCGGTCGCGCTGTGGCGGCGACCGGTCGAAGGCCGCGCGACACATGACGCCGCATTGCTCTTTGATCTGGAGGAGCCGTCCGAACCGAGTCAGCCGTGGTTCCTGCGTGTGCGTTTTAACGGCACGCGCCCGAAAGGCCGTACACCGTTTTTTGAGGGTGCTGATGAAGCGCTCTTGATCGCGCTGGGACAGGCCGGCATGCTCTTCCCACCGCTGACCAGAGCCGAAATCTATCCGCACGGCTTTGGTTGCATGCTACCACCTGATGAGGCACATGTCTTTCTCAACACTGCCGCACCGCTGCTGGAAGCGGCTGGTTACGGCGTCAGTCTACCGGCATGGTGGAGCCACCGTGAGCAGACCGTCACGCTGGAGGTTGATGCGATGCCGCACGCCGACGCGGACGCCAGCCCGCAGGCATTGGAAGAGAAGGTGGCGCTGAGCTGGACGGTCGCGCTGGACGGCCAGCCGATTTCGCGCGAGGAGCTGGAGGCGCTGTTGGAGTCCGACTCGCCGTTGGTCTTCTTCCGGGGCCGCTGGATTCAGATCGATGTGCGCCAGCTTCAGGAAGCGCTGCGCGTTACGCAACCCAAGCGGGCGGAATCGCAATCCGCGCTGGAGGTGGTGCAGTTGGCGCTGGGTACCGCAAGCCGTGGCGGGCTGGAGGTCTCCGAGGTTCGTGGCGGCGGTTGGCTGGCGCCATTCCTTAATCGCTTGCGCGGCGAGCAGACGTTCGAACTGCTGCCGCAACCCGCTGCGTTTTGCGGCGAGTTGCGTCCCTATCAGGTGCGCGGGTTCAGTTGGCTGGCGTTCCTGCGCACCTGGGGCTTCGGCGGCTGTCTGGCGGATGACATGGGCCTTGGTAAAACGATCCAGACGCTCGCCTTTCTGCTACACGAAAAGGAGCGTGGCGAACGTCGTCCGGTTTTGTTGGTCGCTCCGATGTCGGTGCTCGGTAACTGGTTGCGTGAGAGTCGACGTTTCGCGCCCAGTCTGCGCGTGATGCTCCATCACGGCGCACAGCGCTGTCGCGGCAATGCGTTTGTTCGCGAGACAAAAGGGGCGGACATCGTGCTCACCAGTTACCATCTGCTCTACCGCGATTACTCCGACTTGCGTAAAGTCAACTGGTCCGGCATCGTGCTCGACGAAGCGCAGAACATCAAGAATCCTGATACGCGCCAAGCCCAAGCGGCGCGCGCGCTACAGGCCGATTACCGGGTCGCGCTGACCGGTACACCGATCGAGAACCATGTTGGCGATCTCTGGTCGTTGATGGATTTTCTCAATCCCGGTCTGCTAGGCGGACGTACCGCGTTCCGCGAAACCTTCTTCCGACCGATCCACTCTGGCACCGATCCCGGCGCGCGCACGCGGCTGCGGCGCATTACCTCGCCGTTTTTGCTGCGGCGTCTCAAGACCGACAAACAGATCATCGCCGATCTACCAGAGAAGCGCGAAGGCACCGTCATCTGCACGCTCACGCGCGAGCAGGCGCATCTTTACGAGGAAGTGCTTGAGCAGTTTCGTCGCGATGCGGCCGACGCCGAAGGTATCGCGCGACGCGGCTTGATTCTTGGTGTGCTGACGCGCCTTAAACAGGTCTGCAACCATCCGGCGCACTACCTCGGCGAGCCGCAGGCCATGGCGCGTCCATCTGGCAAGCTACAACGTCTGGAAGAGATGCTGGAGGAGATTTTCGCGCGCGGCGAAAGCGCACTGGTTTTCACCCAGTACGCCGAAATGGGCGTGCTACTGCAACAACGTCTCTGCGAAACGTTTGGGCGCGACATGCCGTTTTTGCATGGCGGCGTGCCGCGCAAGACGCGCGACAACATGGTGCGAGCGTTTCAGGAGGGCGTCGAGCCGCGTGCCTTTGTCCTTTCGCTCAAAGCCGGCGGCATCGGTCTCAACCTGACTCGCGCGAGCCATGTCTTTCACTACGACCGCTGGTGGAATCCCGCCGTTGAGAATCAGGCCACTGACCGCGCCTTCCGTATCGGACAGACGCGCGATGTGATGGTCCATAAATTTCTCTGCGGCGGTACGCTGGAGGAACGCATCGACGATATGATCGCGCACAAGAGCGCCTTGGCCGCCGAGATCGTGACGAGTGGCGAGCAGTTCCTAACTGAACTTTCCGACGCCGAACTGGATCAGGTTCTGCGGCTTTCCGAAACGGTTATTGCCGATGTCGAGGTGGGGGAATGAGCAAGAAAAAGCGAAAAAAGCGATACGCGCCGCGCACGCCGATGGCAATTATGGGCGGTATCCGCTCGCAACATGCGCAAAGTGGAACGTCGCGCGTGTGGTGGAGCCGACGCTGGATCGAGGCCATCGAACGCTTCCGCATTGGGGCGCGTCTGGGACGCGGCCGCAGCTACGCGGTCTCCGGTCAGGTGTCGCAGCTTGAGATCACGCCGGGCGTGATCACCGCCCGTGTGCAGGGTGCCAGCAAGGAGCCGTACACCAGCACCATCCACTTCCGCACGGTGTCGGAAGAGGCGCAGCCGCAATTGATCGAAACTTTGCGTGCCCAGCCGATGTTGGTGGCGCGCCTGTTGGTCAGCGAGCTGCCGCTTGAGGTGGAGGGGCTCTTCCGGGAAGCTGGCTGTCCGCTCTTTCCGCAGCGCGAGAATGATCTGTCGAGCCGCTGTTCCTGTCCGGATTACGCCAACCCCTGCAAGCATCTGGCGGCGGTCTACTATTTGATGGGCGAGGCCATCACCCAAACCCCGCTGCTGTTGCTGGCTGTCCGTGGTGTCAGCCGCGTCGAGCTGCTGGGCGATGCGGCGATGGAAGAGCCGCCGCCGACCTGTCCGGCGCAACCGCCCGCACCCGATCCTGTCGATCTCACAACGTTCTACGGAACACCGCAGCCCCCCTTTGAAGATTTCGGCAGCGCCGTGAAAACGCTCACGCCCGCACCACTCATCTACCGCCTTGGCCCACTGCCGTTCTGGCGCGGCCAGGAGCGCTTTGCCGATACGCTGGAGCAGTTGTACGCGCGCGCCGCCACGCGCGGCTGGGCAGTCTGGGCGCGCGAGCCGCTTGATCTGCGGCGTGAGGACGAGAAGGTCATCATCACTGGCGGTAACCTACAACTCCGCGGCCGACGCATGCGCATCGACACAACGGCTTTGTGTTAATTCCTTGTTTCTTGCGGCCTGTTTTTTTGCTACATTAAAAGCGCTGTAAGACACGCGGGTGTTGTATGTCAGGAACGGTGTTTGGTCAGGAGAATGGTGTCATGAAAAGAACGACCCTATTGATTCTCGCGCTCACGTATGCGGTGATGGGCGTGAATGCGGACGTTACTACGAACCTTTGGAACGGCTCCATGGGTGGACAGTGGGCCGCGACGAACGCTGCGGGCGAGTACACAAACTGGGTAGGAGGCGTGTTGCCCGCGCACACCAATGTGACCTTTTTCCAGCTCGCCGACCAGCAGACCATCACTGTTAGAACGACAGCTTATATGGGTGGCATGGCGGTTGAGCCCGCCGTGCCCGAGCCAGAAGAAGAGGTGCCCGAGAGCTATCTGTGGTGGCTGAGGTGGTCTAACGGCGGCAGCGGTTTTACTGCTAGCACAGCGGCGCTTGGCTATTTCCCTCTGTGCGTCAGGGGCGGTACGCTCGTGATCGGCAGCGACTGTCGGTTCTGGCCCGATGACTATGGCAGTGTGCGCAAGGAAGGAGACGGTACCGTGCGCATCTCGTCTTTCTGTCCCGCCGGCAAACCGCGCCGCACGCTTGAAATCGTAGAAGGCCAGGTGATCCCGATGATGGATGACGCGCTCGCCTTTACCGATGTGCGTGTGACGGGCGCGGGCACGCTTACGCTCTCGAACTATACCTCGCAGGTGGCCCTGGGCTCACTCCAAAGCGAAACGGGCGCGGCGATCCCACTTAAGGGCAACGAGCTTCGGCTCGGTGCCACGCGCTCAGACATTCTCTCTGACGCTGTTTCCGGCACAGGGCGCGTGACGGCCGTGGCGAAAAATCTGTACGTGACGAACATCGCCGAGAATATCGCCTACGGCGCACGCGCCGGACGGTTGCGCCTCGACTCAAAAACGCCCGCCGCAGTGCCGTTCGCAAAGTATGACTTCGAGGAGTCCCTCACGAAGGACTCCTCGGGTCACG
>DUPH01000159.1 GCA_012838435.1 Lentisphaerota bacterium | reverse complement strand
CCTGCGCGTGCCGTCCGACATGCGTTTGAGCGCGAAGGCCCATCCCTTGGTGAAAACACGCGTATTAGCGATGTACTGGATGTCTGTATCATAATCTTGCCGGTGCGGAGCGATCCAACCCTCGACCGTAAAGCTGTTGGTGATTTCCAAGTGGCGTCCCAGATCGGTGACGCGCAGACAGGCACCGTTGGCCTGCGCGTACGCCGAACCGGAGTTACCGTTCGGCAGGGGCAGCGTGCTGTTCGGCGGTTGGCCGCTGAACGCCTGATTGCGGCTGGCCTGCATGGTTGTTGTGTGCGCGGTTATATCGAGACCGCTCGACAAGCGGGCGTTGCCGATAAAGTCGCGCGTGTCCAACGTACCGGACGCATCTGCGTCCAGCCGCCAGTAGGCAACGGTGCCGTCCTGTCGCGCCGTCGAGAACGGCAGATCGGTACTAACGGCCCAAGCAACACCGGCACCGAGCGTTCCTGAGGCTCCAGCAGCAAGATCCGCGACCGTACTACCTAAGCCCTCATTCAGCGGCCAGTAGTGCGCAAGTCCTGCCTCAGTGCCGGTAAGGCGCGTGTCCAACCCGCCAGCGATCTGCGCTTGAGAGCGGACCGTATTCCAGGCACGCACATCGCTGATCTCTCCCCGGAAGCCCGGTGCCGTGGTGCCGATCGCGCCGATTGCAAACGTTGTGTTGGCGAGAGGATTCGCGTTATGGACGCCGTTCGTATAGAACTGGCCGTTGATGTAGATGGTCCAGGTCGTGTTGCTACGCGAGACAGCAATGTGAGTCCAAGTATTGAGCGGGATCGTACCGCTGCCCGTCATCCAGGTGCCGCCGATGAACATGCCCGCGACCTTGTCCTTGATACCGACAATAAAGCGACCGGCATCGTCGCGGTATTGCGAAAAGATCTGGTTTTCAGAGATGTAGCTGGATAGCTTGAACCACGCCTCCGCTGTGAAGTCATTGGCCGTGATCTGGCCGGTGGTGACAACCCGCTGGCCACTGGCACTGAAACTGAGCACTGCGTCGGCGGCACGTGCACCATGTGCGCCCATAAGGAGGAACAGCCCAATGACCGCCCCCGTCTTGATTGAAACAGCAAACCGTGAACTCCGTCCTTGAGCATGCACACCTAACTCCTCTTGCCACACCGGTTAAAACACAGGTTAATAAAAGCTGTATACCGGTTTTATATCACGTTCGGCTGGCGGCTGTCAACAGGGAAAGGAGTTTAAACCATGAAACACATGAAACTTCATGAAATTAGTTTACATATGTGCGTATCTCTGCCTTGGGAAAATGACAAAAGTTGACGAGAAAGCCCAGACGCATTCCGGTTGCTTTAAGGTAATTGATGAGTTGCGCCTCGTGCTCGGAAAGCAGGGCTTTGACAGCTTTCAATTCGAGAATGATTTTGTCGTAACAGACCAGATCTGCTTTGTAGGTCTTTGCAAGCCATTCCCCTTTGTATGAAATCGCAGGACTTGCTGTGACACAAAAGGGATATGGCGCATGGCAAATTCTTTCTCCAGCGCCTCTTGGTAGACCTCTTCCGAGAAACCAGTTCCGAGCACCGTGTACACGTCATACAAGGCCCCGCGTATCTGATAGCACTCCTCTTCATAGACCGCCGTGATCTTTTCTTTCATGCCCTCAACCTTTCATGAAGTTTCATGTGTTTCATGGTTTGAGCCATCACGTGAAGCGGGCCGTGATCTGCGCGAACGCGTCATGCACCGGATCGCTGGGCGCACGACCTTTCCGAGTCGCAGCGGCGGTCGCGGCATCAAACGCCGTCAGCGCGTCCGCCATACTCCAAGAAATGTGCGCGTGCATCGTATCGTACGCCTTACGCAATTCATCAAGTCCTACTTCGCACGCGGCGCACTGCGCCCGATGCGTTCAAGCGGAATACGCTCGAACCAAGGCGCCAGCCGCCGGAACATCTCGCTCTCCTGCACCTTGAATCCGGTCTGATCGGGTTCGTTACTGTCCGGCAAAGTCTCCGTCATGAATGCAACGCGCTGCCGCCCCTCTTCGTTCTGGGGAAAGGCCTCGGCGTCTTTCGCATGGATCGTCCCGAACACGAGATTGTCACGGAATGTCAAGCGCGGCACCGCCGTCTCTTTGACCGTCCCGTGCATTTGCAAGAAGCGCGGGCAGTTGATGGCCACGTTCTTTTCAAACACATTGTGCAACGGCAACTTCGGCTCGTCCTCCATGATGTTCACCAAGTGCGGATAGCGATCTTTCCACGGCGACTCCTGCCAGTTGACCGCCTCCAGCTTGGCCGATAGATCCCAGCCGTCCTTGGTTCCCTCGCCCGGGCGCGCCCGTTTCAGACCGCGGTCGTCAAGATGCAACGCGGAGGTACACTCGATGAAAAGATTGTTGCGAATCGTATTGTAGCGCCCGCCGCCGACGAACGCCGCCCAGCCGGTACGGAAAAACAGATTGTCGCAGACCGTCTCCCCGCTGTCACAGTCATCTAGGTAAACGCCCATGACCATCACGCTCTCTTTGAGCGGCTCATAGTCCGGCGACAATCCCTGCGCTTTCTGCCACGTCACCCCTGGCTGTCCGAAGTGATGGAAATAATTGTAGCGGATGACCGTCCCCTGCGACCCCCAGTCGCGCCCCGTGTAGAGACCGCCGCCGTCACCGCTCTCCATCATCGCCGAGTGGACCTCGTTATATTCGAACACATGGTCATTACCGTTGTACATGACCGCGACGTAAGGCGAATCATGGATCAGATTGTGCGCGACGCGCACGCCGACTCCGAAAAACGATAAGCACTTCCCCTGAGTGCGCTGTAAGCGTCCGCAATGATGCAGGTGGCAGTTCGTGACGAAGTGGCCGCAGCCGGTCAGTGATTTCCTGTCGCCGCCGTATACCCTCACGCCTGTGCCGCCCGTGCCGTAGACTTCACACCCGTCCAAGCCGCAGTTGCGCCCGCCATGGATGTTCACGCCGTCGGTCGTGATGTGCGCCACGCGCAGTTCCTTCAACAGCACGTTCTCGCACTCTTGAATGGAGACCGCATGTCCAATGCTGAAGGCAAACTGAAGCCCCTCCAGCCTGACATGAGCCGTCTTGACCAGTTGGATCAACGGTTTTTTCTGCACCGCCAAAACCACGGCATCAACCGCGCCGTCCGGCGGATAAAAATAGAGCATGCGGTTTTCCCGGTCCACATACCATTCGCCCGGCGCGTCAAGTTCTTCGAGCAGGTTGAAGACATAATAACGGCGTTTGGCCGTGCGCCATTTGGACGAGTTGCCGATGCCGTACGTGTGGATGCCGGCCGAAGTGATCCAGCGCTTGGCGGTGTCGATCGTCCCGATCTTGAGCGTTTCATTGGCCCAGTCGTGACACCAGAAACCGTTCATCCAGATCCCTTTGTCGACCCGCCAGCGCGATGGCGCGTCGCCCGTGTATTCAAAGGTGCCTCCTTTGTAGCCGTGCTCCCATTCGCCGGTCGCTTTGTCGACCGGCTTGACACCGCGATCAATGACCTTGACGATCTCCGTCCAGCCGGTGTTCGGCCAGCGCGCCAGCCGCATCGCCTCGCCGCCGCAGAAGATTTCCATCTCGCGCCAGCCGCTGAATTTGTCCGGCAGGGGATCCAAGGCTTCCACCCCCACACTTGCGAGGTCAAACACCACAACGTGCTCGCGCGCGGCCTCGGGCAGGCGGGTGCGCGTCGCGTCGTCTGTCACCTTGCGGAAACCCTCCGGCGGCAGCGCATGGCCACCCGTGATTACGGCACCGCTCGCGCCGGCCCGGACCACCACCGGCGCATCAGGTCCAGTACCGCCATCTTGCGCTTCCAGCACCAAGTTTTGGGTCGCCAGCGAAAAGTTGCCGGACACCTCGATGACCACGCCCCGCTCTGGAAAAGCATTCGCCTTTTTTCAAGGCGCGCACAGCATCACGTGCCCGCGCCAGCGATGCAAATGGTTTCGCTTGCGTTCCGTCATGGAGATCACTGCCGCGTTGCGCATCCACATACAGCACCTGCTGCGCACAGCAGGCTGTTATCGCGAACATCGTCAGCGCACCGGCCGTCAACACCCGTATCACCCTTCTGTCCATGTTTCCCCCTTTGCTGCCTTTGCCTCATACCACTTACCGGGCGTGATCACCGCGGATACTAGGTTAAAATGGGTTTGCCCAACCAACTGAGACAAGCGATCAAACCCTCCATACAAAGCACCTCCCGCCGGACTCACGACTTCGTTTGTCCATGAGGGCACCCCCAAACCACCGTTAACAGAGGTGGCGTGATACCCTGACGCCCCCTTTAACGCTGATGTGCCCCAATCGCGTTGGTCACGGATTTCTGACATATCCGCTCGCTCATTCTGATCGGCATCACAATCGAAATGCCACCACGCGGTGACATCGTTATAGGCTAGGGCGAGAGCCATACTTGTATACGTAACCGAAACGACCATGAGCGGAGTACGCATCCAAGCGCATTTCTTAGTCTGGCAGGTTTTCATTGTGTGTCTCCCTGGTTTTTAGTCGTGTGAGGCTCCCTCTGGAGCGCATAAGGAACCCGAAGGTAACAAATCGTGCGCCGGGTTCAGTAGGCAACGCGCGTTCAAGACACTATCACCGGCCTCATAATCTAGCTTCCACAAGGCCACGGTTTCGGCACGAGAGTGGATAACGAACATGCAGCAGAATACAAGGGTCGCATACTCCCCGTGAGAAGGGGCGGCCCGATGACCGCTCCCGTCCTGATCGAAATAGCGAACCGCGAACTCCGTCCTTGAGCATGCATGCCTGACTCCTTTCGCCATACTGGTAAAACACAGGTTATTAAAAGCTGTATACCGGTTTTTATATCACGCTCGGCTGAAGGCTGTCAACAGGGAAAGGAGTTTAAACACGTGAAAATGAAAGAAGAGCCGTTTTCACCCCCGCCCTCCGGAAGAGGGCGGGGTGAAGGTTACGGGCTCCGTCCGCGTTAGAGCAACGCGTTGACTTTGGCCATCACTTCGAAGGCGTCGGCCACGTAGAGCACGTCGGCTTTGCCCTGCGCCCAACCGCAGTTCGGATCCAAGTTGACTGCGCGGCGCTCGTTGATGAAGCGCCAGCCGACCGCGTGCGGCTCTTCGCCGTGGCAGCAGGTTGCGAGGCCTTTGGGGTGGCGCGGCGTCGAGCCAGTCTGTCCCACTTGGTTCATGTGCGACATGAAACTCAAGGTCTCCTGGCCCTCGCCCTGAATGTCCACCAGTGATTTGCTGCTGCCGAGCGAGGCTTGCGTCTTGCCGAGGAAGTCGAGGATCAGTGTGCTGGCATCGCCAATGTGGAACTGGCCGTCTTTTTGCTTCTTGGTCCAGCCCGCGCCCGCCACGAAGAGCAGCTTCGCATCCGGCCGGATCGTCTGCGCGTCGGCAACCGGCTTCTGCACGCCGGTTACGGTGGTGCGCTGGTCGTCTTCAGCAAAGGTGACGGCTACGGCCTGCGCGTCGGCCTTGCCGGCCGCCCCCTGCCAGGGAGCGAACACACCGGAGTCGAGCAGCAACAGCCAGGGGCGTGCCGCGCGGCTGAAGGTGCCGAGGATGCGCTGGCGGTAGAACCAACGCTGGGCACGCAGGGTGTCGCCTTCAGCCTTCAACGCCACGATGTGGGTATCGATCTGCGCGTCGACGCGGTGCGCGGCACCGGGCAGACAGCGCGAGAATCGCGAGGTCCCAGGCGCCAGCACGAGTTCAGCCCCGGCGGCCTGGATCAATGCGACGGCGGCGGCGGTGTCTGTGGCATAGCGCGGCTGCGCGACTGCCGGATCGTCGACCGTGTAGAACGTGGCCGCGCCGCAGCCCTGAATGGCGTCGGCTGCGGCTGACGCGCCGGTGCCGAGGATCGCCACGTCGAAGGGTTGGCCCAGCGCAACGGCGGCGGTGAGGGTTTCAAGGGCGGCCTTGGGCAGTGAGCCGTCGGCCTGGGTGTGCAGAAGTGCGAGTGTCTTAGACATGGAAAGCGTCCTCATTCAAATCAGTTGTTGATCCACTCGACGATCTCTTTGGCGATCTCGTCGGCCGAGGCATCCTTGACGATGCGGGTCTGGCGTTTCTGCGGCGGGATTTCGGTTGTTTCGTAGGCGATACCACCGACGCCCGACGGGGTCGGTTTGGCCTTCATCAGCGACGGCATCACGCCGCGCATATTTGCCATGCCGACCTGCGGGTTGTTGGGCGGTTCGGGCAGGTTACCCGTGGCCCAGGCGAGTACAGCGGGCGCGCCTTTGCAAGAGGAGGCCAGATATTCGCCCCCCTCGATACGCTCCAGCACCGTGAAGGAGCCGTCTTCGGCCACCTTGAACTCATCCACGCCCGCGAAGAAATTACGGATGCCGAGGCGTTCGCAGACGAGTTGCATGGTTACGCTGGCGTCGCGTGAAGCCGAGGCACAACCGCCGAAGACCAACAGGCGGCTCTTGTCGAGACCCGGGATCGCGGCGATGGCATCGGCCAAAGCGGCCGCCACGCCATGCGCATCGGTAAAGCCACTGGCGCTGCCATCCAACGCGACCAGTTCGAAGGGCACCTTCTGCGCCACGGTCATCATGAGTTGCTGCAGTTTGGCCTTGGGGCCGAGGCTCACGAGATAGACCTTGCTGTCTGCCACCTGTTTGGCGAGGTTGGCCGCTTCGTACAGCGCGTGGGCCGACCACGGGTCGAGCACCGACGGCAACATGGTCTCGTTCTTGAGTCCCGGGCCTTGCGGGGTTGTCACCGGTTCGAGTGTCTGTAGCGGATCAGGCACCAAGCTGCCGCACACGACGATCTGAAATCCATTCATCACGAATTCTCCTTGTATGCTTCAAAACGCCCTACATGATAGCAAAGGATGCGGCGGGCGTGAACCCGTTTTGCACCTGCGTCAGAACCTGCGTCAGAGGAGGATGAACATCGTACCCTGCCGGCGACGCTCACCGTCAATCAGGGCGGTAATAGTGTCTACGCGGGCGCGTTTGACGGTGCGGTGACACTGGTCAAGAACAACGGCGGGCGCATCACCATCACCAATGTGATCTCAACCACTACCGGCGACGTGGTCCTCAACGGGGGCTCCATCGTGATCGCTGAAACCGCCGGATTTAGCGCTTGCCAGCTTGTCAGGGTCGGCGGCGGTACGCTGGAACTGCGCAATTCGGCCGCGCTGCCCGACACAACAGCCGTGCGCGTGCAGGAAGGTGCCAAGGTCGCGATCAAGGAGGGTGTCACGGTCACCGTCGACAAACTGTTTCTGGACGGCGAGCAGCAGATTGCGGGCACGTGGGGCGCGGTCGGCAGCGGCGCGGATCATGTGAACGACACCTTCTTCAGCGGGCTCGGCACACTGAACGTCATCAGCGGGACTCAGGTCGTGTATGCCGATGCGGTGTGGGACGGCGGCGGCACCGGTGCAGGTGACGGGTTCAGCGTGGCCGCGAATTGGGACGGCGACGCCCTGCCCTCGTTCGACGGCTTCTCGCGCGCGATTTTCGCGACTGGCGGTTCGACGGCGACGGTGGACACGCCCGCGACCTTTACCAAGATGACATTCAACGCCGCCTCCGACTTCACTGTCGCGGCTGGTGCCGGCACGCTGACGGTCGGCGGGGGCGGTATCAAGGCAGGTGCCTCGACCCCGTCACCATCGGATCGGACCTATACGATCGCGTCGGATCTGATTCTGGACGACCACCAGTTCTGGAACATCACCAAAAACGGCACCGGCACCACATATCTGCATGTGAGCGGAGCCATCTCGGACGGCGGCAATGCCTTCAACCTGACCCAGCGCGGCGACAGCGTGCTGATCCTGTCCGGCAACAATAGCTACGGCGGTGTCACAACGATCGCGACGAACTACGCTGTCGTCCGGCATCCGAATGCACTGGGCAGCGCGGCGGGCAACACGATTGTCCAAGACGGCGCTTATCTCGTGGTCGAGGGCGGATTCACGCTGAACGAGCCGATCACGATAAATGGTGATGATGTGATCCGCTGGTCGGGGACGTTGCGCAGTAACGCGGGAACCAATACGTTGGCCGCCAAGCTCACGTCCTCCTATGCGCGCATCCGCACCAACAACAACGGCTGCTGGGAGGTGGTCGGCGGGGTCGACGGGGGCAGACTTATCTGCTCGGCTGTGTACGGCACCTATATCCGCTTCGCGGAGAAGCCGATTACCGCCGGCGGCCTCACCTGCCACACGCACGGCGGTACCGTGATCATCGCCGTGGCGGGGAATACGTTCACCTCCATGGAGGCGGGCGGCAACGAACTCCGGGTCGACGTGCCCAACGCCTGGCCTGCCAACCTGTTTTTACGACAGGGGTCGCAAGGCTCGGCGGGCTCGATCCTGAACTTTAACGGCAATGACCAGAGCGTCGGCACGTTGATAGGAGATTATGCCGGTTCGGGCGTGCGGGTCACGTACAGCGTGGCACCGATGACGCTCACGGTGGACCAGAGCGACAACACGATCTACAACGCCATGATCACCGGTGCGGTGAGCGTGGTTAAACTCGGCACCGGCAAACTGACACTGACCAACGCCTATCACACGACTTCAGGCAGCTTCACGGTCAGCAACGGGACCTTGAGCGTGTCGAACTTCGGCTCTCTCGGCCCGAACAGCACTAACATCGTGGTCGGCGGCAGCGGCACGCTGGACCTCTCCAGCACCAATCCGTCAATGATCGCTGACACGGCGGTTGTGACGATGCCCGAGTCCGGGGTTTCGACCGCGAAGATCAATCTGGCCGCTGGCGTGAATGAGTCGGTCGGCTGGCTCTTCTACGGTGACAAGATGAAGCGGGCCGGTACGTACGGGGCCAGCGGCAGCGCTGCCACGTACAAGGACAACACGCACTTCTCAGGCACAGGCGTACTGAAAGTGCTTCACGACAATGCAGGCACGCTGATGTGGCTTCGCTGACCGCGCGTCGTGGTCGGAGCCACCGGCAACGCTTAAGTGGAACCATGAAACACATGAAACTTCATGAAAATCATGATTTCCTTGGTGTTCTTGGCACCTTGGCGGTTTGCTTTTTTGAGGGCTACTGCGTCAGCCCGCATGCGAATTCAAGCGCCAGCAGGCTGTAGGAGGTCACCAGCACCGGGTCGTTTTCCCACCAGCGGTTGTTATCGTTGATCCAGGAGCCGTCGGGCCTTTGGAGGCTGATGATCTTGCGGACCAGTTCCTCGCGCCAGGCGAGGTTGCCGCCTGCTACCTGTGGAATCTCATCGATGCCCGCAGCGCTCAGGGCGCGCGTCAGAATGTTGTAGTAGAAGAAGATGCCCTGTTCGCCTTGCCCCGGATTTTCGTCGAGGGTCCAATGCTTGGTGCAGTAATCGACCGCTGAGCGTACACGCGGATCGTCGCGCGTTAGCTTCGAGTGGATCATGGCGAGCAGACCGACATAGGTGATTGATCCGTAGGCGCGGAGTTGCGGCCGTGTGCTTGCGGCACCTGCGCCATCCTGTCCTTTTTTGGGGGCGGGTATGCCGCCCGGCTCGAACGATTGGGTGTAGAGAAAACCGCCCTTGTCTTCGCCCTCTTTGCGCTGCATGTTTTCAACATATTTCAGCGCGGCGTCCCAGTTCAGATCGGCGCGTCTTTCACCGGACGGCCGGAGATCCTCGACATCCTGCGTGCGGCGCATGGCGTCGATGGCCATGCCGGTGTTGTTCAGGTCAGTGTGGCGTCTGCCGCCTTTGTCGTAGCCGAATCCGCCAGCGTGATGGTCATCGCCGACAAGCTGGGTCGAGGCGGTATAATCGCGCGCTTTCTGGATCACGCGGATCACATCTTTGCGGCCGGTGGCGTGCAGCCCCATCATACAGAGCGAGGTGTTGTAGTTGCCGAGGCCCGCGCCGCCGCGTCGCGGATCAGGCACATAGATGCCGCCGTCAGGCTGGGCTTTGGAGAGAATGTAGGCGACCGCCCTGTCGACCTGTGAAGAGTAGGCGGTAACACCGGCAGCGGAGATCGCCCAGACCGGCAGCGCTGTCATGGCCGGATTCCTTTCGTCAGACCAGAAACCGCCCTCCTTTTGGTTGGCGATGAGCCAAGCCAATCCCTTGTCGATTGCCGCGCGCGCCTCTTTCTGAAGCGCTTCGGGAAGCGCTGGCGAAGCAGCGTGTGAGACGGCCACAGCAAACAGCAACACAGAGATCAGTAAACTTTTTTTCATTTTCATCCTCCTTAGTATATCTAAACGCCGGACCGGTGCAAGACGTTCAGTTTTCTCTCACACAAACACAAACACAAAATTTTTTTGGAACCGTCAGGGCGTCAAGATCGCCAAGGCCCCACGCGGTATTTTGACATGGGCCAATCAAGGGTTGCGAGGCGTTTTCGCGGTGTGGTAATGTATTGCCGTGGCGAGGCAACCGAGGCAGCAACGGAAAGATGGCGGCGCGGCTGAAAACCGACAAAGCCTTGTATCGGTCGGCTGCGCATGTATTGAGGTTGCTGGAAACACGAAATGCCTAGTGTCAAACTATAACCCCGATAACCTTGCAAAGAGTTTGATTGGTTTTTCGATGATGACGCACTTGCGCACCTCATGGTCGATGACGATACCCATCCGCTTCCGCTCCCGAAGAAAGTCCTTAAATACAAAGTTTTGCCGTATTGCGCCGGGCGTGTTCCTCGTAGCTGAGGATACCGCAGGACTGCTCGGCACCCACGCGACCGATCCGGCGGACACTCCCTTTGCAGGCGAAGGCAAGAGTGTGATCCTCACTCTGCACAGCATCGAGATCACGCCGCCCGAACTTCTCGGATGTCCCCGTTGCCTTGAAAACACCGTCTTCTCCCTGACCAACAGCTATGCTCCCGGCGGCGTCATCTGGACGCTCTCGCCCCAGGTGCCGGACGGTGCGACTCTGGACGGAGGTGGCGAAGCCGCCATCTTCCAGCCCGGCAACATCGGCACCAACTATACGATCACCGCCACGTCCATCGCCATCCCCGCATGCTCCCACACCGCCCACGTCACCGTCTGTGTGCCGGGGTCGGTTGAACAGTTTATTATTCCCTACATCGATGAACCACCTACAAGCGAAAGAAATGCGTTCCATCGTTTCCAATCAACGCCGCTTTCAGATGCGTCGTTGTCGCATTTTTGTTTTGTCCAGAAAGTTAGAGGCTATTGCAGTGTTTCAAACGGGGTCTTCCGAAAAGTGAATCTTTATGGAAGAGGACTTGTTGACATCAATTTTGTGAATGACGTAATAGATTCTCGAACAGATAATCCGATTTATCCGCCTGATATCCGAAATGGATTTCACTATATCTCCGACACTCCAATACGTGAACCCTATCTCGCTGGACAAAAGACTGAACTTTATTTTACCGTCGGACTTTATTGTATAAAAGGGATCCCCGACAGTGGAGCCCATACTCAACCCGAGTTAGGTATTCCCTTTGAGACAAAGACATGGGACAACCTGACGACAGCAACGACAAATGCCGCAGGCACAATGAGTTTCACTCATCCGTAAAAGGGAGGCTATCAGATGATTACGTCAAGATTGGTTATCGTTGGTATGATCGCGTTTGGAGCAACAAGGTGTCTGTCGAACGGGCAGCAAGTTGCTTCGAACGGGACTGTTTCAGTTGATGTGGAGTTTCAAAACTATATCAATGTTTATCGTCGATTGAGTTTGGAGGACTTTTCCGGATCAAGTGACTATCGAAGCAACAGAGAAGACGAACTGGTGAAAATCGGGTATACGGAAAGCTCTTCCGAGGAGATTGTTGTCGGTAAATCTGCCAAAGAAAGGGCACTTCTCGCGGCCTTGCCGGCATGGGGCAGCATATCCAATGGCACACTGAACACAAAGTCAGACATTGAAAAAATCTGGACTAAACTAGCAGAAGAGCACGTTGTCCCCGTATGGTTAGGTTCGGCGTGGATCGATGGGACAAGACTGGCTTGTAATGGGTTTAACTGCACGAACCAATTACAGACGCTAAGCATGCTGAATTACTTTGCTTTCTGCAAGCGAATAGCTGATGCAGCGGAGGGTGACGCCTTGGGCCATGAAGCCAATCAAAGAACAATTTGCCGTATGAAACTTTATTATGCTGGCTTCGAAACCAAATACGACAGAACCTTCGGTATCTGGCGTATCACAGGCACCAACGCTCCGGCTGCGAAATCACCGTGGGATGGATGATTTGTACCACCCTTAATGGGAAACAGTATGAAACAAGTTGTGTTACTTTGCATGTGTTTTTTGCAGTTCTTTTTAGTCATCTGCAGAGCAGATGGCCAGATGTCTGGTGCCGTAAAGGATGGAGGTCAGACAGATGACGTCAATTTCCAGGCTCTACTTCAGTCCTTCCGTTGCATAGGAGGCCAGGAGGCTTCTGGAGCCAGCGGTTATCGAAGCGACAAGGATTCCGAACTTGAGAGATTCGGCTACAAGACCAGCGCGTCAAACGATGTGCCAGCCACAATGACAAACAAGGCGACGGCGCTTCTTGACTCGTTGCCGTCTCCCGAACCAACATCCCAAGAGGAAGCAGTGCGTGCTGCAGCAAAGCTTGAAAGTGTTCGCGAAAAACTGATGAATGAAGGCATCGTTCCCTTGTGGCTAAATAAAATCTGGATAGATGGGACACGGTTAGCTTGTAATGGGTACGTGTGCTCAAACCTGTTGCCGAGGCTAGTTCTGGTTAACTACTTTGAGATAAGCAAACGAATATCTGACGCAGGTGGCGGCGATGCTCTTGGACGCGACGCGACACGACGTGCGATGAATCGTGCTGTTTTGTTGCAGGCCGGTTATGAAACCTAATACGACAGGACCTTCGGTATCTGGCGCATTACGGGCACCAACGCTCCGGTTGCGAAATCACCATGAAAAGAAGGACCAACCGTATGGATCGGTCAGTATTTGGTATTTCACATTTAATGATTGTGAGCGTTTGTCTGCTGGCTTGTTTTCCCATTAAGGGTGAGGCAGAGTCAAAGACAACGGAAGATGATCGGCGCATCAGAAAAAGCGTCGTTCGTTTTTTCACGCGCAACGAATAAAAAATCCGGCATCGAACTGGCCCAAGAACTCGATGAGTCTCTCAAAAAGCAGGGGCTTCTCGCACCCGACCGCGGCATTCAGGGCGACAGCCTCGTGAGCGACACCGGCGAAGTGATACGCGATTTCGGCAAAGGGCTTCTCATTGTCAATACGCCGCGTACGCAGGGCTTTACCGGTTTTCCAAAGGGGGAATTGACATTCAGGGATATCAGCGTCACCTCGCGCACGATGTTTACGACGATACTGGTGAGTTCGCTTGATGGCGCGGGACTCGACACGGCGAAAAAGATGCTCCTCACAGTGATCGCGCGTGCGGAGAATGACAAGGACAACATGCAGTATGCCTCATTCGTGAAAGCGCCCAACGGTATGATACGCGGTGAATATCTCACCGTGGCGCATCCGCAGCCGGGCCTCGGCACCGTGCGCGTTGAGCCGACGGACGCCACGGCCCGCTTTAAGACCGGCGGCATGCTTGTTGTCACGCCGCTTGCGCCGGATATGAGCGCGCTCTCCGCGCCGATTCAGGTTTCAACGGTTGAGACGGCATCGGCCCCGACGGTGTGGTACCTCATTGAAAGAAAGTGAGCCGAAAAAATACTGGAAGGCCGCTTGACAATCTGTGCGCGAATCGGATAACTTATACGTTCTATTCGTTCCGGTGGGAAGGTTTCCGGAGTTGACGAATTCCTCATCGATGAAGGATCATAACATGGATGCGTATGCGGTTTTAGAAACCGGTGGCAAGCAGTATCGCGTGGCCGCGGGTGACACGATTGAGATCGAGCGTTTGGATGTCGAGGCCGGGCAGGACGTGGAACTGGACACAGTTCTGGCTTGTTCCGACGGCACCGAGCTGAAGATCGGCATGCCGTACGTGAAGGACGCGAAGGTGACCTTGACCATCGTCGGCCACAAGCGCGGCAAGAAACTGATTAATTTCAAAAAGAAGCGCCGTAAGGGTTACGCCCGCAGGATCGGGCACCGTCAGGAGTTGACGGTCGCGACGGTCAAGGCGATCGCCTAAACAGAGGAGTGTGAGTTATGGCAGGTGCAGCATCAAGAAACGGGCGTGACAGTAACGCCAAACGTTTGGGCGTCAAGCGCTATGATGGACAGGTTATTCGGGCGGGGTCGATCATTACCCGCCAGCGTGGAACCAAGATCCATCCCGGCGAGAATGTCGGCTGTGGACGTGATTTCACCCTGTTCGCGCTGATCGACGGCGTCGTGAAATTCCAGAAAGAAGGCAAGATCGTCAGCGTGTTCCCCGTCGCTGAAGCGGCGGAGTAAGCGCGACGGTTCCTTGTGATTCCTTTGCCGCCGCTCTGGCGTGCGAAGGCCGACGGCACCCTTGGCGGTGCCGTTTTGCGTCTAGGGCGGACGCGTGAAGTGAAACCGTGAAAACACGTACGTTTATAGACCAAGTAACAGTCCAGGTGCGGGCCGGCAAAGGCGGCGACGGCAGCAACAGCTTCCGGCGTGAGGCGTACGTGCCGGAGGGTGGTCCGGATGGCGGCGACGGCGGTCGCGGCGGCCATGTGATTTTTCGCGGTAGTCACGACGTCAACTCTCTGGTCGCGCTCTACTTTTCCCCGCTGCTGTTCGCCGAGGACGGTGTGCCTGGGCGCGGCCAGAAAATGTATGGGCGTGCCGGTGATGACCTGCTCGTGCCGGTGCCGTGCGGCACCTCGGTCTTTGACGCCGAGACGAACGAACTGGTCGCGGATGTCGTGGAAGACGGGCAAGAGATTATCATCGCGCGCGGCGGCGAGGGGGGCCTCGGTAACGTTCATTTCAAAACCTCGACCCATCAGGCGCCGACCGAATATACGCCCGGTGAGCCGGGCGAGGAGTTCCGGCTGCGGCTAGAGTTGAAGACCGTCGCGGATGCCGGCCTGCTCGGCTTCCCCAACGCCGGCAAATCCTCGTTGCTCGCGTGTGTCAGCGCGGCCCGCCCGAAAATTGCCAGTTACCCGTTCACGACACTCAACCCGATCGTCGGCACGATCTGCTACCCGGACTTTTCGCAGCTTCGCGTGGCCGATGTGCCCGGTATCATCGAGGGCGCGGCATCGGGTGTCGGGCTCGGCACCGATTTCCTCAAACACATCGCCCGCTCGCGTGTGCTGGTCTATGTCATCGACATGGCCGGTACGGATAACCGCAAGCCTTGGGATGATTACTTCGCGCTACGTCACGAGGTTAAGCAGCACGACGCAGAGTTGCTCGAACGCCCCGCCTTGGTGCTCGCCAACAAGATGGACGAGGATGCGGCAGTCACCAACCTGCCGCGTTTCATCAAGGAAACCGGCGTCTCTCCGCTACCGATCTCCGCGCTTGATCCCGGTGATGCGGGCGTGGCCACCTTCAAGCAGCGCCTGTGGGAGTTGCTCAAACCAGTCCCTAAAGGAGCCTGGGAGACGGCTGACGTGCCGCCGGATCATACCGACGACGAGCCAGTCGATCCTGAGGCTGACGCGCTGCCGGAGCATGCATTGTCGCGCGCGCCTTTTCTGGATCTGTCTCGTAAGAAGAGCAAGAAGAGAAAGCGTTGAGCCGCCGCCCGGCGGCGGAGTTGGCTTATTGCGACCACCCAGTGGTCGCAATGATGGGTGTAAAAACGGGCGGGAGGATGGGCACCGGGCTACGCGCGGAAACACTCGTGCTCGGAAAGCGGCGTCGCGCGGAATACCGCTTGCCGCCGCACTCCAAATTTTTGGGCCAGAAGACAACCCCCGACATCAGCCCTGAAGCCCTGAAACCCTGAAACCCGAAAATTGTTCTCGTCCGCTTGACGCCCCGGCTATGATCCGCTAACATTCCCAACACTGATGAAAGCACAAGGTTCCATTATTGTGGTTGTGAACGGCCTGCCCGTTATCGGGTTGGTTACGGGCGCTGTATTGTTGGCGTGCCGTGCGGGTTCATAACTGAGCAACTGGATAAGTGCTTTTGTGAACAGAAACCCGCCGGCGGAAACCGCGGCGGGTTTTTGCGTATTCGGGACTGCAAGCAAGTGAGGGAAGTATGAAGAACAAGACAGATACAGACATGTCATCCGCAGAGAAGCAGCCACTCAGGTCGGGCGCGCAATGCGTGGTCGATGGGCTCATTAAGGCGGGGTGCGAGGTGCTCTTCGGGTATCCTGGAGGCGCGGTCCTCGATATCTTCAACTGTCTCTACGAGGCACCGTTCAACTTCGTTCTCTCGCGCCACGAGCAGGGCGCTGTGCATATGGCGGACGGTTACGCTCGCGCCACCGGCAAGCCGGGGTGCTGTCTGGTGACCTCGGGGCCCGGTGCCACCAATACCGTGACCGGTCTGGCCACCGCCTATATGGATGGCGTTCCGTTGGTGTGTATCACCGGACAGGTGGCGCTCGACATGATCGGCAATGACGCCTTTCAGGAAGCCGACGTGATTGGCATCACGCGTCCGGTCACCAAGCATAACTTCCTTGTGCGCAGTGCGGACGATCTGCCCGGTATCATCGCCAAAGCCTTCTATATCGCCACGACAGGCAAGCCCGGTCCCGTGGTGATCGACATCCCCAAGAACGTCCAGAAGCAGATGACGGCGGCACTGACGCCCGAGACAGTGACCATGCGCTCCTACCGTCCTGATGTGCCAATCAACGAGGCGGAGATCGCGCAGTTTGCCGAGTTGATTAACAACGCATCGCGGCCGCTGCTTTACGTGGGCGGTGGCGCGATCAGCGGCAATGCGGCTGAGGCGCTCGCGCAGTTAGCGCACAAGGCCAACATTCCCGTGACCACGACGCTCATGGCGCTCGGTGTTTTCCCGGAGACCGATCCGCTCTCGCTCCACATGTTAGGCATGCACGGCAGCGTGGCCGCCAACTATGCGGTGGATCATTGCGATCTGCTGATCGCGGCCGGTGCACGTTTCGACGACCGGGTGACCGGCAAGATCTCGGCATTTGCGAACAAAGCGACCATCGTGCACATCGATATCGACCGCTCTTCAATCAGCAAGAGCGTGCGCTCCGACCTCGGCGTGCATGGTTATGTCAAGCCGGTGCTGGAGGCGGTGTTGCCGCTCGTGAAGCCGGCCGAGCACACCGAATGGCTTGAGAAGGTGAACCGCTGGAAGGAGCGCTTCCCGTTCACCTACCCGAAGAATGATGATGCGCTGATGCCGCAGTTCGTGATCGAGCAAATCGATGCGGTCAGTGAGGGCAAGGCAGTGGTGGTGACCGACGTGGGCCAGAACCAGATGTGGGCTGCGCAGTTTTTCCGCTACACGCGTCCGCGCAACTTCATTACATCAGGTGGCCTCGGCACGATGGGCTTCGGGTTGCCGGCCGCGATTGGTGCGCAGTTCGGGCGGCGCGGCGCGCCTGTGGTCTGTGTGACCGGCGACGGCGGCGTGCAGATGAACTTTCAGGAACTCGTGGTGGCGGTGGAGCATCAGATACCGGTCGTGGTGGTCATCCTTAACAACGGGTTCCTCGGCATGGTGCGCCAGTGGCAGGAATTGTTTTACGATCGCCGCTACTCGGGCGTGGTGCTTAGCCAGAAGGGCCGCGCACCCAACGAACAGGTTGCGGAGACGTCGGGCTATCTGCCGGACTTCATCAAGATGGCCGAGGCGCACGGCGCGTGTGCCCGGCGGGTCTTTAAGGAAGAAGAGGTTGGCCCGGCCTTGCGCGAAGCGTTGGCCAGCGGCAAAACGTGGGTGATCGAGTGCATCGTAGCACCCGAGGCCAACGTGTTCCCTATGATCCCGCCCGGTGCGCATGTGGCGGAGATCATCAACCGCACGGTGTAGGCGGCGAAGGGATTGAGGTCTTTAACGTTCGAACATCCGGATGAAAAGTATGAAGCATATCATCAATTGTCTTGTGGAGAACCAACCCGGCGTGCTGGCGCGTATTGTGGGGTTGATCTCGGGGCGCGGCTACAATATCGAAACGCTCAATGTGGGGCCCACCGAGGACCCGACCGTCTCCAAGATGACGATCGTGGTGCCGGGAGACAGCCACGTCATTGAGCAGGTGACTCATCAGTTGTCCAAGCAGATTGATGTGATCGAAGTGGTGAACATGACCAATCGCCGCCACTTGGATCGTGAGTTGATTCTGGTGCGCGTCGCGACCGAGAGCCACAACGCGCGCGCCGAGATCGTGGATCTGGCAGCGCTCTTCAGGGGACATGTGGTGTCCGTGCAAGAGGACTCGGTGACGATCCAGATGGTCGGCAATCAGGAGACGGTGGCCGACTTCTTGTGCTTGATGAAGCCCTATTCCATTGTGGATATCTCGCGCACTGGCGTGATCGCAGTAGGACGCGAGGCGCCGGGGGCGTCCGCCGCGAAAGGGTGATGCCGCCATGTCCCCGTCGCTCCGGTTTGCGCTGCTCGGTCATCCGGTGAAGCACTCGCTTTCGCCGGTCATGCACGAGGCCTCGTTTCGGGCGCTCGGCATCGATGCGTCGTATGACTGCATGGATGTCGCGCCCGAGGCACTGGGCGCATGCCTGGCGACGTGCCGACGGGAGGGCTATGCCGGCTTGAATGTGACGGTTCCTCACAAGACGGCCGTGTTGGACGGGATGGATCATCTCGATGCCTCAGCACGTCTCTACGGTGCCGTGAACACGGTGCGCATCGATGCCGCCGGACTTACCGGCGTCAACACCGACGCAGAGGGTTTTCTTGAGGATCTTGCTGTGAACTACCGCCGCTCGCCCGAGGCGGCGCGTGTGATGATTCTTGGATGTGGCGGCGCTGGCCGCACATTGGCGATTGCCTGTGCACACTGCGGGGCCGCCGAGATCGCGCTGGCCAACCGGACACTGGCCAAGGCTGAGCAAGTGGCGGTAGAGATCGCCGAACACCTGCCCGATGCACCGGCCGAGATCCGCGTACTCGCGTCAGAGCCTGCGGCGTGGAGCGCGGCCTGCCGGGAGGCCGATCTGGTGGTGCAGTGTACGACCACCGGGCTGCATGCCGATGACGCGCCGCTGTTGCCGCCCGAAGCCTTCCGGCGTGGCCAGTTCCTCTACGACATCGTCTATACGCAGCGCGTCACGCCCACGATGCGCTCAGCCCTTGCCGCCGGCGCGGATGCGGTCAACGGCGCGGGCATGCTGGTGTATCAAGGCGCGGCGGCATTCCGCGAGTGGACCGGCCGCGACGCAGACACCGCCGCTATGCGCGCCGCGCTTGATGCGCAGCTTTATCTCACGGACACCGGACGGGAGCAGCTCCCTTAGCGCCGACATCACCGAGGTCGACCGTCACGGTCTCCAGCGTGTTCGTCTTGTGAAAGACGGCCTTCATTTTGCGTGTGGCCGGCATGCCCTTGAAGCTTCCGACGCGCGGGCCGACTGATAACGCGCCGTCTTTGAAGGTGCATGTCGTCAGCGCGCCCTTGCCCGAACGGTAGTCGAGGGAGATGCCGTCATCTTCGTAGAGGTCGCCCTTGCCGTCGGCACCCATCCACACATGCAGTTCGACCATCTCGTCCCAGCCTTTGTCCACATGCGCTTTCTTCTCCCACATCGGGATCACCGCGCCCGCGCGCACAAACAGGCTGCCGCCCCACTCCGGCGTCACCTTGACCGCACGTTTGCAAGGGCCGGTCACCAACTCGCCCGTTTTCCAGTCGTGCCACAACCCTTCGGGGATCTGGATCTCCTTCGTGAAAGCGGAAACAAGCAGGTCTGGCCCCAGCAGGTAGGTGGTTACGCACGCATCGTATGCCGGGACATCGGGATAGGCGAACGGCAGTGCGCGCATCACGGGCCACCCGGTGCGCGCGGCTTCGGCCGCCGTTGTGTAGAGGTAGGGCATGAGACGGTAACGCAAATGGTTGTAGGCCCTGAACACAGCTACCTTCTCCGGCGGATAGAGCCACGGCTGTTGCCAGTAATCCCAGTTGTTCTGCTGGCTCCATGTCTGAAGGAATCCAAAGTGCAGGGACTCGATATTTCCGATCGTCATGTCGCAGCTTTGGTTGGAATGGCCCGAGATGCCGAGATTCAGCAACGACGCGAGCGGCTTCGCCCCGCCGCCTGTGTCACCGGCCCATGTGGCAACGAACTGCTGCACACCTGCGTAGCCGCCGGAGGAGTAGACCATCGCCCGCTGTCCTGTGTAGTCCTCGTAACCGCGCGCCATCTGCTTGGCGTACACGTCGCCGTAAAGGTTGTGCATCTCCTCGTCGCTCATACCGTTCGCCCACGCGCGGTTCGGGTGCTCCATGAGCTGTTGGGATCCATCCAGCTTGAAGCATTGCGCCCCTTGGTCTACGAACTTCTTGAGGTGCTCGAACCACGGCAACATGCCCTCCTCATAGTCGTTCTCGGGGCAGTAGAGACGGTCATACATCCTGTTCTTGTGGACAGACTTCCGCTTCGTCTTCTCATCCTTCTTTTCCGCGTCGCCGACAATTCGGTCATCCTCCCACGTCTCCGTGATACCCTCCGGCACATCAACCTTCCGCCCGCTTTTTTTGGCAAGACCCGCCACGCACTGCTCCTCGTATCGCGTGAGGTCATAATCGCAGCACAGCCACAACGAGAGTTTGAAGCCGATCCGCTTCAGCGCACCGATGAACGTGTGGTCACCCTTCGGCGCCCAGTACGGAAAATAGAACCGCTCCTGATGCCACTCCTTCCGCACGGAAAAATCGTAAAAGGTCTGCATCCAGCCCGGTTCGAGCCCGATGACATCGCACGGCAGGTCGCGGTCGCGGAAGTTCATGGCGTCGCTCAAGAGCGCGAACTGATCCACATTCTGGTTGCACACGAAGGTGAACCCGTATCCCCAGACCGGCAACAGCGCCGGGCGCCCCGAGAGCTGCGTGTAGATATCGAGCAGCGCGCGGTAGTCCCCGCCCGCGAAGATGTAGAAGTCGACATCGCCTTCATTCCCTTCACAGATCAATGCATCGGGGTCTTTCGCACCGCAATCAAACGCGTGCCGCCATGTGCTGTTAAGGAGCATGCCCCATCCGTTGCGGCTCACCGCCATCGGGATCGGGATGTTGCAGAGGTTGTTGCGAACCCACAGATCGAAACGGTGACCGCGCCGCATCACGTTGTCGCGCCCCGAGTCGCCGAAGCCATAGATCCGCTCGTCCTTCGCGAGGCTGAACGCGACCGCGAACCCCTTGCCGACATTCTTCGGCGTGACTGTCAAGTCTGCCGCAGAAATGTTCGACTTGAAGCGCAGCGTCCCCGCCGCCGGATCGACCGTCAGCGTGGCCGACTTTGTGGACACGGCGGAGCCTTCACGCGTGAACGCGGTCTTTGGCCAATCGGCCTTCAGGAACCCGTAGCGATTCAGTCCGCTCTCGGTCCAGACCACCGCGCCGTTGAGGTTGGTCCAGCTCTTACGCACACGGAAGAGGTTGTCGGCCAGCACATCGACGCGCAGTTCCGTACCGTCGCCAAGCTTCGTCACCACGCTTTGGGCATCGGGCGCCGGGGCCTTCCAAACGGGACGCGCTTCTATCACTGCCGTGAGAAGCATGCATGCAACGAAAGAAAAAACGAGACGTGTATTCATGGGTTAAGCTCCTTTGCACAGGATCGGTTACGGATCACAAAACAGAACGATCATAACAGGGTTTATGACTAAGGGAAAGCCCAACGCCGGAACAACCGGTAAGTTGACAGGGTGGCGTTGCTCGGTTTTTTCCACACGAAGGTTTTTTGGGGTCAGGCTTTATCCAAACTCCTAAATTTTCCTTGGTGCGATTCAGTCGCGGTTGCGAAACCGAATTGCATGGCTATTGCGGCAATGCCCGTTTTGGTGTAAAGTGACAGGCATTCATGTGCTTTGTCCCGAGAATAAATTCCACTTTCGTGGGTGTTGTCGCCCTGTCTACGTGTACGCTCCGTCATGTACATCGGGCGCTGTGGATCACTTTGCTGGTAAGCCTGTGCGGCTGTACGCATCTGCGGACATCGGAGACGGGGAGGTGGTCGTGGGGTTGGCCGCCTTGGTCGCGGCGCGCCGAGGTGACAGCGGATGATGCGCTGAAAGCGGGCGCGGAGGCTGGCGATGCGGCGGCGCAGTATACGCTGGGGTTCTCGTTGCTGTATGGCGAAGGTTTGCCGCGCAACGTGGGCGAAGGCTTGGCGTGGTTGCGGAAGTCTGGTGAGAACGGGTATCTAAAAGCGCAGGCAGCGCTTGGGCTCCTGTACATGAAGGGCATGCCCGGTGACGTGTCGATCGATGAGCGCCAAGCTGAGCAGTGGTTGGCCAAGGCCGCCCGGCAGGGGCATGCGTCATCGCAGGCGAGTCTAGGCGCGTTGCTACTCTCGCAAAGCAGCAGCGTGCGCGATCCGGAGGCGGGCGTGGTGTGGCTGAAACGTGCAGCGGATCAGGGCGACGAAACGGCACAGGTGGCATTGGGCCTCATGTATCAAAAGGGCTACGTGGTGGCGCAGAATGATACGGAGAGTGTGCGTTGGTACAGCAAGGCGGCCGAGCAGGGCCATGCGACCGCGCAGACGCAACTCGGGATTGCGCGCTACCGTGGCCGGGGCGTCGCGCAGTCATTCGACGAGGCGCGCATCTGGTTCGAGCGCGCCGCAGCGCAGGACAACGCACTGGCGATGTCCAATCTCGGCGTGATGGCGAGTCGCGGCGAGGCCATGCCGCGTGATGACGCGCAGGCCGTCGCTTGGTTCCGCAAGTCGGCGGAGCGCGGCTGCGATGACGGCCAGAGCAATCTCGGTGCGGCCTACTACAAGGGCATTGGCGTCGAGCAAAGTTTCGCCGAGGCGCAGGCTTGGTTCCGCAAGGCCGCCGATCAAGGGCATGCGGGGGCGCAGTTCAGGCTGGGACTGATGCTGGCGTCCGGTCAGGGCACGGCCGCAGATGTCGCAGTCGCCGCAACATGGATCGAAAAATCAGCACGGCAAGGCTTTCCGCCAGCCGTGAAGTGGCTGCAAGAGAAAGCGAATAACTCTCAGAGCCCTTTAAGTTCCCAGCCTGCGCGGTAATTGCTTTTCAGAAGCGCGTTGGCGTCCGGCGCATTATCAAAGCAGGCTTTGGCCACATTCCAAGTGAAGCGGCGATCGGGCAGTTGTTCACAGACGCCGCCCATGACAACGGTCTCCATCATCCAGGTTGTCCACGAGAAGTCGCTGCGTGTCTTGCCGCCTTCACGGCATTTATTGACAAATTCGTGGTGGTGAGAGGGGACTCTGTCGAGCTTCGGCGGCCGGATCACTGTGCCGTCACGTAACAGCACCATCGTTGCCGAGTCGCTGTGGGGTGCGAGGATCCAACCTTTTTCGCCCTCGATGACACGGCCTTCGGGGGAACGCGTCTTGAGAGGCGTCTTTGCGAAAAGTTCATCATAAGCGGCCGGCGGCAAAAACTCGGGCGTCACGGTCTTATCCTCCGCGATGCCGGAACACCATTCCATGACGAATGGTTTACCACCCGAGGCCGCAACGCCGGGGAACTCCCATGTGATGTGCGAGTAACGCGGCCAAGCTTGCCGGTAAACGGGATCCGAATGGAACTCAGGATTCACCTTGGCCTGCACGGCGAGCGGCGCTGTCTGGCCGAGTTCCATGCCGATCCACGGCGCGCTGATCACGTGGATGCAAAGGTCGCCGATCCAGCCCGAGCCGAAGTCACGCCACATACGCCAGAGCGTGGGATGGTAACCGGGGGCATAGTCGCGCATCGGCGCGGGGCCGATCCATCCCTCCCAATCGAGTGTGTCGGGAACCGCCGCCGCAGGTTTCAAGACACGTTCGCGGCGCGAGACACCGTTGCGCGTGGAATACAGACACACACGTTTGACAGGGCCGATGGCACCTGTCTTCAAAAACTCCACGGTCTGTCGGTCACCGAGGTGGGCGGCAAACTGCGTGCCCAACTGAGTCACGACACCTTTTTCGGCGGCGAGACGCCGCAGCAGGCGGCACTCGTCCAGTTTCTTGCAGAGCGGCTTTTGGACGTAGACGTGCTTGCCGCGCGCCAACGCATTCGCCGCGATAATCGTGTGCGTGTGGTCGGGCGTCGAGACATTCACGCTGTCGATCCTGTCTCCCTCCTTTTCCAGCAGCTCGCGCCAGTCGCGATAGACGCGCGCATTCGGGACGACTTGCTTGGCCGCTTCAAGGGAGCGCGAGTCTACGTCGCAGATCGCGCCGACCTCTAAAATGTCCTTGAATGAGTTGAACGTCCGCATGTCCGCGCCAGCCATGCCGTTTGTACCGATACACGCATGGACGAGGCGGCTGTTGGGGGATCGGGCTGAAACAATGGCCGGGAAGCCGATGGCAGCACCCGAAGACAGGGCGAGTCCGATAAAGTTACGTCTCTTCAGTTTCATGTGATGGTTCTCCCTCTTATTGGAGGCTCTTGCAAAACCCCTTGCTTGCGGAGTGTGGCACGGGCATCTTGCCCGTGTTCCATGGGCGGGACGCCCATGCCACGAGGGGCCTTGCAAGGACCTCACTGTTTTTTTGCTTCGTCCAATGCCCGGGCAACCGCCTTCGCAAGTGGGGACTCCCGTTCGGTCAGACCGTTGCGGATTAACATGTCTACAAAAAGCTTCATGCCTCTTAACTCAGCCTGGATTTTTCGGCAGGCAGCGCTGTCGCGAGCGTCCAGCGAGGCGGCGTAACGTGCGGCGGCATCCTCTGCTTTCGCTTTTACAGCGGGATCGGAACGATAGCCTAGCGACTCGTAGAGGCAGATTACCTTTTCGGTCAGTTCGGTCGCTTCCTCTGCCAATGCGAGCGTGTGCGCTGCGAGTTCGGCCCGTTTAGCGGCCACGTCATCCAGTTTTACGCCCGGACCGCCATGGACCGTATTTGCGAACCGCGAGGGGATGCGCCGGATCCAGATGTTGCGGAACGGCACGGGGTTGCCGTGATCCTGCAAGCGGAGCGGTCCTGTCGGCGGTGCTTTTTCATGCTTCGTGCGAAGTTGCCAGTGGCAACGTCCTTCAAGCGGCCAGGCGTCCTGTACGAGCACGCCGTTAAAAAATACGGTTATGCTGCCCGGATCGATTAATTGGTCGCCGTCCCACAGCGGCGGATGGAAAATGATGTCGTATGTCTGCCACACACCGGTAGGGCGGGCGGGATTGACGAGCGGGGGACTTTGACCGTAAATCGCGCCCGCTTG
>DUPH01000158.1 GCA_012838435.1 Lentisphaerota bacterium | reverse complement strand
GAACGTGATTGTGATACTGTATCTCCATGCGGGTTTACATTGATTTTGATGACGTGCTGTGCGAGACCGCACGGCACATGTCAGATTTGGCACGTGAGCTGTTCGGTCGGCAGGTGCCGTATGAGGCCATTTCCAGTTTTAACCTGCAGCATGCGTTTTCATTGTCGGATGCGGAGATCGCGGCGTTGATGGAGCACGCTCACCGCGATGATTTTCTCGCAGACCTGACGCCTGCGCCCGGTAGCCTAGAGGGCGTGCGCGCGCTGGAGTCGCGCGGCTGTGAACTGGTGGTTGTCACGGGGCGTCCGGCAGCCAGTCACCGAGGATCACGCGACTGGCTGCGCAAATACGAGCTGTCGCATCTGGGGTTGCTGCATGTCGATAAGTACGGTCGTGCCGACAGGCATCGCACCGCTGACACGGAGCCGCAAACGCTGGATCTCGACGCCTTTGCGGCGCAACATTTTGATGTGGCGATTGAAGATTCGCCGACTGCACTGGATTTACTCGTCCCGCGTCGTGACTGTTTGGTGATCATCTATGATCGTCCATGGAACAGCCGCTACGCGCCGACGGCAAACATGCGGCGCTCGGCTTCGTGGGCCGAGATTGTCGAAATCATTGGAAACGGAAACAGACTAACATGAGGCTCTTGCAGATGTGGCACGGGCATCTTGCCCGTGTTCATGGGCGGGACGCCCATGCCACGAGGGGTTTTGCAAGAGCCTCTAACAGATAAGGAAGGACACAGGGTATGAACCGTCAGCATCGTGTTTCACGTCGTCATTTTCTCAGCGCCAGTGCGGCCGCCGGATTTATGATACCGGCCTCACGCGTGCTTGGTCAAGCGGTCTCCGCACCGCCGAGCGGCCAGTTCCGTTTTGCCAAAGTCGGTTGCGGCGGCATGGGCGGTGGCGACCTCAATAGCACAACGGGCGCGGGCGGCATCGTGGTTGGCCTGTGCGATACCGATCCCAAACGGGCGGAAGGCGCCTATAAGAAATATCCCGACGTGCCGAAATTCACCGACTACCGCAAGATGCTCGACCGACTGGAAAAAGAGATCGACGGTGTGGTCATCTCGACGCCGGACCACACGCACGCCTGCATCGCGCTGGACGCCATGCGGCGCGGCAAGCACGTCTATGTCCAGAAGCCGCTGGCGCGCACCTATGAAGAGTGCCAGTTGCTGCTCGATGCCGCACGCAAATACAAGGTTGTCACGCAGATGGGCAACCAAGGCCATGCGGGCGCTGGGCTGATTCTTTGGAAGAAGATGATGGATGCGGGCGCGTTCGGCGAGATCGAACAGGTGCATACATGGTCGGACCGCCCGATCTGGCCGCAGGGCATGACACAACCGCCCGCGCCCGAGCAGACGCCGGAAGGATTTGACTGGGAGTGCTGGATCGGTCCGGCGGAGATGCGGCCCTTCTCCGGCGCGTACGCGCCCTTCAAGTGGCGCGGCTGGTGGGATTTCGGTTGTGGTGCTATCGGCGACATGGCCTGCCACAACATGGACCCGGCCTTCTGGATTCTGCAGCTCGGCATGCCGACATCGATCAAGGCCGAAGCCTCGACTCCGGCCGGTATCGCGTATCCTGAGTGGTCGATCATTGAGTTGACCTTCCCGGCCACGCCGGTTTGTCCCAAGGGCATCAAGGTCGTTTGGTACGACGGCAAAAAGCTGCCGGAGCGCCCCGAGAACGCCCATCCGCAGATCAAGCTGGGCACCAACGGCTGCCTGATTGTCGGTTCGAAGATGACGGCTATGGGCGGGTCCCATGCGTCGCCGCCGATGCCGATCGCGCTGGGCAAGGAGGCTTACAGCCCGGCGGTCAAAGACGCCGAGCGCGTCTGGCGCGAGGAGCTGAAGAAAACGCAGGGTTGCAACCACTACGGACAATGGGTCGAGGCGTGCAAGGCTGGCGACCTGAAGAAGCCGGGCAGCAACTTCGAGTATTCGGCACCCATGACGCAGGTGTTGCTGCTGGGGTGCATTGCGCTGCGCTTCCCAGGCACGGAACTGAAGTGGGACGCACGCCGCGCGCGCTTCACGAATCATGCGGAGGCCAATCGTTGGCTCGCCTCCGCGCAGCGTGACGGCTTCAAACTGCGGGTATGAACCAATGCGGGCGGAGCCCGCAACTCAATTCGATCTCACACAAAGGCTCAAAGGACACAAAGGTTTTTTCACGACAACCTATTCCCCTTAGTGCCCTTCGTGTCTTTGTGTGAGAAACAACTTGTTTTGTATCGGTCTTATCGACCGGTAAGGTACTAAAGAGACGGAGGAGATCAGATGAAAGCATGGATAGCTGGAGGATTGGCGCTGGCAGGCATGGTTGCACTGGGCGCGGAAGAGGGTTTTGTATCGCTGTTCGACGGCAAGACGCTGGAGGGCTGGGAGCGTCGCGGCGGACAATCCACCTATGCGGTGGAGGATGGCACGATCGCCGGGCGGGTCAATGATGCGGGCCGCAACACCTTCCTCTGCACGAAACGGTCGTACGGCGATTTTATCCTGCGGCTTGAGTTTAAGCTGGAAAGCGGCAACTCGGGTGTGCAGTTCCGTTCCGCCGCGCGTCAGCATGCAGACAAAACGGAGTCGGTCTTCGGCTATCAGGCCGAAATCGCGGGCGATCCCAATGTGACCGCGCGCATCTACGATGAAGGCCGGCGCGGCTTCAAGTTCGGGCGCACCTGGCTGGACAACACCGAGCCCGACGTGATCGCGCGTTCGGCCGCCGCCTACAAGCGGGGCGACTGGAACAACCTTGAGATCCAGTGCGTCGGGCCGTCGATCCGCACCTGGCTGAATGGCGTGCCGGTTGTGAATTTCTTCGACAGCGAAAGCTTCTCCGGCTTCATCGGTCTGCAAGTACACGCGGTCAAGGAGCCTGACGGCAAGGTCTGCGCGCGCTGGCGCAATATCCGCATCAAAGAACTGGGCACCAGCCAGTGGACGCCGTTCTTCGCCAAGGGCGCGGATGGCGCGTACAAGTTGCAGCACGCGCGCTTTGTGCTGCCGGACGACTGGTCGTTCCGCGATGACGGCGTGCTGGTCGGCAAGCACCGCGCGAACGAGAAGCGCGACGGGCTGGTGGTTTCGGACAAAGTGTACAGCGATTTCATCGTGCGGGTGAGCTACCAGCTCTTCGGCGGCAACAGCGCACTTTATTTCCGCGCGGAAGAGGTCAATACGCCGTGGCTGCTTAAGGGCTTCCAGAATGAAATCGCGGGCGGTGCCAAGGATTCAGCGCTGTGGCATACGGCCGGCGACAAGACACCGGGACGCGGCTGGGTCGCGCAGAACGATGAATTTATCCTCAAAGTCCGTAATAAAGAGGGGTGGAACACCACCTGCACGGTGGCTTATGGTGACCGCATCGTCGAGATTTTAAACGGCCAGCGCACCATCGACATCATCGACCCGCTCTGCGAAAAGAGCGGCAAGGTGGGCTTGCAGCTTCACGGCAGCGCCAACGTCGAGATGTGGTTCAAGGACTTTGAAATTCTCGAGATCACGCCGGAGATGAAGGCACTGATCGACCGCAGGTAATGTGTAAGGCTCTTGCAAAATCTCTCGTGGCATGGGCGTCTCGCCCATGAAACACGGGCAAGATGCCCGTGCCACACCTCGCAAGCAGAGGGGTTTTGCAAAAGCCTCTGTATGAAAGTAAAGGATGGTTTGACATGAATGTGACTGGGTTTCATTGCGAAGCATTGGGAGGGGCAAGTGTCACTTGCCCGGCGGCGGTCACGCCGTCACCCCGTAAAAAATCTCTGCGTCTCCGCGTCTCTGCGTTGAACAAAGAATGGCTATGTGTTGCGGTCGCCGCGCTCTGCCTGAGCGCCCATGCCGCCCGCGAATGGGAAAATGAGCAAGTCAATGCCGTTAACCGCGAGCCGGCCCGCGCCGCCAGCTTCCCGCTGGCCAAGGCCGCCGACGCCTTGACCGTCGAGGATCCGGCCACGCCCTACCGCATCATGCTGAACGGCGATTGGACCTATTACTGGAGCGGCAGTCCGGATGACCGTCCGGCCGATTTCCATAAGCCCGGCTTTGATGCCTCCCGCTGGTTCACGATTGATGTGCCGAGCTGCGTGGAAATGCGTGGCTATGGCATCCCGATCTACACCAACATCCGTTATCCGCACCAGCGCAAACCGCCGCTGATCGGCACCGAGTACAATCCGGTCAGCTCCTACCTCAGGCGCTTCACGGTGCCGGACGCCTGGCAGGGGCGTCCGGTCTTCATCCGTTTCGATGGCGTCTACTCCGCCTTTTACCTCTGGGTCAACGGCACGTACGTCGGCTACAGCGAAGACAGCAAGCTACCCGCCGAGTTCAACCTGACGAAATATCTCAAGGAGGGCGAAAACACGCTGGCCGTGGAGGTTTACCGCTGGTCGGACGGCTCCTACCTTGAGGATCAGGACATGTTCCGCTTCAGCGGCATCTACCGCGATGTCTCGCTCTTTTCGCCGCCGCCGTCTGAGTTGCGCGATTTCCACGTCACCACCCGGCTCTCCGACGACTTCAAGAGCGCTACGTTACACCTCACCGCCAAGGCGCGCGCGTTGAAGGGCAAGGCCGCGAACGCCACCGTGAAGGGCGAACTCTTTGACGCCGCCTTCAGTCGCGTCGCTATGTTGCCTGAGCTGAAGTTCGCGTTGACAGCCGATGGTGCCGACGTTGTCGCGCGTTGCGAAACGCCGCCCGATCAGAAGTTGTCGCCGCGCCTTTGGTCGGCGGAAGATCCCTACCTTTACACGCTGGTTCTCACCCTCTTTGCCGATGACGGCTCGCAGGACGTGCGTACCTGCAAGGTCGGCTTCCGCCGCGTCGACATCCGCGACGGCAAGCTCCTTTTCAACGGCAAGGCCATCAAGTTCAAGGGCGTCAACCGTCACGAGACCACTCCGGAGAACGGGCGCACGATATCGCGCGAAGAGATGCTCAAAGACATCCTGATGTTCAAGCAGAACAACATCAACACCGTCCGTACGGCGCACTATCCCTGCCACTACTACTGGTACCAGCTTTGCGACCGCTACGGCCTCTACGTGGTCGGCGAGGCGAATGTCGAGTCGCACGGCATGGGCTACGAAAAAGAGTCGCTGAGCCACGTGGAATCGTGGGAGAAAGCGCACGTCGAGCGCAACGTCAACCACGTTGAGAACTACAAGAACCACCCCTCGATCTTCATGTGGTCGCTCGGCAATGAGGCCGGCCCCGGCAAAAACTTCAAGGTGGCCTACGACGCCGTCAAGGCGCTGGACCCCACGCGTCCGGTACACTACGAGCGCGCCAACGAGATCGTCGATGTCGACAGCCACATGTACCCAACCGTCGACTGGCTATACGAGCGCGGCAAAAACACGGCCAAGCCCTTCTTCCTGTGCGAGTACGCGCACTCGATGGGCAACGCGCTGGGCAACTTCAAAGAGTATTGGGAAGCCTTCTACTCCAGTGAATCGCTCTCGGGCGGCTGCATCTGGGACTGGATCGACCAGGCGATCTGGAAGTACACCGACCGCGTACTCCCTGACGGCACACGCGAGCGCTATCTGGCGTACGGCGGCGATTTTGACGACAAGCCCAACGACGGGAACTTTGTCTGCAACGGCGTGATCACCCCGGATCGCCAAGTGACGCCCAAGCTGATCGAGGTCAAGCGCGTCCACCAGAATTTGGTGGTCTCGGCTGAGAACGCGGCAACCGGCAGCGTCGAAGTGTGGAACCGCTTCGCCTTCACCGATGCCGCCGACTTCGACGCACGCTGGTCGCTAGCCTGTGACGGCAAAGAGATTGCAAGCGGTTCGCTGGGCGCACTGAGCATCGCACCGCTTACGCGCCAGAACGTAGAAGTGCCGGTGCCGGCGATCCAACCCCTGCCGGGCGCGGAATATCTCTATCGCGTGAGCTTCCATCTGCGCGAGTCGACGCTGTGGGCCGAGAAGGGTCATGAGATCGCGGCCAGTCAACTGGCGTTCAAGCCGGCTGCCACCCCCGTCGCTGCGTCCAAGCCCGCTAAAATCCCGGCGCTGAAGCTGACCTTCGACGACGCATGCGTCACGCTGCGCGGCCGCCGCTTTGAAGCGGTCTTCAGCCGCGCCTCGGGCACGCTCTCGCGTCTGGTCTACAACGGAAAGACGATCCTCGAAGACGCCGCAGGCGTTGTGCGCGGTCCGCGCCTCAACACCTTCCGCGCCTTCGTGGACAACGACAACCAGTGGGGGCGCTGGTTGCGCAACGACTATTTTGAATCCGGCCTGACCCAGATGGGCTACCATGTGCGCCCACTTGTCGTGACGCGTCAGGACGACAGCACGGTGACCGTCACGGCGACCGTCGAAGCGTGCGGCTTTAAGAGCGGACGCTTTACGCACGTCGCTGAATACCGCGTAAGCGGCGACGGCACGATCCGCGTGCGCAACACCGTCACCCCTGCCGGCAAGCTGCCGGTGCTGCCGCGCATGGGCGTGCGGCTGATGTTGGACGGCGCGCTGGAGCAGATGGCGTATTACGGTCGCGGCCCGTGGGAGAACTACGTGGACCGCAACTCCGGCAGTGACATCGGCTTCTACACCTCGACTGTCACCGAGCAGTACGTGCCGTACGTGCGGCCGCAAGAGTGCGGCGGCAAGAGCGACGTGCGCTGGGTGGCATTCACCGACCGTTCCGGTCGCGGTGTGCACATCACCTTCCCCAAGCCGTTCTTCGTGACCGCGCTGCACTACACCTCCGAGGATCTCGAAGGCGCGCGTCACCGCAACGGCATGGAGCGCATTTACAACCCGCTTCGTCCGCGTCCAGAGGTTTGCCTGGCGCTGGATGTCGGCCAGACCGGCCTGGGCGGCGCAAGTTGTGGCCCGATCCCGCTGGAGAAATACATCCTGCGCGCCCAGCCGTTCGACTACACCTATATCCTGCGTCCCTGCAGCGACAGCAGCCACGAAACGCTCAGCGCGCTTGCGCGCGAGCGCTAGGCAGGGAGAATTTAGGAGTTAGGATTTAGGAGTTTTTTCGGGATCGCTATCGCTATCGGGATCGGCATCGAAATCAACTGCAACTTGGCCGAGAAGGTTATGTCAGACATCAAATTTGAGGATCTCACCTGGGAGGATCTGAACGCCTGGGCCGGATCGCGGGTGGTCGCGCGAGGGAAGTCGTATCGCGGGAATGTCGAGGATCTGTGTGTGACGGCGGATGGTCGGTTGCTTGCCTGGGTCAACGGTAGTGAGCAGTACGCGACCGTCGTCAGCCTGCCGCAGAAGGGCAAACCGGACTCGGTCTGCACCTGTCCCTATGGTACAGCATGTAAGCACGCGGTCGCTACGATATTGGTCTATCTTGAGGCGGTGAAAGCGAGGAAAAGCGTACCCGTCGCAGAAGCCGATGACGAGCGCCTGGAAGAGCTTGCGGACTTTGACGACTTTGAGGATGACGACGATGTGGATGAGGTCGCGCCTCCGCCACGACGGGCAGAGAAAAAAGACGTGGTGGATGTCTATCTGAGGCGACTGTCCAAGGACGAGTTGCTGAGCGTTATCAAAGATGCGATGGTCGCGTTTCCTGCGCTGAGGAAGCGATTGACAGATCAGGCGGAAGTGGCGGTCGCGGATGTGGCGGGGCTCGTGAAATCGGCTCGCCGTGCCATTACGAAGGCCTCGGCCGAGCCCGGCTGGAGCCGGCACTGGTCGCATGAGTCATACACCCCGGACTATACGCCTGTGCGCGAGCGCTTGGAGGCGCTGCTCAAGACGGGTCATGCCGACGAGGTTGTTGCGCTGGGCGAAGAACTCGTCGCCGCCGGATTGAGTCAGATCAGCCAGTCCGACGACGAGGGCGAGACGGGGCAGGAGGTGGCAAGCTGCATGGATATCGTGTTCCGCGCACTGGCGCGGTCGTCGATGTCGGATGCGGACAAGTTGCTGTGGGAACAACGCGCGCTAATGCAAGATGACTACGGCTTTTTCGACGGACTGCCGAGCCTGTGGCAGGATGACGAGACCTTTCCGGCTGCCGTCTGGTCGGAAGTGGCGGACAACCTGCTGAAGCAGGTGCCGCCAGTGCCGCAAGGCAAGCCCGGTTCAAAAGCAGACGCCGACTCGTATTCCGCACGGTATGAGCGAGGGCAGATCATGGACGCTGCGTACGACGCGCTGGCGCGGGCTGAACGCACAGACGAAATAACTGACCTGCTGCGGCGCGAGGTGGCGTTCACGCAGTGCTACACCCAGTTGGTCGATCATCTCTCGTCGCTGGGCTTGCACGACGAGGCCGAAATGTGGTGTCGCCAAGGAATCGCGGCAACTCTGGAAAAGTGGCCGGGCATTGCGCAAGAGCTGAGGCAGCGGCTTCACGAACGTGCGCGGCAAAAAAAAGACCGCCCGCTTGTCGCGGCATTATGCGCGGCCGAGTTTTTTGACGCTCCGAGTTTGGCTGCGTACAAAGACCTTGAAAAGGCAACCGCGCCGCTCGGTCTCTGGAAGACGGTGCGCGCCGGCGTGTTGCGCTGGCTGGAGACAGGGATACGACCGGATTGTCCGCCCGATCCCCCAAAGGCCAGAGGCGCGCGCGGACGCAAAAGCGCCGCACCTGCAGTCCGAGAACAAAAATCGCAATGGCCCCTGCCCGACACGGGGGTGGATACTGTAAAAAGCAGAAAGAGGTACTCGATTTTCCCCGATAGTCATGTGTTGATTGAGATCGCGCTCCATGAAAAGCGCCATGACGACGCGCTGGCGTGGCTGGCGCGCGCCCCCAGAGGTGTTTTCGGCCCGGGATACAGCTATTGTGGCGGACTGGAAACGTCCGTGGCGCAGGCGGTGCAGGAGACGCACCCCGACGCCGCTCTGGACATTTGGCGACGACTGGCGGAGGGAGCGATTGCGCAAGTCAATCCGGCGGCTTATGAGGTCGCGGAAGGCTATCTCGAAAAAATGAAGGCGGTGTACGTCCGTTTGGGTCGGGAGCCTGAATGGACCGCGCTGATCGCCGAACTGCGGGCGAAAAACCGTAGGAAGCGCTGCTTGATGGAGGTGCTGGATCAACTGGAAGGAGTTACAAAAAAAGGCGGCAAAATCATCGGGTGAGAAAAGCGCTCCAACGTTCAACTCCCAACCACTAACATTCAAGTGGGAGGAAATTGCGAGTGAATTCCAAGTTCCGATGGGCTATACTTGGGGGCCGGGAATTGGAAGTTGAACGTAGGAAGAGACGATGTGGATGAGGCCGCGGTCGTAGCCACGTAACGCTCAGCGCGTTAGCGCGTCAAGACCTCAGGATAGGGAAAAATGATGGCAAACAAGAAAACATGCCCCGCCGATAAGGAGGCGTTCGCGAAAGCACTTTCTGACTTCGTCAAAGAGTTAGGAAGTTATGTTGCCAGCGAGGACGGGCAATGGACTGTCAAAGGGTTTATAGACATATTCAAAAACATCTATACAATCAGTTCTGACACAAAAATCATTTCCAAGGTTCTTGAAATCCATCTTTTTCCCCGTATTCTCCAGTTTGCCCGGAATAATGGTTACTCGATTGTTCTTGCAGAATGCCAGAATTGGTATCCAGATTTCAGTTTCGTCAAAAACGACGATCAAACAGTCAAGTTTGCCGTTGATTTAAAAACAACGTATCGGGATCCTAACTTCCCGGGTCATGTTAACGGGTTCACGCTTGGTAGCCATGGCGCTTATTTCGGGGAGCGCACGTCAACAAAAAACATTCAATTTCCGTATGCTCAATATTCTGGCCATTTCTGCCTTGGTATCATCTACACCCGAGCAGAAGCAAAGGATATTGACGAGACGGAAATCATCCGGGTAAGAGAGTTGGCAGATGAGGAAAACAAAACAGGGGCAAAGTATAAGGTTACGGCGGTCGACAACCTCCGTTCCATCGCCTCTGTCGTAAAGGACTTCAAATTTTTTGCTTGCGAAAAATGGAAGCTGGCCAGTGATAAACAGGGTTCCGGCAACACTGCCAATATAGGCTCTATTACGTACATCGATGATATTCTCGCGGGTAACGGCGTTTTTTCCAAGTTGGGAGAGGAATGGTTCGATGAATATTGGATGAATTATGGTGTTACTACGATGATCAAAAAAAGGAAAGCAGTCCCCATCAAGTCAATTTCAGATTTTCTGGAGTTTAAAAAGGGAGACAAATCCAAGATCGTCGAGATCAAGACAAAGAAAAGAACGGGAAAGGAGAGGCCGGATGCGAATTTTAGTTCCACCAATCAAAAGTCAGGGGATCAAGACAAAGCTCGTTCCTTGGATTCAGGCTCTCGTCCCCGCAGTAAAAGGCCGTTGGATTGAGCCCTTTCTCGGAACAGGTGTTGTAGCATTTAACTCTGGATTCCGCCGAGCGTTGCTCGGCGACATCAACCCCCATATAATCGGCTTTTACCAGGCAGTCAGTAATGGGCGCATTACGCCAACATCCGTACGGGTGTTTTTGGAGCGGGAAGGGAAGCTATTGGAGAGCGCGGCAGAGCAGGGGTATGCGCATTTCCGAGTGGTCAGAGATCGTTTCAACAAGCAGTTTGACCCTCTGGACTTTCTATTTTTGTCACGAGCAGGTTTTAATGGGATGATGCGTTTCAACCGCAAGGGAGAATGGAATATTCCCTTTTGCCAAAAACCGGAGCGATTTGCTCCAGCATATATCACCAAGATAGTGAATCAGGTTCGCAATGTTGCGTGCCTGATGAAGCCTGACTGGGTATTTCGCGTAGCTTCATTCGAGGAGATCATTACGGAGGCAACAGCGGATGATATTATTTATTGCGACCCCCCATATATAGGAAGGTATGTTGACTATTACAGCGGGTGGACGGAAGCCGACGAATACCAGTTGTATGAGCTACTTTCGGTAACCCCTGCTCGGTTTATCATGTCCACGTGGCACCATAATGACTACAGAGCCAATCCATTCATCGATAAATTGTGGGGAAAGTTCAATGTGGTGACCAGAGATCATTTCTATCACTCCGGTGGCAAGATTGAAAACCGCAGATCAGTGGTTGAGGCACTGATATTCAATTTTCCGGCGAACCTCCAGACGCACAATCACGGACTCGAACCGAAGCAGGAACAGTTGATGCTCTTGGAAGAACGGGAGAGGTATATCACCCAACAACTAGCCTGTGCGTGCGGTTAATCTGACGATGCAAGCGGACGACATGAAACGATGTCTGGCGATGCTTGGCGTGCTCCTTGGTCTGGTGGTTGTTGGTCTTGGCGCGGACTGGCCCCCAATGGCGCGGGTTGAATCGGGACGGCCACTCGCCGGAGACCGGTCTTCTGAAAACCTGGGGTGAAAACGGCCCCAAGCGGCTGTGGGTGGCGGATGGGCTGGGAGACGGCTATTCCTCGGTGACCGTGGTCGACAGCAGGATTTACGCGATGGGCTTACCCCGGGGCAGCAAGGAGGGCTTCGTTTCCGTGTTCGACCTCGATGGCAACCTGCAACAACGGATAGCCTACGGAGAGGAATGGAGCAAGAGCTGCTATGGGTCGAAGGGCGTGGTGGGACTGGTTCGAGCCGGGCCGGATGGCGGTGAACTGGTCGGCACCGTGAAGATCGATCGCGGCAATGGTGCGCATTGGCCCCATCCGGTGATCGCCGGTGGACGGCTCTACATCCGCCATGGCGATGCCCTGTTGGTGTTTTCGATAGTGCGATAGTTCAGATTCTCTTTTTGATGGTTTCTCCGGCGGAAGGTTCTTATTATTACGGGCGTTCCACGACAAGGCTCTTGCACAACCCCTCGTGGCATGGGCGTCTCGCCCATGAAACACGGGCAAGATGCCCGTACCACACCTGCAAGCAAGGGATTTTGCAAAAGACTTTCAACAAAAGGCGAGGTGCATCATGCTTGTTTACGATCAGTTTTTTACGCGCTTGGTTTACATGCTCTTGTTGGCATCGGTAGTGGCGATACCAGTACTGTCGGCGCCTTCATTCCGTGCTGACAAAAACTATCCTGAGATCGGCTTGCGGATGCGTGTGCTCGGTGGGTCGGTGCCGGAACCGCTACCCACGCACAAGACCTACACCTATACGTTCACGCGTGACGGCGAGAGTTACAAGCAAGACAGGTTCGATGCGTACGAGCTTTGGTACGCCACGCAAAATGTCGGACAATGGCGCGATAACGCGGGGAACGTGATGATCATCGGGCGGGCCTCGCGTCTGTTGCCACGCATCGAAATGGACACAAAACATGTTCCGCGTGATGCGTTCGAAACGGCGATGGCCGACCCGGCCACGGAGTTTGATCCTGAGAACAATGCATCCCTGACAGCGTGGGTCACAGACTTTTCCGGCTGCACCCCGCTTCAGCCGGAGAATCTGCGCACCGGATTCAACCTGACCCATGCGTTGTTCTTCCCGGTGGAGGAAGCCTTTACCTTGGTTTATGCCTTTCGCGCCAAGACCCGTCTGCCGAACGGTAAGACCATGCCGTCGGACTGGTTTTGCGTCGTGGTCAAGATCGATGACGGCACCCCAAAAAGCAAAACCCGCAAAGATTTTGAAACCCAGTTTCTGGCGAATGTTGCGGCCTTGCCGAGATCAAGCCTGCCCGCCGCTGCAACGAAAACAGCGATCAAACCGCCCGTTCCGCCTACGGCGAACATACCGGAACATCCCAGCCGTACGGCCGCGCGTAAGAGCATCGCCAACATGAAAGGGTGGTGGTATGCCGAGACGCCCGAATATATCTTTCTTTCGGACATACGCAGTGCAGCGGGCAAGGCTCTGGTGCGTGATCTGCAAAAGAACATGCCGGTGTTGCGCAACGCATTCATGCGCTTGATACCGCCATTTACCGACAACACCGACGTCAGCGTCGTACGTATCTACCAAGAATCGGAGGCTTACAAGCAGTATGTGGGTGAAAGCCATGAATGGAGTGTCGGACTTTGGTCGCCGATGCGGCGCGAACTGGTGATCCTTGCGCAGGACAAGGAGCGCGAGCAAACGATGAACGTCATCACGCACGAAAGCTTCCACCAATACCTCTTCTATGCCTGCAACATGATCCCCAACGCTGTGTGGTACAACGAAGGGCATGCCTGTTTCTTCGAAGCCGCTCAAGTTGGCAGCCGGGGACGCATCACGATATCCGAGAACTCGCGCGCCAATCATCTGGGACGCAATCTGGATGCTGCGGCGGCGTTGATACCGAAACTGCTTAAATACGAGTATAACGACTTCTACAAAAGCTCTAAGGAACAACGCACGCTCAACTACACTACCGCTTGGGCTCTAATCTACTTCTTGCGCCGAGGCGTTCCAGAGGAAAAACTGGATGCCTACGCCGGTATTCTCGACGCATACCTGAACAGTTTGGCCGCCACAAAGAACGCTGCCACCGCCACGGAAACAGCTTTCGAAAACATCGACATGACGAAGTTTCAAAAGGCATTCACAGATTTCTGGCGGCGCAATTCGATCCGCAGTTTCGAGATTGCCGCAGAATAGCCGCAGAGAACGCAGAGGTCTTTTGGGGGGCATGGCTCGGTTTTTTCTCACACGAAGACACGAAGGACACGAAGGTTTT
>DUPH01000157.1 GCA_012838435.1 Lentisphaerota bacterium | reverse complement strand
GCCGAAGTCGGCTGTTCGATCACTGGCCAGACCGCGAGTTTGGCCCCGGCCGATAAAAAACTCTACGCGCTGCGCGATGTGACCGGTACCGTTCCCAGCATCCCGCTGATTACCGCCAGCATCATGTCCAAAAAGCTCGCAGCGGGTGCCGATACGCTGGTCTTCGATGTCAAATGCGGACGCGCTGCCTTTATGCAGACGCTCGACGAGGCACGTGAGTTGGCGCACAGTCTATTGCAGGTTGGTGGGGCGTTGGGGCGTCGCATGGGTGCGCTGATCACCGATATGACGCAGCCACTGGGCCGCGCGGTCGGTAATGCCGTCGAGGTGGCTGAGGCGATTGAAACGCTCAAAGGCGGCGGCCCGGCGGACACCCGTATGCTGATGATCGAATTGACCGCGTTGATGTGCGAGCGCGGCGGCGTGATGGCCGACCGCACGACGGCGCGGCGCGAACTGGCCGCGCGACTGGACGACGGCCGTGCGTTGGATGTGTTCCGCCGCATGGTCGAGGCACACGGCGGCGATGCGCGCGTGATTGACGACCCGCTGCACCTGCCGCAGCCCGGCGCGGTGGTGGAGGTGCCCGCGCCGCGAGACGGGATCGTCACCGATGTTGACGCGCAGCAGATCGGGCGCGTGGTGCTGCAATTGGGCGGCGGGCGTACCACCACCGATGATGTGATTGATCCGGCGGCCGGTGTCGATCGGTTGGTGCAGGCCGGTGAGACGGTCGCGCGCGGCCAGCCTTTGATGCGGTTGCTGGCGTGCGACGCCGCACGCGCTGAGGCGCTGTTGCAGGAGGCCGCTGCTGCGGTGCAGCTCGATGCGACGGCACCAGCCGGGCGGAAATTGGTGGTTGAAGAGACGGTCCCGCATAACGGAGAATGACTGTGACTGTGGACGCTCGTATACGGCGGAATTTAATCGCGGCGGCGCGTGAGGCGGCGGCGCATGCTTATTGCCCTTACTCGAACTATCCGGTGGGGGCGGCGTTGTTGACGCGCGAAGGACAGATCATCACCGGCTGCAATGTCGAGAACGTCTCGTTCGGCCTGACCCTTTGCGCGGAGCGCACGGCTCTCGTCAAGGCAGTCAGCGACGGCGTGCGCGAATTTGCGGCATTGGCGGTGGTGGGGGGCGACCAGACACCTGCCGCGCCGTGCGGAGCCTGCCGTCAGGTGCTGGCGGAGTTCTGCGCACCGGACATGCCGGTCTTTTATGCGCGTCTCACCGGCGGACGGAGCGTTGCGACTACCGTGGGTGCGTTGCTGCCACAAGCGTTTATTAAAACGTAGAGGCTTGCGCATCGCCGTCTAAAAGGGTTATCCTCTCTACGTTTCATTAACCTTTGAGGGTATGCCATGTTAGACATCAAGCGGATCCGCGAGAATTTCGACGAAGTGACCGAGGGCTTGCAGCGGCGTGGAGCGTCGCTCGAATGGGCCGAGCGTGCGCGTGATCTGGACGCGCAACGGCGCGTCTTGGTCACGAAGGCCGACGAGTTGAAGACGTTGCGCAACAGCCGGTCTAAAGAGATCGGTACTCTGAAGAAAGCCGGTCAAGACACCGCAGCGGTGCAGGCCGATGTGCGCGCGATCGGCGATCAGATCACGGCGCTCGACACGCAGCTCCGTGAGATCGAGTCCGACCTCGAAGCGGCCATGCTGTTGATCCCCAACGTGCCGTGCGCGACCATCCCGACCGGTCCGGACGCCTCAGCCAACCGCGTCGTCCGGATCGTGGGCGAGCCGCCGACATTCGACTTCAAGCCGTTGGACCACATCGTGCTTGGCGAGCGGCTCGGACTCTTCGATCTGCCGCGCGGTGCTAAGATCACCGGGTCGGGCTTCCCGTTGATGCTGGGCGCGGGTTCCAGACTTCAGCGCGCGCTGATTCAGTACATGCTGGACATGCACACTGAACGCCACGGCTACACCGAAATGCTGCCGCCCTTCATCGTCAACAGCGCCTCGATGCGCGGCACCGGCCAGATTCCGAAAATGGCTGATGACATGTACCACTGCGAGGTCGATGACCTTTGGCTGATTCCGACCGCCGAGGTGCCGGTCACAAATTACTTCCGCGACGAGATTCTCGATCGTCCGTTGCCGATCTATCTCACCGCCTACACCCCCTGTTTCCGGCGTGAGGCCGGTTCGGCCGGCAAAGAGACGCGCGGCATCCTGCGCGTGCATCAGTTCGACAAGGTCGAGATGGTCAAGTTCGTAGAGCCGGAGACCTCCTACGACGAGTTGGAGACGCTGGTGGCGAATGCTGAAGAAGTGCTCACCAGCCTGGGTCTGCACTACCGTGTGTTGGAACTCTGCTCGGGTGACATCAGCTTCTCGGCTGCCAAGTGCTATGACATTGAACTGTGGGCACCGGGTCAGCAGGGGTGGCTGGAAGTCTCTTCTTGCTCCAACTTCGAGGATTTTCAGGCGCGCCGTCTGAACTGCCGCTACCGCGACGCTAGCGGTAAGACGCGTTTGGTACATACCCTCAACGGTTCGGGCGTGGCCTTGCCGCGGCTGATCATCGCGATCCTCGAACAGTGTCAGCAGGCCGACGGATCGGTACTGCTGCCCGAGGCGCTGCATCCCTACCTGCGCGGTCTGAAGCGGCTGGAGCCGCAGGCAAAGCAAGCCGATTGATGAGTGCCTTACGGCTCGGCAAGCGCAAAAACAAATTGTTTGTTTAACGCAGAGGCGCAGAGACGCAGAGGTTTTTGGGGCATGGCTCGGTTTTTTACATCCACAGATGACAGATTACGCAGATGTTTTTGGGTGGCATGGCGACGGATTTTTAACCGCGAATGATGCGAATTGTCGCGAATCGAATAGGCATGGCTACATAAATGGCCGCAAAGAACGCAGAGAACGCAAAGGAAAGGCTTCAATTTTCATGAAGTTTCATGTGTTTCATGGTTCTGTTTTTCTCTCACAGAGGCACGAAGGTTTTTTGGGGCAGTGCGCTCCCGGACAAACTAATTAACTAATGAACTTGGGTTGCGGGCTCCGCCCGCGTTAGACCCAATCGAATCTCTCGATGCTTCACTTTTTCCAAGACCTTTGGGAGTATCCCTTCCTCCGCAACGCCGTTGTGGCGGCCCTGCTCGCGGCGGTCGCGGCGGGCGTGACGGGTAGCTTGGTAGTCGTGCGACGCTCAACCTATCTGGCCGGAGCGGTTTCCCATAGCGTGTTGGCCGGATTGGGAGCAGCGCGCCTGCTGGAGCGGCGGTTCGGGATCGGTTGGCTGCCGCCCATGGCCGGCGCGACGTTGGCGGCCGTCGCGGCCGCCCTGTTGCTTGTCTGGCTGACGCAGCGTGGTCGGCACCGTTCTGACACCGTCCTGAGTGCGGTCTGGACCGGCGGCATGGCGCTGGGCGTCTCCTGTGTGGCCGCGACACCGGGCTATCAGGATGATCTGATGAGCTATCTGTTCGGGTCGATCCTGTTGGTTTCTGATGCGGATTTGCTTTGGATGCTGGTTGCCGATCTTCTGCTGATCATGGTCATGGCCGTCTGTTACAACCGCTTTTTGGCGATTGCCTTCAACGCCGATCTGGCTCGTTTGCGTGGCGTTGCTACGATGCCCTACGAGGTGATCTACTACGTGATGACCGCCTTGACCGTGGTGCTACTGGTGCGCGTGGCAGGGATTTTACTGGCCGTCGCCCTGTTGACCTTGCCGGCGGCGACGGCCGGTCTGCTCACGCGGCGCCTCGACCGGATGATGGTGGTGGCTGTCGGTATCGGGGCGGGAGTCAGCCTGCTGGGACTGGCACTCAGCTACGGCCCCGGTTGGCCGCCCGGTGCCACAATCGTCGAATTCGCGATTGTCGCTTATCTGGTTGCGGCGGCAGTCAAAAAAATGGCCAAAATTTTTCACTCCCGTACTTGACCTCCTTGCAAGCGGGTGGCATAATGTGTGTATCTTCAATCGATTTAAGGCAGTCCGTGGACCGGCTGCGTGAAGGAGACGGAAATGACTATGCATAAAAACCAAGGTTTCACCCTCGTCGAGTTGCTCGTTGTAATCGGGATTCTCGGCATTCTTTCCGCAGCGCTTTTCCCCGCGATCGGCAATGCGGTGATGTCCGCCAATATGGCGGCCGTCGGCACCCGCGGCAAAGACATCTTTGTGGCGATCACTTCCGCAAACATGGAGCGCGAGCCGCTGGGTTTGGGCAGTGTCTGGCCGGATGAGATGTCGGATGCCTCTGGTGACCTCTCCGAAGATGACACGAAGCGTAAGGCAGCATCGTCCGACAGTACCAAGTACTTTGCCTATATTTATGACGAAGATAATCTGGGCACGCAAGAGTGGAGCCCGGTTGCTGAGGGTTTCGACTACTCCAAGCTGGCTGGTGCGGGCATTCCTTCCTGCGGCAAAAACAAGCTGGAAGAGCAGTACAACATGTGGACGATCATCTGCAACATGCGTGACGAGTGGGCGGATATCATCCCGATTCTGGTGACGCGTAACGTGGACGCCAGCACGCTGGTCGCGAAATACGACGATTCGAAGGCGACCACCAAGATCAGCTTCTCCACGTCTGATCCCAAGCCGTTTTCGGACAAGGGCTTCGTGATGGTGCGCAAGGGCGGCGCGATCTTCAAGGGCCGTTCGCGTTATCGTGACCTGCGCGTTGTCTATAACAACCAGCAGTTTGACACAACCCTGCAGTCGCAGTCTGCGCAGATGAAGTATCTGACTCCCAAGTCCAGCGTTTCGGCAGGAAAATAAGGCTGACGTTGGTAGGACTTTTGAGAAGAGGGAGCGGTTCGCCGCTCCCTTTTTTTTGGGGAAAACCCTGTTTATGATCGCGCGCGTGGCCACAGAAGTCTCCGTCGGACAACTCTTCGACTACCGGGTGCCGGACGAGTTGGCACCGCGTCTGGCCGTAGGGCAGCGCGTGCGTGTGCCTTTTGGTGGCCGCACGCTCTCAGCCTATGTGGTGGAACTTGCAGCAGAGACACCTGCGGCTCCCGCTGTTCCTGATCTCTTCAATCAGTCCGATCTGCCTAGCCTTCCCGCCGCCCGGCGGCTGCGCACGATCCTTGCGATTGAGGATGAGACGCCGTTTCTTTCGCCGGTGTTGCTGGAGTTGGCGCGCTGGATGGCCGATTACACCTGCACGACCTTCGAATTGGCGCTGCGCTGCATGCTTCCCGCCGCCGTACGCAGCCGTACAGTCAAGCCCAAAGAACGCCTCTATGTCACACCGTGTGAGGGAGACTTCGACCTCACGCCGCGCCAAGCGGAGCTGCTCGCCAACCTGCGCCGCGTGGGCGGCGGTTGGCTGTATGGCCTGACACGCGAGTTTGCCTGCACGGCACAGACGCTCAAGACGCTGGCCGAAAAGGGAGCCGCCGTGATCGAGGCGCGCCAGATGCGGCGTGACCCGCTCGCCAACCGCACCATACTGCCTACGCGTCCCCTGCCGCTTATGCCCGAGCAAGCCGCCGCCCTCAAACTGATCATTGCGGCGGTTGACGCGGGCGGGGACGCCCGCGCTCCCGACTTGCCACCCAAGCCGGTGCTGCTCTTCGGTGTGACTGGTTCTGGCAAGACTGAGGTCTATCTGCAGGCGATTGCTCACGTGTTGCAGCGCGGATTGGGCGCGATTGTGCTGGTGCCTGAAATCGCCCTCACGCCGCAGACTGTGCAGCGTTTCGCCTCGCGGTTTGGCGCGCGCATTGCGGTACTGCATAGCGCTTTGAGCGACGGCGAACGTTATGACGAGTGGCATCGCATCCGCAACGGTGAGGCGGCGGTGGTGGTGGGGCCGCGCTCAGCCGTTTTTGCGCCAGTTCAGAATCTGGGACTGATCGTGGTGGACGAGGAGCACGAACCCTCGTACAAGCAGGATGAGGCACCGCGCTACAATGCGCGTGACGTGGCGGTGATGCGCGGATGGATGGAGCGTTGCGCTGTGGTGCTCGGCAGTGCCACGCCCGCGATGGAGAGCTGGCTCAATGTCGAAAAGGGCAAGTATGTTGCGGCGCATCTGACGCAGCGCGTGGCGGGGCGTCCTATGCCGTGCGTGCATATCGTTGATATGCGCGTCGAGACCGCCAAGACCGGCCATGTCCAGATCTTCTCCGATGTCCTGCTGGAGGCGCTCAAGTTGCGTCTGGAGCGTGGCGAGCAGTCGATCCTTTTTCTCAACCGCCGTGGCTATGCTACCTCGCTGATCTGCCCCCAATGCGGCGCGGTGGCCGAGTGCCCCTCGTGCAGTGTAGCCTATACCTATCATCAGGCCGACACCTGCCTGCGTTGCCACATCTGCGGTGGCTGGCGACCGCCGCCCGATGTGTGCCCGGAATGCGGTGACCCGGCGTTCAAGTTCTCCGGCTTCGGCACGCAGCGGGTGGAGAGCGCCCTCAAGCGCTGTCTCCCGCAGGCGCGGTTGCTGCGCATGGATGCGGATGTGACGACGCGTAAGAACAGTCACGACGAACTGTTGGCGACCTTCAAGAGCGGGCGCGCGGATATCTTGATCGGTACGCAGATGATCGCCAAGGGACTCGACTTCCCCAATGTTACGCTGGTCGGCGTGCTGGTGGCCGACACCAGTCTGCACATGCCGGATTTCCGCGCGGCGGAACGCACCTATCAGTTGTTGGCGCAGGTTTCGGGGCGTGCGGGACGCGCCGAACTGCCGGGCGAGGTCTATGTGCAGACCTTCTCGCCTGACCATCCGGCCGTGCAGGCGGCCGCTTCCGACGAAGGTTTCGCGCCGTTCGCGGCGGTCGAATTGGCTGAGCGCAAATCCGGCGGCTATCCGCCCTACACGCGCCTGGTGTGCGTCACCTTCAAAGGTCCCGACGAAACCAAGGTGAGGTTCGTGGCCGAGAGCGTCGAGCGTGAGTTGCGGCGTGCGCTGGCCGATGCCTCCGTAAAGCTTTCCGAAGCCTGTCCGGCGCCGCTCGCCAAAGCTAAGGATCACTACCGCTATCAGCTTTTGCTACGCGCACCGACCGTGTACGCCATAACACGCCCGCTGCGTGCGTTGCTGGCCAATCTACGACCGACAGCCGATGTCACACTGGCGATCGATGTTGACGCGCTCAGCCTGATGTAGTGCGGACGATCAGCCTTTGAAGATCACGAACTTGCGCATCGCGTAGTTGATGAACAGTGCGCAGATAATGTTGGCGCCAAAGGCGAGGGTCGTCTGGATCCCCGACTGCGTGATCAGGAAGGTCTGGATCGCGGTGCCCAATACCATGCTGATGCCGGAGACCGCAAAGAAAAGCAGGAATTCTATGATCCAGTGGTGGCGGCCGGGCTTGAAGACGAACAGACGGTTGAGCAGATAGCAGAAGGTGTTCGACAGGACGAAGCCGATTGCGTTGCAGAAGCCGGCATTCCAAGCGCGTACGGACTGGGTGAGTTCGGGCGCGGTCAACCCCAGCAACCGGACAACAATATCGTCTTGCGTCAGGCACGGCAGCAGAAACCAGCCACACAGGAAAAAGGTGATGATGTGTACGCCTGTCGCCATACCGCCGACGATTCCGTATTTGATGAATTGCACCAGCGGGTGTGCATCGTGGCTGAGGCATTTTCGGATGATGTCATGCAACGGAGCGTCCTCCATGGATTGAGACCGAAGCTCTTTTTCAAACAAGCGGGTTTGACGCGGCAGGGGTGTGTTCGTGGCCGGCGGCAAATGATTCGCTACGCGGACCAGTAGCACCGAGACGTTATCCTCGCCGCCGGCCTGTAGCGCGTGGTCGATCAGCGTCTGCGCCAATTCCTCTAAGGGCCGGTCACCCTCGCGGACCAACAAGGCTGCAAGTTGCGGGTCGGACACCATCTTCGAAAGGCCGTCCGTGCAGAGCAGATACAGGTCGTTCGGTCGCACGGCGAGTGATGTCCGCTCCAGTTCGACGTCCGGCGCCAGACCGACCGCCCGCGTGATGACCCCGCGGAAGCGCATGGGCAGGCTCTCTTCCACGGTAACGCCGGCCGCAGCCGCCAGCGAATGGTCAGCGGTCAACTGGCTCAACAGGCCATCGCGGAAACGATAGGCGCGGCTGTCGCCAGCATGCAGCACACAGGCCCGCGTGGGCGTGGCACGATCGAACACCAGCACCACGACAGTCGTGCCTGATCCCGCGAAACCGTGGTCCGCCGCATAGGCCTTGATTGCTCGGCTGGCGTCGTTGACCGCGCGTGTCAGCAACCATGCCGAGGACTCGGCGGTCAGCGCGAACGGTGCGTCCGGCGATTGCGTAAAGGCAGTGTGGATAGCCTCTACGGTACATTGGCTGGCGACCTCACCAGCCGCCGCGCCACCCATGCCGTCGGCCACCGCGAAGACACCGCACTGCAGCAGGCTCACCGCCGCGTCTTCGTTGTTTTCGCGGCGGCAACCGGTGTCGCTCAGGACCGCCGCCGTCAAATATGGAAACGCTTCACTCACGTTTAATGACGCTAGTCTAGCAAATTGTTAGGCGCGGGGGGAAGCAGAGAAACGCTCAACGCTCAACGTTCAACTTTCAACGCTCAAATCCACGGTAACACTAATGCACTAATGAACTAACAACCCCATGCCGCTTTCAATGCCTGTGTCGAAAAAACCGAAAGGTCGGCCTCGCTCCAGATGATGCCGATGGCGTCGGGATGGTGGGCATCGGATGAGCGGATCACCGGCAGCCCGAGCGTCTTATCGCGCCACTCCTCCAGATTTGCGTATCGGGTCAGCTCCACTGCATCGAAGCCCTCATCACCGAAGAGGCCGCCGAGTTGCGAGGTCACGCTGAATACTGCGCGGTCGATATGCGCCGCAATGAAGAGACCGCCCAGTTCATGGATGTGTTTACCCACCTCACGTAACGTCAGGCGGGTCGGTGCGCTCAGCAGCCGCCACTCCAACTCTTCTACGTTGTCGTCGGCATCTACTACCGCCTGATAGCCGAACACCTCGGGCTGATTCACTCGCTTGGGTAGCGCGGCATAGCAGATCTCGGTCATTGCCGCCGCTTGTTCCAGCGTATCGAAAACCGCCAGTGCGTGAACTTCCTCCGCCGAGGTGACCTCCAGCCCGAACAGGCAATTCAGTTCCGCGCGCCGACAAGCTTCCGCTAGCGCCGGGCAGTTGCGCGACGAATTGTGGTCGGCCAGCATGATGCCATTCAGCCCAACGGCCTTGGCAGCCTGCACGATCGCGCGCGGTGACGCATCAAGATCGCCGCACGGAGAGAGACAGGAGTGAATATGGAGGTCGAACGCAAACATACCGAGAGTGTAGACTGTTCCCCCTCGGGAGGTAAACCCCTTTTGTGTTGCGCCGAGGCCGGGTGTGAAGATAAACTGGCCACCATGGGTTCACTGCTCTTCACTCTGTTGGTCATTGTTGCGGCTTGGCTCGGCACGAATCTGCTCCATCGGCTCTGGGTGGGGCTGCGCCACCGGGCTTGGGAAAAACACGCGAACCGCGATCCGGACGGTCTGTTGCCGGGTGCCGCGGCCTATCAGGTCGGCGACGGCTCCGTGGCGTTGCTCTTTATCCATGGCTTTGCGGACACGCCCTACATCTGGCGACGTATCACACACCGTCTGGCGGAAGGCGGGGGCTTCACCTGCCGTGCCATGCGCCTGCCCGGCAGTGCCGAGCCGGTCGCGCGTGCCCGCCGCCAATCGCTGGAAGTCTGGCGTGCGCAGGTGACCGACGACCTGGTGCAGTTACGCGAGACGCATGAAACCGTGTGGGTCGTCGGCCATTCGTTGGGCGGTGCGCTCGCGCTGGATGCGGCGTTGCGCTTGCCGGATCTGGTGAACGGCGTGGCACTCTTTGCTCCGCTTATCGAAGTGTCGCGCAAGCGATGTCCGCTATTGCCGCCGCATGTCTGGTTCGCGATCGCGCGCGTTGCGCTCTGCCTCTCGCCGATGTTTGAATCGCCCTTTTCTGTGCGCGGGGTTGCCGAGGACGATCCCGCCTTCACATACGCGCGCGACCGTTTCATTCCCTTCTGCGTCTACCGCGCACTCTTTAAGTTGGTCAGCGAAAACCGCCCGCGCGCCGCCCAGCTCACCTGCCCGGTTTTTGCGGTGACCGCCGCGCGGGATTCGGTTGTCGATACCGCCGCCGCACAGCACTGGCTTACCGCTTGCAAAGGGCCGACGTCGGTTCGCGACCTGCCCGAGACCGGGCATGTGATTCCTCTGTGTGCCGATTGGAAAAACCTCACCGACGACATGGCGGCGTTCATCGATACCCGGGGTTGACGTCCGGCGCTGATCATACGAAACTAAGCGCATGAAGAAACCGATTGCCCTCGTGGCCGCGATGGAGGAGGAAGTGGAGGCGCTGCTGGCGTGTTTTCCACAACACGAAACATGCGTACACTTCAACACGCGGCTGTTTCACGCCCACCACGGCAACCAGGAGCTGGTGATTGCACAGACCGGCGTCGGCAAGGTCAACGCCGCCTGCACACTCGCCCTGTTGCTGTCGGACTTTGCGCCGGGATGCGTGATCAATACCGGTACGGCCGGCGGCTTGCAGGCCGGCCAGCATATTCTAGACCTGCTCGTGCCTGAAGAGATCGTCTACACCGATGTGGACTTGACGCCGCTTGGGCTGGCCTTTGGGCAGATGCTCGGCAGCGAGCCGCGTTTCCGCGTTGCGCCCGCATTGCTCGCGTGCTTCAGAGACGTGTTGGCCGAGCAGCCCTCGCCGCCGGTCTGCCACCATGGCCTGTTGGGTTCCTCAGATTCGTTCATTCACTCGCAGCAGCAGCTTGACCAGATTCGCGCGCGTTTTCAGGACAGCGTGGCGTGCGTCGACATGGAGGGTGGTGCCATCGCCCATACCTGCACGCGCTTCGGAGTGCCCTTCCTGATTCTGCGCGCGTTGAGTGACGCTCCGGGGAGTGGCGACAGTGCCTTGGACTTCCAAACCTTTTTGAAGCGCGCATCCGCGGTGTCAGCCAACCTGTGCCACGCGCTGGTCGAGAGACTCGAACTCCTAAATCCTAAATTCTAAATCCTACCTTCTAACTCCGCGCGTAGCGCGGGTTAGTCGTCGCCGTCTTCAATACTGACGATCTTGCCGTCAAACTCTTCCAGCACCTGCTTGAGCAGCGGGTCGTCGTAGATGTTGTTCGGACGTGTCGCAGACGCGGCGGGTTTGCTTGTGACGGTCGGCGGCTCATCGGAGCGCAACGCATTCAGGCGGCTCAGAACCTCTTCGAGCGATACCGCTGTCGCGATACGTGCGCAACGAATGAGCGTCATCTCGATCAGCGTGCGCACCGAGAGGGCGAAGCGCAACCGCCCCTCCATTTCAGCGAGTTGGTCGGCGATCTGATGCACACGCACGGCGTCGGCCAATGCCGCTTGTTCGGATAGCGCACGGATCTGTTCGGGTGTGGCGTCGAGCGTCGACATCGCCTCGCCGACATACAGGTAGACCAGCAGATGACGGAAGTGCTCCATCAGTTCCACGGTCAGACGGCGCATGTCTTTGCCGGCGCTGTCGAACAGCCCGACCAACCGCAAGATTTCGGGCATGTCGCCCTTGAGTACGGCCGTGGCGAGCCCTTCGAGCGAGCGGCGCGACACGAGTCCGAAAACCGCCAGCACGTCGTCTTCGGTGAGGGCGTCGCCCCTGAAGGAGATAAGCTGATCCAGTGCAGAGAGCGCGTCGCGCATGCCGCCTTCGGCGCCGCGCGCGATTGCCAGCAGTGCGTCGTCATCAATCGTGATGCCTTCGGCTGTGCAGATGTGGCGCAAGCGCTCGACGATCAAGGGCGTCTGGATGCGGCGCAGGTCGAAGCGCTGGCAACGCGAGATGATGGTCGGCAGGATCTTGTCGCCCTCGGTCGTGGCGAAGATGAACTTCACATGCGGCGGCGGCTCTTCCAGCGTCTTGAGCAATGCATTGAAAGCAGCGGTGGTGAGCATGTGGACTTCGTCGATGATGATGATCTTGAAGGTGCCGTGGGCCGGGGCGAACTGGACTTGGTCGCGCAGGTCGCGCACTTGATCCACGCCGTTGTTCGACGCGCCATCGATCTCCAGTACATCCAGCGCGTTGCCGGCTGTGATCTCGCGGCACATGTCGCACTCATTACACGGCGTGATCGTAGGGCCTTTCGTGCAATTCAGCGCCTTGGCAAAGATACGCGCCAGCGAGGTCTTGCCGATACCGCGCGGCCCGACAAACAGGTAGGCGTGCGCGACGCGTCCGGTTTCAATCGCGTTCTTGAGCGTGCGCGTGACATGCTCTTGACCGACCACATCATCAAACCCCTTGGGGCGCCACTTACGAGCTAATACTTCATATCCCATAACGGAGCGTAAGTTTACCCTTTGCCCCGCATGAAGCAAAGGTAAATCAGCATCGAGATCGCTATCGGTTGGTGATAGGGGTGTGCGAGTCGAGCGCGTGTTTTGGGTGTGCGCAGTCGGGAGCGCGGGCGTCCTCGCCCGCAGAACGTTGAGAGTTTTTTTAACGCAGAGACGCAGAGACGCAGGAATTTTTTACGGTGCTTCGCTAGCCCAGACCGTAGCACTGGAGGGCGAGTGTCCTCACGAGCCGCCGTCCGCGCACAAAAAATTAAACGCCCAACGCTCAACGCTCAACTTTCAACGCTCAAGTGGGTGGCACATGCGCCGCCGGGCAAGCAGACGCTTGCCCATCTCGGCGCTCCGCAATGAAACCCGAAACCATCCTTCCGCATAGCGGAAGGCGGCTCGTGGGGACACTCGCCCTCCAAATCATGTCAATCAGGTCAGTTATGTCAATCAGGTCAAAAAATAAACCCGCAACGAGGGAATCTGCGCATCAATCTTTTGCAAGACACGTTGTTGCGGGCGAGGACGCCCGCGCCCGACTCTCTGCTCCCCTTTTCACCAGAAACTCATGACCTTCGCACCCTCCTTGTCACTAACCGATTACACTTTCAACTTTCAACGCTCTTTCAGGGCTGATAAACTGAACCGTCATGAGCGCGTTGTGTGTTCCACTTGTTTTCAAGCCGGTGTACAGAGACTATATATGGGGCGGAGAGCGTCTGGCTGCCGTGTATGGCAGAACGGATACGCCGGAGGTGTGCGCTGAGTCGTGGGAGATCGCGGCGCGGCCGGACGGCGAGAGTATCGTGGCAACCGGACCGTTCGCGGGACGCGGGCTCACGGAACTGAGCGCCGAATATGGTCCGGCGTTGGTCGGTACGCGTGCTTCTGACCCGCATCGCTTCCCGCTGCTTTTCAAAGTGATCGACGCGCGCGACCGGCTGAGTGTGCAGGTGCATCCGAACGCCGAGAATGCGGAGCGCACCGGCGGAGAACCCAAAACGGAGATGTGGGTGGTGTTGGATCGCTTGCCCGGTGCCACGCTTTATGCGGGATTGGCGGAAGGTATGACGCCGGAATCGCTGCGGCGGTCGCTCGCCGATGGTACGGCCGCAACGCAGCTTGTGGAGCATCCGGTCGAGCCCGGCCAGGCCCTTTTCATTCCCGGTGGACTGGCGCATGCGATCGGCGCGGGGTGCTTGATCTATGAGGTGCAGCAAAACTCCAACACCACCTATCGTCTGTTTGACTGGAATCGCGTCGGCGCGGACGGCCGACCCCGGACGCTGCATATCGAGGAAGCGTTTAAGACGCTCGACTGGTCGCTGCCCGCGCCGCAGATGATCGATCCCGCCGGGGGAGACCAAGCGGGGGCAGGCTGGTCGGAAGTGGTGGCCTGCGACTACTTCAACGTGCGTCGGCTGAATCTCGCGGAGCCGCTCGATGTGACTATGGACGGCCTTTCGTTCCATGTCCTGTTTGTCACTGTCGGCGCGGTTGCTGTGTCGGCCGGCGGCGAGCGTGTTTTATTGCGAGCCGGACAAAGCGCACTGGTGCCGGCGGCTGCCGATGTGTATCATATGGAGCCTGATGCCGCCGCGTGTCTGCTGGTCACCACGTTGTGAGCGTATACCCTTTTGTGATTGGATTTTTCTGCTATGGCTTACAAAATTGCTACCGTTTCTAACATTCCGATCTATGTTGACTGGTCGTTGATCCTGTTGTTGCTCTTCGTGGTCAGCGACTTCGGCAACCCGCTATTCGGCATCGCGGTCGGCGTTGGTGTGGCGGCGTCCATCGTCCTGCACGAACTCGGCCACAGCTTGGTGGCACAGGCGTTCGGCTGTCGCGTGCGTGACATCACGCTGATGCTGATCGGGGGCTGCGCGACCATCATTGACATGCCGCGCAAGGCGTGGCAGGAGTTTCTGATGGCACTGGCCGGGCCGCTGGTGAGCGCGTTGATCGGTGCGCTCTGCCTGGCTGCGGTGTCGTTGTTGCATATCGATCCGATGTCTGTGTCGACGTCGGCGGGCTATAGTCCTGGCCTCTTTTTCTATCTCGGGGTGATCAACCTCTCGCTCTGCTTTTTCAACCTGCTGCCGGCGTTCCCGATGGACGGCGGACGCATCCTGCGCGCCTTCTTGCAGCAGTTTTTCATGACACGCCTGCGGGCCACATGGGTCGCCTCGCGCATCGGGCGGTTCATCGCCATACTGATGGGGCTCTCGGTGCTGTTCTCCTTCCTGACGCATCGATTCGAGGGCTATATGCTGACCCGCCTGTTGATCGCCTACTTCATCTACACCGCAGCCGATCGCGAGTACCGGATGGTGCTGATGGAAGAGGCGGCGGCGCAACAGCGTCCGCCGTTCGCGGGGTTCTCTTTTTTCGGCAGGGCAAGGCCCAGTGAGCCGCCGCCGGATGACGGCAAAGCGGTGGTGAGTCCGCCGCCCTATGAGCGCGGCGGGGCGACGCGTGTGGATGTGCACAAGGAATAACGGGGCGCTTCGGCTGCGTCGAGCCGGGGGGCCTGAAAGGGGGTAGCGATGCGGAAACGATGGGGAGTGTTTTTTGCAGGGCTGGGTTGTGCCTGCTGTATGTCGAGTGTCCGCGCCGCGCTTGTGGAGAAGGCGCTGGAAGGGCCGATGCGCGACACGCCTGAGTTCGTCTACTGTACGCGCGCACGGTATGACGACGGTCACTGGTATGCCAATATCGGTCACTATTGTGATGACGTGGCCAAGAAAGCCTACGCGGGTAATGGCCAACCGGATGCTGGTGTGTTGTACCGGTATAATCTGAAAACCCGTCAGAACAGCGTGATTTTCGACGCATGCGGCGGCAGCATCCGTGATCCGCATGTCGACTACGATGGTCGCACGATCCTCTTCTCTTACCGGCCCGCCGGTACCGACCACTATCATCTATACGAGATCCAATCCGATGGCTCAGGCCTCAGGCAAATCACCGACGGCCCGTGGGACGACTACGAGGCATGCCGCCTGCCGGACGGCGACATCCTGTTTATCACGACGCGCTGCAAGCGTTGGGTGGGCTGTTGGTATACCCAAGTCGGCACGATGTACCGTTGTCGGCCCGACGGCTCTGACATGCAGTGTGTTTCCGCCAACATCGAACACGACAACACGCCGGCGGTGCTGCCGGACGGCCGCATCCTATACACGCGATGGGAGTATATCGATCGCTCGCAGGTGGAGTACCACCACCTCTGGACAATGAACCCGGATGGTACCGGCGTTAATGTCTACTTCGGCAACATGCACTCATGGATCGTGATGATCGACGCCCTGCCGATCCCTGGCACCCAAGAGGTGATCGCCAGTTTCTCGCCCGGCCACGGTGTCAACGAGCACGAAGGGTTTGCCACGCTTGTCTCACAGAAGCAGGGGCCGGACGAGAAGGAGGCCGCCGTACGCATCAAGCACACCGGACGCATCCGCGACCCCTTCCCCGTCACGCGTGACTTGTTTCTGGTAGCCAAGGGGAAGTCGATCGCCTTCCTGACGCGCGACGGCAAAGAGGAGACCATCCTGACCGATCCCGCCACGCCGGTTCACGAGCCGCGTGTGCTGCGTCCACGCCCGCGTGAACCGGTCATCCCTTCGCGCGTGGTCTCTGGTAAGCCCACCGGGCAATTTATACTGATCGACGTCTACCAAGGCCGCAATATGGAAGGCGTCAAGCGTGGCGACATCAAGAAACTGCTCGTGATCGAGCCGCTACCCAAGCCTGTCAACTTCAGCGGCGGCATGGATCTGACCTCGTGGCTCGGCACCTTCAACCTTGAGCGGGTGCTGGGGATCGTGCCGGTCGAAGAGGACGGCAGCGCCTCGTTTCTTGCGCCTGCTGGACGTCCGCTCTTCTTCGTTGCACTCGATGCCAACGACCTCTCGGTCAAGCGCATGCACAGCTTTGCCGACCTTATGCCCGGCGAGACCTTCACCTGCATCGGCTGCCATGAGACGCGCTCCAGCGCTGCCGATGCCCGCCGCGACCAGCCTACGCCACTTGCTCTGAAACGGCCACCGTCCGTCATCCAGCCGTTCGAAGGCTTCCCGGACGTGCCGGACTTCCAGCGTGACATCCAGCCGATTCTGGACCGCCATTGCGTGACCTGCCACAATCCGCAAAAGCGCGCCGGTACGCTCAATCTGGCGGCTGCTCTGGCACCGCGCTTCTCAAATGCATATGTTGCGCTTTTGGCCCGTCAACAGGTCGCGGATGGCGCCAACGGTCTTGGCAACCGTCCGCCACGCACAATCGGAAGCTCCGCCAGCCCGCTGTTGGCGCGGCTCTCCGGCGACCACCACAACGTCAAGGTCTCGCCGCGTGAGTGGCGTATGGTCTGGCTGTGGATCGAGGCCGCCGCCCCTTACGCCGGCAGTTACGCTGCCGTGCGCAACACCGAAGAGCAACGCTACTACGGCCACGCGGGCAACAAAATCTTCGGCGAGTGTCGCGACGTCTTCAAACGCCGCTGTGTGGAGTGCCACAAAAACACCGAAGAGCAAAATATCTCGGGCTTCCCCCTCAACTGGGGGTTGCGGCGCGACAAAGAGAAGAAAAAACTGGGGCGTCCCACCGGCAACCACGAGCGCATCGTCCTGCCGAACGACCCCGCGCGTTTTTACGACTCCGGCGTGCTGGTCGACTACACGCGGCCTACGTGTTCCAGCCTGTTGCTCGCACCGCTGGCGAAATCGGCGGGTGGGGTGGGGCGTTGCTCCCGCGAAGTCTTCAAAGACACTGACGATCCAGACTACAAAAAAATACTGGCCTCGATCGAGAGCGGCAAGAAGCTTTACGATGCACGTCCGCCTTGGGGTGCGCCTGGCTGGCGGCCCAATCCGCAATACGTGCGCGAGATGAAGCGTTTCGGCATCCTGCCGTCAGACTTCGACCCAGAAAAAGACACGCTTGATCCTTTCGCCACCGACCAAGCCTATTGGCGCTCGCTCTGGCCGGTGCAGTGATCGGTTGTGTCTGTGATCGGTTGCTGACAAGTCCGCCCTAACTTGATACCGTATTGCAAAACCGGTATTCGTTTTGACGCATCCGGTATGTAATTAGCGGCAAGGACGTGCGAAGATCGTGAGGGAGCTGGAGCAACTGTGGGTGAAACGTTGAGTGATGTCGCCTATCGGCACATCAGCAAGAAATTGGTGAGTGGCGAACTGGTGGCAGGGCAAAAGCTCTCCGAGCAGACGATTGCTGCCGAGTGCGGGATTAGCCGTACGCCGGTGCGCGAGGCGGTGCGTCGGCTGACGGAGGAGGGGCTGCTCTATCAGATCCCGTCCAGCGGCACGTATGTCGCGCGGCCGGACCGGCGTCAGCTCATCGATGCCTTTGAAGTGCGGATGGCACTTGAGACCTTCGCCATGGAACGTGCGGTGCGGAACCTCACCAAAGCCAACCGCGATGAATTGCGCAAGGCGTGCGAGACGATGCATGCGATGGCTGTCAGTCTGCGTACGCGGCGTCGTCCGCTGCTGGAGGGCCGACCGCTGGTTACATTTCTCACGGCAGACCTCTCGTTCCATTTGCTGTTGCTCAAAGCGGCCGGCAACCACTTGGCCATCAAGATCGTAACCAACGTCTACCAGCGTAATCTCTTCTTCGGCCAGTACAGCCACAAGCGCGACTTGCGCCACGTTGCCTGGGCGTGGCGTCAGCATGCCGAGGTCGAGCGTGCGATACGGCGCGGCGACCCGAGCGCTGCGGCTCGCTGGATGCACGCGCACATTTCTTGGAGTATGGCGGACGCGCTGACGGCGTTTGATGCCGCGACCGCCGCCGCGACTCGGAGCGGCCGCGCACCCAGCGATCCGGTACATGACGCGCTCGCGCAGATCACGGCCCGCTTCACGTGATAGCTCATACCATGTGTTTCATGGTTAGGAGAGACCTAACCCAACCATGCGACAAGCAGAGCGCGCAGGCTGGTCACGGCATACATGAAGCTTCACGTCTAAAAAAGGTGCCGCGTATCACGCCCTCTTACCGCTGAATGCGTCCTGTTCCGCCGCCTGCGGCCAGTGCCTCCACTTCTTTGACGGAAACAAGATTGAAGTCGTGCTCGATTGAGTGTTTAAGGGCGCTTGCCGCAACTGCGAAATCAATCGCCGCCTGCGGGTTCTTGCCCGTAACAAGCGCATAGATGAGTCCCCCGCCAAAGCTGTCCCCGCCGCCGACGCGGTCGACGATGTGGAGTTTGTATTCTGTCGAAAACACGGGCTCTCTCGTCTTTGCGTCGTAAAGCACACCCGCCCATAGGTTGTCAGAGGCGGAAAGCGAAGTGCGGAGCGTGATCGCCACTTTCTTCACGCCAAAACGCTCCACCAACTGCTCGGCGACAGAGACATACCCCGCCTTGTCGAGTTTTCCGCCCTCGACATCGGTGCCCTTGCCGACGATCCCAAAAACATCCGCCGCGTCCGCCTCGTTTGCAATGAGGACATCGACATACGGAACGAGCTTCGCCATGCATGCTTTAGCCTCAGCCCTGGTCCAAAGCTTGCCGCGATAATTGAGGTCGCAGGAAACCGTAATCTTGTGCGCCTTGCAATACTCAAGCGCATCCAGACAGATCGCAGGTAACTCGCCACCAAGCGCGGGCGTGATGCCGGTAAAGTGAAACCATTTTACGCCCCGCAGGATTTTCGCCCAATCGAAGTCCGTGCGTTTCGCGAGCGCAATCGATGATCCGGCGCGATCATAAACGACCTTCGACGCACGCTGCGAAGCCCCCTTTTCCACAAAATAGGTGCCGAGCCGAGGGCCGCCCCAGACGATATCCTTCGTTTCAACGCCGAAATGGCGCACGGCATTCCGTGCCGCCTCGCCCAGCGGATTCTCAGGGAGTTTCGTCACGAAGGACACCTCCATGCCGTAGTTCGCAAGCGACACGGCAACGTTCACCTCGCCGCCCGCATAACTCACCTCAAACTTGTCCGCTTGCGTGAACCGACGGTAACCCTCTGGATTAAGGCGCATCATGATTTCGCCAAAAGTAACGATTTTCATTGTCTGGTTCTCCTTTGTTGAAGGATTGATTTAGATACGGGAATTGTCGATCAGAGTTTTAGCAACGGCGGCAATCTTGTCCCACTCGCCTGCGGCAATCCACTCTTTGTTCGTGAGGTTCCCGCCGACACCCGCGCCAGCGCAGCCAGCCGCCATAAAGTCTCTGACATTGTCAGGCCCCACCCCGCCAACCGCGAGAAACGGAATATGCGACAACGGCGTGCTTAATGCCTCGACGTAGCCTGCACCGAGTGAACCCGCCGGGAAGATTTTCACGAAACTCGCGCCCGCCTCCCAAGCGTCGACAGCCTCACTCGGCGTGAGCGCCCCGGGCATCGCGGCGCACCCGCGACGGACGCACTCGCGGATGAGAGACGGATTGACATTCGGCGTGACCATATACTCGCCGCCCGCATCCTCCATCATCGTCAGTTGCTCTTCAGTGAGAACCGTGCCCGCGCCGACCCGGATATCTCCGAAAAAATGTTCGCGGATCACCCGAATCGCTGCGACAGTATCCGCCCACGTCTCGGGGGACGCTTGGTTGAACGTGACTTCAACCATCCGGATACCACCCCTCGCATAGGCATCAGCAAGCTTCAGGCAGATGTCTGGCTTAAAACCACGGATGATCGCAATGATGCGCGACTCGCGTACCAACTTCTCAATGTCCTCTTTCATACGACACCTTTCCGGTCAAAACCATGCATCAAGTAGCGCGCGCAGGCCGGTCACGGCGATGATGCACGCGAAAAGACCGGCCAGCGCCAAGCCGATGTTCAGCAACGGACCGGCGCGGTGCTCTCCCATCAGATCGCGCCGGTTCACCAGCACCAAGATCACGGCGACAGTCAGCGGCAACACAAAAACATTGGAGATCTGTGCCATGATCGTAACCGCCACCGGATTGCGGCCACCCAGCGCCGGCACGATCAAGCCTGCACACGCCGCCACCAGACAGAGCACCCGGAAGGTCTTGCTGCGCGGCTCCATGTGCCCCACGCGATAGTCGGAGATCAGCAGCGGGGCGACCATCAAGATCGGGAAGATCGAAGAGAGACCGGCGCTCAGCGTCCCCGTCATGAACAGCGCGACCGCGAATCGGCCAGCTAGCGGCTCGAGCGTGTGAACCATGTCGAGGATCTTGACGATCTCCTTGCCGTGCGCGTAGAGCGCGCCGGCCGCGACAACCATGATCGAGCCGTTGATCAAAAACATCAGCGACGCGGAGACTACGGAATCGAGCGTTTGTTCCTTGAGGTCAGCTACGCCCACCCCCTTCTCTTTCAGCAGTAACGGTCGGGTGACGAATGTGGGCGCCGCCATCGTGGTACCCACAAAGGCCGCAATCATCAGCAGTGCGCCCGGCTCATCGGGGATTGATGGGATCAGCGCCTGTTTGAGGATTTCCGGCGACGGCCAGACCACGAACATTGAGATCAAGAAGGTGATTCCCATGATCATCACAAAGAAAGCCAGCACTTTCTCAAAGAAGCTGTAGCGTCCGATCATGAGCAGGCTGTACATCAACGCGATCAGCACCACGGCGATGCCCAGTGTCGCAGCGTAGTTCTCCTTTGGCAAGGAGGGAACGTAAAGGGCGAGCGTCTCGTAGATCGCGCCGGACGATAGCGTCAAGATTCCGCCCAGACAGGTGTACTGCGCCGTCGCCACGCCGATCAGAATCAGGATGGCCAGCGTGCGGCCGAACGGCAGATGACGCTTCACGGCGTGCAACGAGGTGCCACCGGTCACCGCCGCCATGCGTCCGTACGCCTCCATCAGCACACCTGAAAACAGACAGCTCAGGAAGAGCACCCAGAGCAGTTGCAGCCCGTACTGACTGCCGGCCTTCGCCATCGAGGTGACGCTGCCGGTGCCGATCGTGTAACCGATCGCAAAGATGCCGGGACCAAGAACCGAAAGGAGTTGTTTAATTTTTTTCATACTTTTCAACCATGAAACACATGAAACTTCATGAAATTAGTTTACATACGTGCGTATGTCCGCCTTGGGAAAACAACAAAAGTTGACGAGAAAACCTAGACGCATTCCGGTTGCTTTAAGGTAATTGAGGAGTTGCGCCTCGTGCTCAGGAAGCAGGGTTTTGACAGCCTTCAATTCGAGAATGATTTTGTCGTAACAGACCAGATCTGCTTTGTAGGTCTTTGAGAGCCATTCTCCTTTGTATGAAATCCGCAGGACTTGCTGTGATACAAACGGGATATGGCGCACAGCAAACTCTCTCTCCAGTGCCTCTTGGTAAACCTCTTCCGAGAAACCCGTCCCGAGCACCGTATATACCTCATACAAGGCCCCGCGTATTTGATAACACTCCTCTTCATAAACCATCACGCTCTTTTCTTTCATACCCCTCACCTTTCATGAAGTTTCATGTGTTTCATGGTTCCCTAACCACACCCCGCCTTTTCATGAAGTTTCATGTGTTTCATGGTTCCCTAACCACACCCCGCCTTTTCATGAAGTTTCATGTGTTTCATGGTTC
>DUPH01000156.1 GCA_012838435.1 Lentisphaerota bacterium | reverse complement strand
TCTGGTTTTTGTCTTCATGCTTCCTCCCGCCGCCCTGCCCGCATCGAGCGTTCAGAGCGTCAACACCCTACCCAGTCATCGCCTCTATATTACCTCTTTCGGTCAATTAAATCGTGCGCGAAATGCGGATTCTTTTTTTGTTGTGTTTTGTGTCGGTTTCCCAACGCAGGGGCGCAGACGCAGAGTGCCTCTGTGAGAGAAAAAACTTGGACGTTGAACGTTTGTCAAAAACGTTCTTGCACCATCCCCCTCCTTTCGTCATCATATCTCCACAGTGGTTTTCGGATGATGTTTGCGCCGCGCTCAATCCAACCCAAGAGGTCAGCTATGAACAACACCGCCCTGTGGATGAAACTTGAAACCAGGAACCAGGAACCAGAAACCAACCTCTGCGTCTCTGCGCCTCTGCGTTAAACGGTCCATGCTCGCGCTTGCTTGCGCGGGCCTGTTCGCCGTCGCCGCCAGCGCCGCCCCGACCGGAGAAACGGCGGCTCCGATGTCGCCGCAGGATACGAACCCCTACATCACCTTCTCAAGCTCTTTAAAGTTCTATGTCTGGCCGCAAGTGGTAACGCCGGGCGGGAAGCTTTACTACTCCACCGACGCGAAGACCTGGAATCCGCACACCTCCCAAAACATGGAAGCGGCGATCGACTCGTCCGGAGTCTATAAGCTGTACGTCCGCGGGACGGGCAACAGACGGATGACGGATCCCAATAACCCCGGCTGGCAAATCACCGCCCCGAATCCGGACACCCGGGTCGACTGCTCCGGCAATCTCGCGACCCTGCTCGACTATGCAACGGTGACCGCCGGCCAGCATCCGCCGATGGATGACTACTGCTTCGCGAACCTCTTCGAGGGCTGTACGCTGCTCAGCAGCGCGCCGTCGCCGCCGGCGGCGAATCTGACGTATGCCTGCTGCCGCTACATGTTCGCAGACTGCACGAACCTGACGAACGCGCCCGCGCTGCCCGCCACGACGCTGGCTACCGAATGCTACAACTGCATGTTCGAGGGCTGCACGGCACTGACGCGCGCACCGGAGCTGCCGGCCATGAATCTGGCACTCGGCTGCTACGCCTTCATGTTCATCGGCTGCGGGAGCCTGACCAAGGCGCCCGCGCTGCCAGCCACGACGCTGGCGCCCGCCTGCTACCGCCAGATGTTCGGCTCCTGCGGGAGCCTGACCAAGACGCCCGCGCTACCGGCCATGACGCTGACATCCTTCTGCTACGGGAACATGTTCTACGACTGTCCGGGACTGACGGAATTGCCGGTGCTCCCGGCGACGAATCTGGCCGCGAATTGCTACGACAAAATGTTCCAGAGATGCACGGGCATCAAAGTGTCCACCGCAGGCCCCGGAGTACAATGGAGCATCCCGAGCAACGCCAACGCGACGGCGGCAACGGACTGGAACTATAGGATGTTCGACGGCACGGGCGGCACCTTCAAAGGCGCCCCGGATATCGGCACCCCCTACTACTATACGCTGCCCGGAACGTTCGCGGAACTCCCCGGCGCGACCAACGGGCTGTGGCTCTGCGAAATGTCGGTCCTCCCGGCGCACTCCAACACCGTCGTCTTCACGGCCGGCCAGACGCCGCCGCCCCCGCCCGGCAACCCGGACAGCGTGAACGGCCTCCTCCTGCTCGCGCCGCCGCCCGCCGGCCCCGTCCGCCCTCTGGATACACCGGCCCCGTCCGTCACGGTCCAGCCCCTGCGCATGACGGATGGCACAGTGTTCCTCGGCGACGGCGGCTGGTACTGCCTGTGCGATAACTCCGCGTGCGCCTGGCCGGATTACGCGATGATCGGCTGCGATACCGTCAGCATGGCGATGAACGGTGTCACGGGCGACACCCCGCTCATCTCCAAAGAGGACGCGCTGGAGATTTTCATGGCGCGACAACCCAGCATCCAGTGCACGATAACCCAGCCCGTGGTGAATGTGACCTTTCCGTTCTTGTACGGCAAGGCCATCTTCTCGGTCAGGCCGTGCGGGGCCATCGGCGGGGTCTTCGGCGCGGAACACGCCCCGTGGCATGAACCGGATTACGACGACTCATCCCTTTGCGGCGGGATCGGCTGCATCTGTGACGGCGGGCCGCGCTGGGACATCGGCTTCAACCACTCCGCCGTCAACACCCGTAACCTCTCCCGCATCAAGACCGACAATGACGACGTGGACACCACCGAGCACTGTCTCGGCGTGGTCTGGAGCGCCGGCGAGAAGGTCAACCTCTTCGGCCTGCTGGACGACAGCTATCTGAACATGCCTGGTAAAGACAAGCTGAGCTTCACCTCCGACAACCTGACGGTCCACGACAACGGCGAACTGCTGTTCGGCGGCAATCCCAAGGATTTAGAGCCCCAAATCAGTCTGGTGAAGCTACACTACAGGCCCAACGAAAAAACAGACGTTATTTTCGACAAGCTCTGGGTGGTCGTCAACAGACCTGACACAAAGACGAAATTCGA
>DUPH01000015.1 GCA_012838435.1 Lentisphaerota bacterium | reverse complement strand
CAGGCGTACAGCATGGGCATGATCGCCAACTGGGGGGCGCATCATATTGATATTGCTCAGTGGGCGCTCGACATGGAGTCCTCGGGGCCGGTAAGGGTGCGCGGCAGGGCGGATTTCCCTAAACGCCGGCTGTGGGATGCGCACGGCAAGCTGGATGTCCGCATGGAGTATGCGGACGGCACGCTGCTACGTGTCACAGACGACAGCGTCTACCCCAACGGCGTGCGCTTCGTCGGCGATAAGGGATGGATTTTCTGCGGGCGCGGATCTGTCAAAACCATGACGAACGATCCGGGCGCCGGCGGCAAGCACGGGCGCTGGCGGCCGCTCGAGGCCAGCCGCAAGGAGTTGATCGAAGGCGAGGTCGAGCGTCCGCTGGCGCGCAACCCATCGAACCACCACCGCATCTGGCTGGAGGGCATCCGCACGCGCACCCCGACCCATGTGTCGCCCGAGACGGCACACCGGACCACGACCGCCTGCATCCTCGCCTATACCGCAATGAATCTCAAACGCCCGCTGATCTGGGATCCGGCAGCCGAACGGTTTGTCGGGGACGCCGAGGCCAACGCCACGCTGTCGCGCCCCGAACGCGAGCCTTACGGCGTGCGCCGTTCGCTGGCTCGCGCCGGCATGAAACTCTGATATGGACATTCTGATCTATACACGAAATTACACGCCCGACGGCAAGGGGTATGTACACAACAACATCGCGACCAGCGTGGCCGCGCTACGCGAGCTTTGCGCGGAGCACGGTCTGAAAGCCGATGCCTCGGATGACCCCGCGCTGTTCACCGAGGAGCGCCTCAAGGGGCTGAAGGCGATCATCTTCGCCAACACCAACAATGAGGCGTTCTCGGCAGACGCTCAGCGCGGTGCGTTACTCGACTATGTTTACCGTGGCGGTGCTTTTGTTGGACTGCACTCTGCCACCGGCTCCGAACGTAAGTCAGAGGCGTTCCGGCGTATGCTGGGAGGACGCTTTCTGTGGCACCCGCCGCTTCAACCTTTCACCATTCGGGTGAACGACCGCCGCCATCCGGCTACCTCGCATCTGGATGCGACTTGGTCGTGGACCGACGAAGCCTATGTCTGCAACTGCACGCCTGACATCCACGTTCTCTTCGAGGTCGAGGTTGCCAGTCTGCAAAAAAAGCCGCGCGACAAACGACTCGACACCTTCAAAAGCGGTAGCTTCCCGCTCGCGTGGTGCCGCCGTCACGGTGCCGGGCGAGTCTTTTATACGGCCCTCGGGCATTTGAAAACGCATTATCAGGATCCGGCCTTCCGTACTCACCTCATCCAGGGAGTACTGTGGTCGATGAGTGTAAACGCATAAATGGAGCGCATGTTATGACATCTCTCACACGTCGCGAATTCATTCAGGCCGGCAGCCTCGCCGGTGCAACACTCGCTATGCCGTCCCTCATTCCGGCGCGTGTTCTGGGGCAAGCGGCACCCAGCCGCATCATCCAGATCGGCGTCATCGGTTGCGGACGTATCGCCTCCAGCATGGAGATTCCCGGCATTCTGCGAGTGCCGGACCAAGCGCGCATCGTCGCGCTCTGCGACTTGGACTCAAAGCGCCTCGCCGTGGCGCAGCAGAAGGTCGATGCCGCTTACGCGAAAGGTTCAGCCCCCGCCGCACCGGTCAAAACCTTTGCCTGCTACCGCGACATGCTGCGCGACGGGAATGTTGACGCGGTCATGATCTGCGTGCCCGACCACTGGCACGCGCTCTGCGCCGTCGAGTGTGCGCTGGCCGGCAAGGACATCTGGCTGCAAAAACCGTTTTCACAGACGATTCACGAGGGCCGCATTCTGGCTGAGGTCGTGCGCCGCAAGGGCGTCATTTTGCAAGTCGGATCGCAGCAGCGCTCCAGCGCACAGTTCCGCACCGGTTGCGAACTGGTGCGCAACGGCCGCATCGGCCGCATCACGCGCGTCGAGGTCGGCTTCGGCAAGGACAAGGACGGCGGCCGCAAGGAAGAGATGCCGGTTCCCGAGAATCTGGATTACGACACCTGGCTCGGCCCGACCCCGCTCGCCTACTACACCGAAGACCGCGTCCACAATCAGGACACCTCCAAGATCGGCAGCCGCCCCGGCTGGATCCAGATGGAGCCGTATGGATGGGGCATGATCACCAACTGGGGCGCGCACCATCTGGACATCGTGCAGTGGGGCCTCGGCATGGAAGACCGCGGGCCGCTGGCGGTGTCGGGCACCTGCGAGTGGATGGACAAGGGCCTCTGGAACGCGCACCGTGAGTTCGACCTGCTCTACACCTACCCCGGCGACATCAAGGTCAGCGTCTGCTACCGCTATCCGAACGGCGTGCGCTTTATCGGCGACGAGGGCTGGATCTTCGTCAGCCGCGGTGCCGCGCGTGTCACGGCCAGCGACCCGTCGATGCCCGCCACGACCCTCAAGGCGCTCGACGCGAGCGACCCAAAGTTGCTCAGCGCTCCGCTGGACTCGAATGCCGTGCGGCTGCATGTCAGCGACAACCACGTCACCGACTGGCTGAACGCGATCCGCAGCCGCACCAGTGCCGCAACCAGCGCAGAGATCGGCCACCGCTCGACCTCGGTCTGCATTTTGGGCCATCTCTGCATGAAGACCGGCAAAAGCTTGAAGTGGGACTGGCAAGCCGAACGCACCGACAACGAGGAGGCTAACCGCCTGCTGGTCTGTCAGGAACGCGGTGCTTTCAGCATCGCCAAGGCCCTGCAAGCGGCGAACCTAGAGATCAAGGTGTAATCGCCATCCTGTTTTACCTGTTACGTCAATCCATACCATAAACGAGGAACACATGAAAACGAACGTCATCCTATGTGCCAGTGCCGCCGCCGTGCTGCTTGCCGGTTGTGGCAAAAAATCCGAAGCCAGCAGCGGCAAATCTTGTTGCGAGGGCACCATCAAACTCATCACGCTCGACCCCGGGCATTTCCATGCCGCACTGGTTCAGAAGCGCATGTATCCCGGAGTCTCGCCCACCGTGCATGTTTATGCGCCGGAAGGCAACGACCTCAAGATGCACATGGACCGGATCAATGGCTTCAACACGCGTGCCGAAGAGCCGACCGCCTGGAAGAGCGAGGTCTACACCGGTGCGGATTTCTTTGAAAAGATGCTGGCGGATAAAGCCGGCAACGTCGTGGTGCTCGCCGGCAACAATGCGCGCAAAACCGAGTACATCCTCAAGAGTGTGCAGGCCGGCTACAACGTGCTGGCCGACAAGCCGATGGCTATCACACCCAAAGATTTTGAACTGCTCAAGCAGGCGTTCGACGTGGCGCGCGAGAAGGGCGTGATGCTCTACGACATCATGACCGAGCGCTACGAGATCACCACCCTGCTGCAACGCGAACTCTCCCGCTTCCCCAAGGTTTACGGCGAGCAGGAAAAGGGAACGCCCGATGATCCGGCGGTGACCAAAGAGAGCGTACACCACTTCTGCAAGCTGGTGGCCGGCAAGCCGCTGCAGCGCCCGCCGTGGTACTACGACACCACCCAGCAGGGCGAGGCGATCGTCGACGTCAACACTCACCTCACCGACCTGATCCAGTGGGAAACGTTCCCGGAAGTCACCTTGACACCCGCCGACATCAACGTGGTGAAGGCGCGCGTCTGGAGCACGCCGATCACCCTGGAGCAGTTCACGACCTCCACTTCGCTCACCGCCTGGCCGGACTTCCTGAAGAAAGATCTGGATGACAAGGGCGTGCTGCAGTGCAAGGCAAACGGTGAGTTCACCTATTCGATCAAAGGCGTCTACGCCAAAGCCTCTGTGCTCTGGAATTTCCAGGCTCCGGAGGGCACGGGCGACACGCACTTCTCGCTGATGCGCGGCACGCGCTCCTCGCTGATTATCCAGCAGGGCGAGGCCGAAGGATACAAGCCCGTGCTCTACGTCGAGCCCCGCCGCGTGCCGGACGTCAAGAAAGACGAACTGGAAGCCGCCCTCAAGGAGGCAATCGCTACGTTGAACAAAACCTATCCTGGCGTCGGCTTCGAAGCGCACGAGACCGGCTGGCGCATCAACATTCCGGCAAGCTACGCGGTCGGCCACGAAGCGCACTTCGGGCAAGTTATGGAGAAATACCTCGGCTTCCTCAAAAACGGCGACATGCCGGCGTGGGAAGTGCCGAACATGATCGTCAAGTACCATACCTTGATGGAAGCGTACACCAAGAGCCGTTAGAACAGAGGAGGCTCTTGCAAAACCCCTTGCTTACAGGTGTGGCACGGGCATCTTGCCCGTGTTTCATGGGCGGGACGCCCATGTCACAAGGGGTTTTGCAAGCCCCTCAGAGAACAAAAAGGATCGAAAAATCATGAACTATCGTCAATTGGGTCAATCGGAGTTGAAGGCGTCGGTCGTCGCCTTGGGCACATGGGCGGTCGGAGGCGGTCCGTGGTGGGGAGAATCGGACGATGCCGAATCGATCCGCGCCATCCACGCCTCACTGGACGCGGGAATCAACTTGATCGACACCGCGCCGGTCTACGGCTTTGGTCATAGCGAAGAGATCGTCGGACGCGCGATCGCAGACCGGCGTGACGATGTTCTGATTGCCACCAAGTGCGGCCTCTGGTGGGGCGACGACACCGGCGCGCTGCACTTTGAGCAAAACGGCAAGACGGTGCGCCGCTGTCTGGAGCCCCGCACCCTCCGCATTGAGGTCGAAGACAGCTTGCGCCGGTTGGGCACCGACCGCATCGACTTGATGCAGACGCACGCGCAAGCGCTGGAGCCATTCAAGACTCCGATCGAGGACACGATGGCCTGTCTGATGGAGTTGCGTGAGCAAGGTAAAATCCGCGAGATCGGCGTCTCGAACTGTACACCGGCACAAATGGACGAGTACCGCGCGGCCGGCGTGATCGTATCCAACCAGCCGCGTTACAGCATGCTCGACCGCACCATCGAGAACGACCTGCTGCCGTACTGCATCGAACACGACATCGCCATCTTGGCCTACTCGCCGCTGGAGCAGGGCCTGCTCACCGGCAAGGTCGGGATGGACACGGTCTTCCCGCCGGAGTACTTCCGCAACCAACTCTCCTGGTTCGCGCCGGAGCGTCGACGCGGCGTGCTGAATCTGCTGGCGGGCTGGCAACCGCTCAACGAGAAATACGGATGCACGGTGGCCCAACTCGTGATCGCGTGGACCGTCGCACAGCCCGGTATCACGGTCGTGCTGTGCGGTGCGCGCAAAACCGCCAACGCAATTGAAAATGCCGGTGCGGGCGCAGTGACAATCGAGCCGGACGATCTCGCGCGCATGCGCCGTGAAGTCGAGGCGCTAGCTCCCAACTGAAAAAGATCACAGGCGGAAGCACCAAAAACACCTATTGCGAGAAGCGGGTGGCTGAACGAGGTTGAAAATGAAGACTGAAGCAAAACTCGTATTGAAGCCTAGGTTCCTTGGCTGGATGTCTGTTTTTCCCATCGCAATCAATTCCGTGATTGGTGGTGTCGGCATGCTGGCATTCGGTTTCTTTGCGAATCACATTACCAACGGTGGCATCCCAATACCCATCAAAATTGCCTTTGGTCTTGCCTTCATTCTGTTTGTCTTCGCTATCCCCTTCGTTGCTTATGTGTTAAAGAAAAACACATATTCCCAAACCGAGTATCGGCTCTTCGACGACCGGCTGGAATACGCTGAAGGGTTTCTTAATGTCGAAAACAAGAGCATTGGTTTCGACAACATCCAAGAAATCAGTATGACCAGAGGGATCATCCAGAAGAAATATGGGCTCGGAACTATTATTCTGAAAACAGCCGGGCAAGGTCCCAATGCCGGGGTGTGTATGTCAGGGATATTGAGAATCCCGAGGACATCTACGAAACCTTAAAACAGATATTGTCACACAACAAATGATGAAAACGGGCTGCACAAGCGGCGCGAAACAAACGGAAACGATTTTGAAATGACCTTTCAGGCCACCATGCCTTTCGCGCCTTCGCATGAAACAACCGGACAGTGCTTTTGCGGCCACACTGCTCCGCGGCCCCGCAAAAAAATCACGTTCCGCGTTGACATACGCACGCCGATTTGAGATAGTGACGGCTCTTTTGACGGGTAGGGTACCGAAGTGGCCAACCGGGGCAGACTGTAAATCTGCTGGCAGACGCCTTCCTTGGTTCGAATCCAAGCCCTACCACCATTTTTTTGACCCGAGGTCCGGCGTAGGAGAGATTAGTGCCGAGACACGGGGGATGAAAGGAGGTGACAAGCGTGATCCAACTCCGATTGAAGAAGGGCGAGTCTGTCGAGCGTGCTCTCAAGCGCCTGAAGAAGATTATGGATAAGGAAGGCCTGTTGAAGCAGCTTCGCAATAATCGTTATTACGAGAAACCGAGTGAGAAGGCTCGCCGTAAATCGGCACGCGCCCGCATCCGTAATAATTCTCGCAGAGCCATGCGCGAGATGTAAGCGGACAGGGTTGTCACCCAATGAAAAAGCGTTCCGGAAATTTCCGGAGCGCTTTTTTTGTTTCAACCACAGATTGACGCAGATTTTTTGAGGGGCTGGCTGCGGGCACTGCCGGTACTGCGGGTGAGGCGGCGTGGAACGCCGCCGCGGACGAGCAACGCTCGTCCCTCCCATAGGAACCTCTCACCTATTACCTATTACTTCTCCCTGAATCGTCTCAGCATCAATCGCGCCTTCGCGCAGAATCTCCAGCGTGCCATCCGGGCGGACACGCACCACGCTGCTCGCCACGCCGCCCGGGCAGACCCCGCCGTCAATGACCATATCGGCTTCGAGCCCGACATCCCGCAATGCTTCGACAGCACTGACTGCGGGCATCGCACCGCTCAGGTTGGCGCTGGTCACCCTGAGCGTTCCGCCGCAGGCCGCCAACAGACGACACGTCGCAACGTGATCAGGCACGCGGAACCCCTCCTCGCGACCGTCATCACACGTCAACACCAGCGTCAGCGCACCCGGCCAAAAGCGTGTCGCCAGACGTCGTGCGGCGGGCGGCAACGCCGCCCCGTAGGCAAGCACGGCGGCGAGATCGGCTGCGAGCAACGCGACCGGTTTGCCGGACGGGCGTCCTTTGATCGTACAAATACGCACCACGGCATCGGCGCACGCCGGATGCGCCGCAATGCCGTAAACGGTGTCTGTCGGGATAATCACCACACCGCCCGCTCGCAACAAATCCGCCGCGCGGGCATACAATGAATCAGAATCGCAAGTCACTTTTCAATTCTACGCTTGCATATACCGCAACTTAACCGGCATAATAGGCGTCCTTTCCGGGCGGCTATCTCAGTTGGTTAGAGAGTCTGGTTTACACCCAGAATGTCGGGGGTTCGAGTCCCTCGCCGCCCACCAGTTTTCGATGACTACAGCTTCTGCAGCTCGCGCCGACGCTTGGGCGGCACCCCCAGCAGGTCGGCGATCAGCGTCGTCCCATCGGGATTGGCCTCCAGCGTCTCGCGCAGCAGGCGGAAGAGTAGTTTCTTTTCCACGACCGTCATGGTGTCGAAGTTGTCGGAGTAGGCGCGGATCGCAAGGGCGCAACCGTCAAAGCGCTTGCGTGCAGCGCGGTCGGCCTTATCGGCCGGTTCACCGTCATACGGATAGACACCATCGTCGTGCCACTGCTGCACAAGTTCGGAGGTCAACTCCTCGCGCCGCTCGCGGAAATGGCGGCGCAGGATATCGCGCGCGGCGTCCAGAAACGCCACGGTCTCCGGATGCATCTCGTCCAGCACCAGCAGATTCTCGTTGTGCAAGGCGGCGAACCGTGGGCTTATCAGATAGGCGGTGAAGTTGAAGCCACCGCCCGGACGCACCGCCGCGTCGGTTTCGTGAAGCGCAAAGCCGTCGCTGTCGCAGAAGACCACTTTACCGCGTCCCTGCTTGGTCTTCCACTCAATGATTTGAAGGTCGGCCTTGGCGCCCTCTGAGGATTTCAGATGGTAAAGGCGGCTGGCTTGCTGCACGATCACAGGACTGACCAGCAATCCCTGAAAGTAGATGCGCACGTTGGGATAAGCCTTAAGGTAGAGTGCGAAATGCGAGGCGAGTTGCTGCACCACCCAGACGGTGTCGAGCAGCGAACCCTTGTCCTGCCGGATGTCCGTGATCATCACCTCTGTGCCTGTGGCCGGCCCAGGCGCTGCCGCTGCGGTCAGCGTGAACAGACTGGGATCATGAGCCGAGCCCGCCAGCACGAACGAGCGCAGACCGCCGTCAACCTCCAGCGTGGTCCGCCACTCGACCCGGTTGCCGAGTGCGAACGCCTTGAAACGCCCCCTGCCCTTGTTGCCGTGCAGCACGCGTCCCGAAAGCGGCGTCCGGTTCACATCGCGCTTCCACGAACCGCCGAGATTACCGAAATGCTGATCCGCCTCCAGCGCGTTGATGCCCTGGCCATCGTCCGCCACCCGAATCGCATCAATGCCACCCAGCGCGTTTTGGATGACGTCCACCTTCACATCAAAGGCGTCGGCATCGAGCGCATTCCAGATAAGCTCGGCCAACGCCTGAATCGGAGAGGCCGTACATAGCGAGGTGATATGGTCTTTCTGCGCCTGAACATGAATGTTTTTCACAACCACGGCTCCTTTTCTAGGGCACTGTTTTCGGTTGAACTATAACGAAAATGGACACGGATGCCTAGTCGTTTCACCAGCGATAATAGCGATACGGATCGTCACCGGCTTCGGGCGTGTCGAGGTAGTAGCTCTTCAGCCACTCCTGCTCCTCGACTTTTGCGAAGCGTTCCGCGAGCGGCGCGTCCAGCGCGGCGCCCAGATTCGCCAACAGCCGCGCGGCCATGGCGTTCGCACGTCGTTTACTGGTGCGCAGATACGGCTTGGTCTGCTCGTCAATCAACCACGGCGGCACCTGCCAGAGCACCACGCGCCCCTTGCCGTGCCGGATCACACGCAACGCGCGGCTCGACGTGTCTTTCTCGCTCTCCGGTACCACCAGCGCATCGAACGTGATACGCCCATGCCACGCCCAGTCGGCGTTGCAGAGTCCGTCCAACTCGGGCGGCCGCTGTTCAATCCGCGTAAACGTGGCGTTCGTCAGCACCGTCGTCACCGGCATCGGACACCACGCCTTCAGTTCATCGCCCGCCAGCCCTAGGCACACAACGTTCAGTCCGCCTTCAACCGCCTTGAAAAGATTCGGCGGTGGCGCGGATGCGCCGGGGCTGACCACGAGCAGGCGTCGTCCCGCGCCGGCCGCCCTACCCCGGACCACGCCGAGCTGCTGCGCGAGCCGCTCGGCCTCGGCACCCAGTACAGCCGTCTCGCGGCAAGCCGTCGTCTGTGCGCGGTCCAGATACTCCAGCAGATTGACAACCAGCCGATCCGCCACCGGATCGTTCTCGGTCCGCCCGGTCACATCCAACTGACAGAAGATCGCGCGGCCGCGTCCCTGCACATGCTCCAGCAGTGCCGCGTATTGCAGATCGAACTCACCGTCCAACAACGCACGCCAATCGCCGCGCGCCGGTTTTTCAATCAGTACTGACGCCACCGTGCCGCGGTTGCCGCAGCGCCAGACTCGCGTGTTGGTGAACCCGCACCACGTACCGTGCGGATCATGCGTCTCCGCGGTGGGCAATCCGGTCAGGTACGGCGTCACCAGCGTGCCGGAGCCGGTCCAGTCGCGGAATGCGGCCTCGTCCAGTCCGCGCGTCACGGGATGTTCGGCACGCGGGAAGAGACAGCGCGCACCGCGTTCGGTAATGCGGAAACCGAGTCCGCGCTCCAACGTCTCTGCGCGCTGTTCAAAGACCAGTACCCGCAAACCCTCGCCCAGGCGCGTCATCCAAGGTACAGCCGAGCCGTCCAGCGCTTCGCGTCCAATCACGACCAGCGCGTTGGTCGCAGGCGCGTGCGTGCCGTCGAACGACACGTAGCGTACGCCCAGCCGATCAAAGAGGCGCGCCGTCAGACCGTGCGGGTCCATCAGGTGAACCGGCGCGGTCAGGCGCGGCGGCTGTGTCGGTGCCACGGCATGCAACGCGATTTCATCGACCTGCGTCATGCCGTCCGCGAACTCGAAGATCGCGGTCAGTCGCAGACGCTCGCCGTCCCGGATACGTTTCGGGAAATCAAACGTCACCGGAATAACGGCTTGCCCCCCGACGGCGACCCGCGCATCTCCCTGCCGCTCCATCAGATTCTCGCCCTTGCGCCAGAGCCGCCAAGTCCAAGCCACGTTCTGCTCGCGGCGGCGGTCGTTGAGCATCACCAAGCTTTTACGCACCTTCGCGCCCGGCGTGAAGAGATGGTTTTTGGCGGTCAGGTCCTCTTCCGGCCCCGCGATAAATGCGCAATCCGGCTGGTTCCAGCGCAAAAAGGCCACACCCACTTCGCTTGGCAAAAAGGCGTCACGCGGCCCGAGATCCTGAATATATTGCGAGCCGGGCTGAATGCGGTCCGGCACGATGCCGGGGCACTTGAGCCCTTTGAGCGGCGTCTCGGTCGCGACCTCGGCAGTCGGTGCGATGCGCCGCCAAAAAGTGCCCTGGTCCCACGGCAACATGGCTGACACGCCCCGGACACGGTGGCTGCGCCAGTTGTCATTGGCGAACAGCGTCTGTACGGCGTGGTAATTCTGCGGAAGTGATCGCAGCGGCTGATTGAGGGTACTCCAGCGGAACGGCTTACCCGTGGCCCACAGTCGTTCTTCGTGATCCAACGCGTGGACCGCTGCATCGTTATCGAGATAGGCATCGTCCCCCCAAAATTGCGCCGCGAACTCAGCGGCCCACAGACTCTGAAAAGCTTCGCAGCGCCAGATGAATTGCGGCCCGCGATAACTCGACCAACTCGAAATATGCGGCAGCCCCCACTCCACGAAAAAGAGCGGCTTGACCCCATGCGCGGACCAATGCTCGGTCCAGTCACTGCGTTCCTGTACCGGCGCCCAATTCAGATAACAGTTCACAGTGTGCATGTCGCCGAGGTTGCCGGATTGGTGGTGGTAAACCGGACGCGTGGCATCCAACGATTTGGCGATGGCATCGGTGATGCGCGCCTGCCTACGGTTGCGCGCCCACCAAACGCTTTTGGACGTCTCATCTTCCGGAATCTCGTAGACCCCATCGATCTTCTGCGGGTTCTGGTCACCGTAATAGCCGGTGCAGTTGTGATTCATCGCGTAGAAGATGACCGACGGATGGTTGCGCGCGCGCCGGATCAGCCAAGCGGTCTGTGCACGGTAACGCTCGGCCGTCTCGGGCTTGTCCAGCCGGTAACCGAAATCTTTGAGGTGCGGTAACGTGAAGGCCAGCAGCATGCCGGTCTCGTCGCACGCATCGAGCAGGCCGTCCAGATAGCTAACCGAACCGGGCATAAAATCGTAATTGCCGGCGATAATGGCGTTGAAGCCGTATTCGAACATTCGGCGGCACATCTCGATTGCCGCCGAATGGCTGGCCTTGTCGGCCGCACTGACGGAGGTTGTGTTGTGCAGCGCGCGCAGATGGATCGGCGTGCCATTGAGCAAGAAGTCACGGCCCTCAATGCGGATCTCGCGGAAACCGAAATGCGCTGGCGTCAGGACATCCACCACCGCACCGGCCTTGTCCAACAGGGAAAGCGTCGCCGTGTAGCGGTGCTGCGGCGTGTCAGTGTCCCAGAGTTTGGCGTCGGGCCACGCCGCGCTGAAACGCAGCACGCCGGCTGCGTCGGGCGCGAGTGCGTCTGACTCAAAACGCTGCACGACCGCCGCGCCGCCGCGCTCGCTGACCTCGGCTCGCAGCCGCCACGGTCCTGCGTCCAGACCGGCGGTTTCCGTCGCGAAGGTCACACGCCGCTCACGCACCGAGGTGATGACATGCACATCTTCAAGGCGCGCTGCGGCCGGCATGGCGGTGAGAAAGAGATCGCCCGTGATTCCTTTGTGATTGACGCCCGCCTTCTCCGTTACGATCCGGTCGGGGGCCATAAAGGCATTTCGCTCGGCGGTCAACGGACGCGCCGTGACCAGCAGCGCCAACTCCTGCTCGCGGCCGGGCACGAGATGCCCGGTCAGGTCCACCTCACCGCCGGGGTACCACAACTCGCCGCACGGCCGACCGTCCACGAACACCCGCGCATGCGTCTGCAGCATCGTGAACGAGAGTTCCAAGCGACGACCCGCCCAAGCGTCCGGCACTGTGAAGCGCCGCTTGTACCACGCCTGATCCACATCACGGATACGCACACGATCTTCCAACCAAGGGGCAATCCACACTTGCTGCACACCGCTCTCAGGCCTCCATTCGCCGTGCGGCCACATGCCCGGCACCTTGAACCATCCCCAGCAATCGCCTGCCGCCGGCACGGTCGTGGTTGTTTCGTCGGGCAGCACAGGCCGGAAGCGCCACAGGCCGTTGAGACAGACACGTTCGCGCGTTGCGGTGGTTTGCCGCCAGGCATCCGCGATCGATTCGGGTTCCGCGTCGGCACCCGGTGGCAGCGGCGCATCCGCCTTGACCATCGCGCGCAAGCGGCAGACAGTCAATGACAGCCCGCGGAACTCAACGGTTCCCGACTTCCCGAGATTGCAGGGCGACAACGCAAGCGTGACGGCACCTTCCGGAATCGGGTAAACGCGCTCACACACGGTCCAGTCGGTGGTGCCAATCATACCGAAAACATTCGGCCACGGAGCAATGCGCTTCCCTTGGGCGTCGTGAAACGACATCGTGAGACGGCCGGTCTCCCAACTCTCCTTGCCCAACGCGACATCTGTGACCTTCATCTCCATCGCGAGCCGGAGACGTCCGTACTCCGGCTTTAGCGGAATGCGAAAATTGACGCCGGCACCCGCGCCAGAGCAGACCAGACGGCGTCCGGCCTCATCCTGCTCAATCCGCGCGCGCCTGCCCGCCGGCCACCCTTCCGGCCAGCCATTGGCGTCGAGACGCGCCAGTTCGTTATTCGGGATCAGCTCCGTCCCAAGTTGTCCCACCGCATTCAACGCCAGCAGGCAGCCCACCAACCACAACCTTCCCTGATTCACTCGCATAGCATCACCTCAGCAAACGATCCAACGCAAACGATCCACTACAGCGACCGGAAGCTTACACTACGTTGCGACAGTTCGTCTAACATAAAAGCGTAATCGGGTAATCGGGTAATCGGTTAGCGACAGGGAGTGCGAAGATTATGCGTTTCTGGTGAAAAGGAGAGCAGAGAACTGGAGCCGGGCGTCCTCGCCCGCAACAACGTGTCTTGCAAAAGATTGATGCGCCCACTTCCATTGGAAACCAAACCGCGCATCGGAATCTCGATCGACCTTTCACAGAGCGGGCGGGGACGCCCGCCTCCAGTTGCATACGCACAAAACACGCACTAAACTCGCGTGCCCCCTGTCACTAACCGATTACCCCAACGCCCAACGCTCAACTTTCCATGGTCTAAATACCTGTCCCTTTGTCGTCCAAATCTGGAGTGCGGTGACAAGAGCCGCGCTGTGCGCGGGTCGCGGCACCGCTTTTGCGCACAGCCCTGCCGCCGTACTCATGCTCAAAAAGCGGCGTCGTGCGGAATACCGCTTGTCACCGCAAGGCCAGTTGTCAGGCTTGCTAAGTACCGGACAAGCGTCTGCTTGCCCGCGGACGAGCGACGCTCGTCCCTCCCATCCTTCCGCGCAGCGGAAGGCGGCTCGTGGGGACACTCGCCCTCTAATCTTCGTGCCTTCGCGTGAAACAGCAGAGCTGTGCCTTTCCGTATGTTCAGTATTCCGTGGTTAAATAAACCCGAGCCCTGCCTCCCAAAAAACCTTCGTGTCCTTTGTGCCTTCGTGTGAAAAAAACCGAGCACCCTCCCTGTCACTAACCGATTACCCTTATGTCAACCGATTACCTTGAAGGCATGCTCCTCTTCTGATACCATGTTGACGTTTATTGGCTAATTATCTTTCAGTGTGCTGATGGATATTATGGACAAATCAGTCATCAAGAGCCTCATCATTGAAAAACAGCGAGAAAAAACCATGAGAACAAGAACACACCTGATTGGCCTATGCCTGTGCCTGTCCGCGCTATCCGTCATCGCGGACGGCAACAACCTGATCATCTGGGATAACGCGGGAGCGGGCGACAAATGGGATGTCGCTTATCCAGTCGGCAACGGGCGGCTCGGCGCTATGCCGTTCGGCAATTTTCCGAAAGAAAAAATCCTGCTCAACGAGGAGACCATCTGGCACCGCGGCCCCGCCAAAGTCATGCCTGCCGACAGCTTCAAGCATTTGGAGACCGTGCGCGAACTTGAAACCGCCGGCGATTATGCCGGGGCGGACCGTTTTTTCGAGAAGAGCTTGCAGGAAGGAGGCATCAACCCCGACAGCTATCAGCCCTTCGGTTGGCTGGAGATCGAGTATGTCACTCCATCGCCCCTCAGCAAGTGCTACCGGGAACTTGACCTGAAGACCGGCATCGCAAAAAACATCTATACCCTTGAAAACGGTTCGTCGATAACCCAACGTGTTTTTGCCTGCGGCCGAGAAGACGTGATCGCCATAACGATTGCGGCGGACCAGCAGACTAAAATCCGCTTGAGCGTCGACGGGGGATCGGTCGAGAACAATGAGATCATCAAGCGGGGCGCCGCGACCGGCACGGACGCTACCCGCTACGTCGGACACATCCGGGCACTGCCTG
>DUPH01000155.1 GCA_012838435.1 Lentisphaerota bacterium | reverse complement strand
TACGTCTTGCGGCCTTGTATGCTTTGTGGTATAAATGGGTTCAAAAGAGCGACACGATGGACGTGGACGCGTTGAGGTAAGTTTGAAAACTTCGTTGAATCTCGTTGTGGTCTGTGCGATGTTGCCCATGCTGGCCGCGTTTTCGGCGACCGGTGATCGCCCTGGCTCTGAAGAGGCTGTCGTCGAGGAAAACCTGACGGCAGCAGAAACTTTAAATGCCTGTACGCGGCTGATACCGACCGAGCCGCTTTTGCTGCAGGGGACGATGACCGTTCGCAAACTGCGCGGCATTGTGCTGATGCAGCAGCCGTTTAAGCTTTTGATGGCGTGGGGGGCGCAACCGCCGTCAGCCGAGGTGTTGTTGCTGGATCAGAAGGGCACGGGGCTCGTCGAGCGCGCTATGCTGACGCGACCAGAGGGGAAGCCGGCGCAGATCCAACTGTTCGAAGGCCCGGAGCAGAAGCCTGTGCCCGAGCCTTCGTATGCCGGGCGTATCCGGGGTACCGACATGACCTGGATGGACCTGACGCTGGATTTTCTCTGGTGGAAAGATGTGCGCTTTGATGATCAGCCGCGCGGCAAAAGCCATAACGGACGCGACTGCGATATTTTGGTTGCGGTGCCGCCGAGCCCGATTCCGGGATGTTCAGCCGTGCGTATCTGGGTGGATCGCCAGTTGCGCTGTCTGATGCAGGTGGAACAGCTAGGTCCGCAAGGCGATACCGTGCGGAGGATGTGGGTTCAGCGCGTCAAAAAAATGGATGACCGCTGGATGATTCGCGATATGGAGACTGAGACCCTTAATAGCGGGCATCGCACCAAACTGTTTGTGGATGACGTTTCTACACCATGAATCCTGCTTTCACGTTGGGCGCCGGTGCCATTCTTGTGTTGTTGCTCTGTCTCTCGGCCTTTTTTTCGGGCTGTGAGACCGTGCTCTTCTCCCTGTCGCCGATTCAGGTTCAGCGTATCCGCAACCGCAACTCTGCGGCGGGGCGTCGGCTGGAAAAATTACTGGCCGATCCGGCGCTGATTCTCTCTACATTGTTGGTCGGCAATACCTTGGTGAACTTTGCCTTTGCCAGTGTCGGTTACGTGCTGATCGAAAGCCTGATTCCGCGTTGGGGTGAGGTGATCGCTATCCCGCTCATGACCGTGAGCCTGCTTATGTTTGGCGAAGTGACGCCGAAACGCATTGCCGTCATCCATGCGGAACGACTCGCGCCGATTTGCAGTAAGCTGCTGTTGTTTTGGCTCTGGTTGTTGCGTCCCTTCAATGTCGCGCTGACCGCCAGCTCCCGCATCTTCAAAAGAGCGTTGCGGCGCGAACGGCGTGCGCTCTCCAATGACGAGTTGCTCACGGTCGTCGAGGTTGGAGAAGAGCAGGGCGTGCTCGACGAGGAGGAGGCGTCGATGGTTGATGGCATTCTCCGTCTGTCGGAACTCATGGCCAGCGACGAAATGACGCCGCGCGTGGATATGGTCGGCATTGATCTGGACACGCCGGTTGAAAAGCAGGTGGCAATCGCGCGCGAGGCGGGGCATCGTTTCCTGCCGGTTTATGTGCGCACCCCAGATGCGATTGAGGGATTTCTTGATACAGTTCGGTTTTTGCTTGATCCCGCGCATGACGCCAAGAAAGCCACGCGTAAAGCGCTGTTCGTGCCGGAGAATGTTTCACTCGATGATTTGCTCGTGACCTTCCAGCGGAGCGGTGAGCACATTGCGTGCGTACTGGATGAATACGGCGGTACGGCGGGCTTGATCACGCGCGGCGATATTCTGGAGTTGATCGCAGACCCCGTGGCGTCGACCGCAGAGGAGGAGGACGCGCCGATTCGGCAGGTCGCGCCGGATGTGTGGCTGGTAGACGGCACCGTGAGCCTGGAGGAACTGAACCATGAACTGGATCTGGATCTCGAGGCCGATGATGCGGACCGGATCGCAGGTTGGGTGACGTTCCACGCCGGACGCCTGCTGCAGGCGGGACAGTCGGTACACGCGCAGGGCTGCCGCGTAACGGTTCGGCGCGTACGCAAGCGGCGCATTGATGCCGTCCAACTCGAAGTGCTGGAACGCCCGAAAGAGGATGAAGAGGCGCTTGAAAACGCAGTGCATGATGACCTGCTTGAGAGCCTTGACGAGGAGGAGGTGCTGTGAAGGCAGGACTCTACATCGTCGGCATTCTGCTCTGCGCTTTAGTCGCCGCATTTCTTTCGGGTACCGAGACGGGCCTGTTGTCGCTCAGTCATGCGCGACTCATGCACCTAGTTCGCGCGGGCGTGAAGTCGGCGCGGATTTTACACGGATACCTCGGAGATTTGCAGCGTTGTCTGGCCTCGCTGTTGGTCGGGCATAACTTGGTGAACGTCATACTGTCTACACTGTCGGCCAGCTTGGCGCAGAGTTGTTTCCCGAGCAACAGCGGAGCTCAGACGTTGTGGGCGGTTGTGATGGCGTTTCTGGTGCTGTTCTTCTGCGAATTTCTGCCCAAGCTGTTTTTCACGACCCGCCCGTTGCGGCGGACGCTGTTGGTGGCGCGCCCCTTCTATGTGATGGATCGTCTGCTGACGCCGCTGACCAACACCATTCTCTTTCTGACGCGCTGGCTGGTGCCCCAATCGGACTCCGGCACCGGCCAACGTTTTCTGATGACGCGTGAATATATCCAGAACGTGGTCAGCGACGCCAAGCACGGTTCGCGTATCTCTGCCTTTGAACGGCTAATGATCAATCGTGTGCTGACTCTGCATACCCAGACGGCCGCGCAGATTATGACGCCGCTGAGCCGTGTGGTTAGGACATGCGAGACGGCACCGTTGCGCGATTGCTTCCAGACTGTCCGCGATTCCGGGCATGTGCGGTTGCCGGTTTTTAACGAAGACGGAACGCGGTGTGTCGGCGTGCTGAATGTCGCGAAAGCACTGGCATCCAATCCCGATCCTGACGTCTTGCTGGCCAGAGACAGCATGGAGAAGCCCTTCTTTGTGAGTGCCGATGAGCGTGCCGACGACGTGCTGCCGTTGATGCGCAAACACCGTCATCCGCTGGCACTGGTAAGCGAACGCGATAGCGGTGCAGTGTTAGGGATTATCACCGAGGAAGACGTGATCTTCGCGCTGACCGCTAGTCTGTAGTCACGCAGAGACGCAGAGGTTTTTTGAGGGCAGGGCGGCTCGCGGGGACGCTCGCCCTCCAGTGCGGGGGATGGCGTGGATGAGTACTGGAGGGCGAGTGTCCCCACGAGCCGAAACGTTGAGTCAGAAAGGTGAAAAGTATGGACGAGCGGAATCTACCGCAGCGCAAGCATCTGGCGCATCCGTCGTCGGTCGAGCGCGATAACCGTCCGGTCATCCTGTTCGTGACGCTGACCGTGCAGCCGCGCGGGAACTTTCTGGCGTTGGAGAGGTTTCATGCGGCGTTTCGTGGCGCATGCGGCGATGCGGATGCGTGGCTGGTGGGGCGGTATGTGATCATGCCGGATCATGTGCATCTGTTTTGTGCGCCGGGACGGTTTCCTGCGGTTCCGGTGCGGCAGTGGGGGCGGTATTTTAAAAGATGCGTGACGATGCGGCTGGCGGGTGCGGCTCGTGGGGACACTCGCCCTCCAGTGCCAGTGCCGGGGGATGGGTGTGGATCGGAGGCCGTTCCTTGGAGGTGGCAGGCTGATTTTTGGGATACGCAGATGCGTGACGGGGATCAGTATCACCGGAAGTGGCTGTACGTGCGGGAGAATCCCGTGCGCGCGGGGCTGGTCGCCGATGCCGACGCATGGCCGTTCCAAGGGGAGGTTCATTCGTTGTGGTGGTAGGGCGCGTGTTTCCGGCGGTTCGGGACGTCCCGCCGTACAGGGCATGGCTCTGCGGCTCGCGGGGACGCTCGCCCTCCAGTACGCAGGGACGGGCGTGGATGAGCACTGGAGGGCGAGTGTCCTCACGAGCCGAAACGTTGAGTCAGAAAGGTGAAAAGTGTGGACGAACGGAATCTGCCGCACCGCAAGCGGCTGGCGCATCCGCCGTCGATCCTTATTACCTCTTACCTCTTACTTATTACCTATTTGTGCCCGCATTAGTCGGCTTCCGGCACAACGACCGTCTGCTTCTCCGCTTCAGGATAGATCGCGTCGATCTCATCCTGTAATTGGATGGTCTTCCCGAGCGCGGTTACGATGCGGCAGTAGGCGCGGATGTCGTCGAGTTCAAGGCGCCGCTCCCTTCGATCCTTGAGCCACTTCTCGCAGACCTGGTAGCCGCCGATCTGATAGTTCCAGATGGCTTCGGGAACGGGCGAAAAATACTGCGTTGCGTTAATGTACACTCGCTCCTCGTCGGCATCATATCGCAGTCCGGTTTTACGATCTTTTTCAACGCGGTTTTTGCCGTCCCCTTCGAACCGGCATGTCGGCGGATCGAGATCGGGCGATTTCAGCAGATGCAGTGCAACCAGCTTTTCGCCCAACGCGGCCAGTTTCTTGAAGAGCTTGGCATCGGACGTGAATGGGATGCGCGGGAAATCCATCTTCAGGAACTCAGCGTACTTTGTGCGGTAGGTGGGCGCGTAGAGCACCGCATAGACGTAATGGAAGATGGACTCTGGCGTCGGTGCCTTGCCATAGGCTGCCGCGAGCGCGTCAACAATGGCCGCATTCAGATTCGGTCGCCGTGCGCCATATAGCTCCTTCGGCTCGAACAGCATCATCGACACATAACGTCCGACTCCGGCCTTGTCTTTCTTCGGCTGCTCAGGCTCCGGATACAGGTAGAGGGGGAAATTGACATTGCCCCCACGATAGAAGAGGTTGAAGTCCTCAATCGTTTTGGAACAGAAGCAAAGGTTCCATTCACCTGCACCGACGACCTGTCCCTGCCTTCCCACGCACAATGCTAGATTGTCGCCCGTCAGCATGTGTTGCATGATCTCTTGGCGCGGCATGCACAGGAAGCCGCGGGAGCATCCGGTGTAGTATGTGTGGCGCACATCGAAGGGACGGTAGAGGATTGGAACGACTTTATCGCGGCTAGGCCCAGAATCGAGAATGTCTTGCTGCGCAAGTGTGACCTTCCAGTCTCTTGCGTCCTTGCCCAATTGATAGCTGCGGCGCGCGAGTTCGGGATCAGATTTAGCGAACAGGTTGACTGTGTGCCAGACATCTTGTGCCGACCACTGGATTGTCAAATTGTCGCGGGCGGTGACGATGCCGACACTGTTGAGCGGAAAGATGTCGGGGATAGACAGGAAGCGTTCGTATACGCGAAGCGCCGACTCGTCTCGCGGAATGAAAAGGTAGCTATCGGTACGCGGCGTCAATTTGCGCCAGCGGGTTTTCTTGGCATCATGCTTGTCTAGCCATGTGTATTTCGATTCGCGCGTGCCGTACAATTCCGCATGACGGACTACGGCGTTGGACTTTGTTTTGCCGCTGCGCTTGATGAAGAAGGCAATGGCCACCCCCGGGCGGATGTCGAAAACGTTTTTGTCCGGCGAGCCGTCGGGACAGGTCTCCTTCTTGAGCGCATTTCCGTGGAGATCCAGCACATAGATGTCGTCGAAAGTCTGCATGAGACTCCGGCGCATGCCGCGGAAGGTAGGGTTGTCCAGATAGCCATGGTTGGTGATCATGCCGACCATGCCGCAGCCTGCTTGTTCGATCTTCCACTGCGCAAAACGCAGGAATTTGACGTAATCGTCCTGGAGCCATTTGGGGTTCTTCTCGCCGAGCGGCTTGCCGTCAACCTGCTTGTATGTCTCTATCAACCCGCGTATCCATTCGCCGGTGTTGGTCGAGTGGCCGGAGTAGGGGGGATTGCCGAGGATGACGAGGATTGGGGTTTGCTGCTTGACCTGTCCAGCGAGGCGGGATTCCTCGGCCAAAGCGGAGAAGCCGGGCAGGCGGCTCTGTTCCAGTTCCTCGTTGTCGAGGGTGTTGGTGAGGTAGAACGGCATGCGCTCGTCGTCGCGCAGGCGGTGCCCGAGTTCTTCGAGGAAGAAACTCATCTTGAGATGGCCCACGGCGTAGGGAGCCATCATCAGCTCGAAGGCGTAGAAGTTCTTGAGGATGTGGTGGCGGATGAAATCGGCGCGGCCGCCTGTGCCGTATTTGGCCTCGAACTCCGCGACCGCCAGCGCAACGGCACGGGCGATGAAGGTCATGGTGCCGGCCGCTGGGTCGAGCAGCGTCACGCCCTCTGAGGCGAGGCCGTCGCGCTTGCCGAATTCGGTCTTGAGAATGTTATGGAGCGACCGGACGATGTATCCGACAACAGGCTCGGGGGTGTAGTAGACACCGCGCTGCTCGCGTTCTTTGGGATCGTACTGGGCAAGGAAGGTCTCGTAGAAGTGGACGATGGGGTCGCTGCCCTTACCCTCGTGATAGTAGCGGTTAAGGATGCCGGGAGCGTCAGCCACGGCGAGCACTTCGGCGATGTCGTCCACGCACCAAGCCAGTTGCTCGGGCAGATCGCCTAGTGAGATGAACCGGAACAGGTCGCGCAAGACGCCGATCGTATGCGGGATACTGTCGAAGGCGGCGCGGCGGCTGAAGGCGTCGCCAGAGCGGGTACGGGCGGCAAAAAGCCCGTATGTGATCGTCTGCGCAAAGAGGTCGGCGAAATCCTCGGGTTCCAGAGTACCGATCAGATAGGTCTGGAATGTTTCGAAGAACCCGGTAAGGACACTGGGCGCATCCCTCTCTCTCGCGAGTTGCTGGGCGACCTCATCCCGCAGGAAGCGCGTGCGCTTGGCCAGTTCAACGGCCAGAGATTCCGCTGTGAAAACCTTCGGGAGCGAGAAATCGAGGAAGCGGTCGAGCAGTACTTGAAGTTCGTCTGCGCGTTCAACGGGTGGCGTCGTGTGCAGGCGGGTCATGACGAATGGCCGCGCCGCGAGGACGGTCTGTACCCGTTCTCCGTTGCGATAGAGGCGGAACTCGAAGAAGTTGGTCAGGATCAGGTTCGGGAACGTTTCGCGGTAGCGCTTGAGTTGCTCCGAATCCTCGATGGCGTCCAGGTTCTCGATGGTCGGATTCTTCGCCTCAATATAGCCGACGATCCTGTCGGTGCCGTTCCACAGGCGAAAATCCGGGTTCCCGGCATCGGTGGGTTTGGGCAACGTGGTGACGTGAACGTGTTTGCGTCCGGTTTCGTCGGCTACGGCTTTCAGCATATCCGCGAGCGCGGGATAAAAACTCTCTTCACGCGCGTCACCCTGCCGGGCAACAGCGTGCAGTTCCTTCAAATAGCCGGAGAATAAGCTGTTTTCGCTCATCAATTCGGGTGTCCATGAACCGCCGACCTGCCTGCGGGCGTGCGGTGCGCAAACTCTTCCGCGAAGGCGCGGTAGGCTTCCGCGCCGCGGCTGGCGGGATCGTAGAAGACAACCGGCTGACCGAAGCTGGGTGCCTCGCTGACGCGCACGTTGCGCGGGATGACCGTATCGTAGACTCGCTCTCCGAAGTGCGTGCGCACCTCCGCCACGACATCAGCGGAGAGGCGTGTGCGTCCATCAAACATGGTCATCAGGATGCCTTCGAGTTGCAAGCCGGGGTTGACGCCGTTGGCGCGGAGTTGGTCAATCAGCGAGGTGATCACGCTCAACCCTTCCATGGCGTAGTATTCGCACTGCATGGTGACGATGATGCCATCGGCCGCTGCGAGCGAAGAGGTCATCAGAATACCGAGCGAGGGCGGACAGTCCATCAGCACATAGTCAAAGACTCCGGCGGTGAGCACTCGATCCAGCGCATTGCGGACCACTGCCAGATGGTTCTCCTGCCGGGCAATCTCGATCTCCGCGCCGGCCAGGTCAAGCTCGGCGGGAATGATGTTGATGCCTTCATACGGCGTGGCCTGGATGATGTCCGCTACGTCGGCCGCGCCGGTGAGCACGGGATAGAGGCTGTAGCCCGATCGGCGCGGAAGGCCGAGACCGCTGGTGGCGTTGGCCTGCGGATCAAGGTCGATAACCAAGACCGTCTTCTGCATCAGGGAGAGCGCTGCGGCCAGGTTGACGACCGTGGTCGTCTTGCCGACGCCGCCCTTTTGGTTGGCGACTGCGATGACGCGGGTGGTTCTGGCGCTCATGACTTAATCATTCCGATCTCGCGGGCGTAAGCGAACATGCCGCCGGCGGCAATGACCGGCGCGACCGCACCGATCGGTTTCAAGGGGAAGACCGCGCCGTCCGCGAGACGCGTGATGGTGTTCGACGCCATATCGATTTCAGCCTCGTCGCCGGTCTTAAATTCTTCACACAGGCGTTGCTCGGATTCCAGCGGAAAGATCTCGCCGGTGGCTACTGAATTGCGGAAGAAAATACGCGCGTAGCTCTCCGCCACCACCGCCTTGGCCCCCGCCGCGCCCAGCGCAATCGGCGCATGCTCGCGCGACGAACCGCAACCGAAATTGCGTCCGCCGATGACGATCGGGTAGGGGGTGGTGCCATCCGGATTCGAGGCGAACTTCGGGAAGGTGTCCGGCAGTCCCGCCAGCGCGTACGAGCCGAGCTTGCGGTACTCCTCCGGAATCGTGGGCACGAGATTGAGATAGCATGCCGGTATCAGCAGGTCGGTGTCGATGTTGTCTTCGAGCACGTAGACCGGCCCGCGAATGGTGGTGGTGTTAAGCATAGAACTTATCCTTGTGACTGCGTGACTGCAAGTCTGGCGAAAGAACTTGGAGTGCGGCGGCAAGCGGTATTCCGCGCGACGCCGCTTTTAAAGCACGAGTGGGGTGGCAAAGCGGCGCGCGAAAGCGGTGCCGCGACCCGCGCACAGCGCGGCTCTTGTCACCGCACTCCAAATTTTGCGCACTTACTTGAGCGTTAAACGTTGAGCGTTTTCTGGAACCTCTAAGATGCTCCTGATTTTCATGAAGTTTCATGTGTTTCATGGTTTCGATTGAGCGTCCACGGTTCGTGAGGACACTCGCTACAGGTCGCGCGGATCGGTGATGTGTCCGGTCACGGCCGTCGCCGCTGCGGTATAGGGCGAGGCCAGATAAATCTGCGCGTCTTTCGAACCCATGCGGCCAATGAAATTGCGGTTGGTGGTGCTGACCACCACTTCGTTGCCGTGGGTGCGCCCGAAGGTGTCGATCGGCCCGCCCAGACACGCCGCGCACGAGGGCGGCGCGATCGGTTCGACGCCGGCCGCCTCGAAAATCTGCCGCAGGCTCTGGCCGTCAATGCGGGTCTCGTCCAGTCCGCGTTCGACTGTGCGGGTCGCCGGCACGAGCAGCGTTCGGATTGCGACACGGCGGCCCTTTATGATGTGCGCCGCCATGATGAAATCCTCCAGCTTGCCACCGGTGCAAGAACCGATGTACACCTGATCGATCTTCACGTCGCGGCAATCGCGGGCCAGGGCCTTATTGTCCGGCAGATGCGGACGCGCCACCACCGGCTCGAGTTTAGAGACATTGTAGACCCGCTCGGATACGACTTTAGCGTCGGCGTCACCGTACAGCGGCTCGAACGGCTTTTGCGTGCGGGCGTTCACGTAGTCCAGTGTCTTCTTGTCCGGGGCGATGATCCCGTTCTTGGCGCCGGCTTCCACCGCCATGTTGCAGATGGTACACCGTTCGTCAATGCTGAGGCTGGCAATAGCGGAACCGGCAAACTCCATGGCGCAGTAGGTCGCTCCGTCCACGCCGATATCGCCGATGATGTGCAGGATCAGATCCTTGGCGGACAGATAAGCGGGCAATTCACCTTCCAGCACGAAGCGCATGGTCGGTGGCACCTTGACCAGTAGCTTCCCTGTGCCCAGGATAAAGCCCGCGTCGGTGTTGCCGATGCCGGTAGAGAACGCGCCCAGCGCACCGTGCGTGCAGGTGTGTGAATCGGTGCCGAAGATCGTCTCACCGGGACGCACATGACCCAACTCCGGCAACGCCACATGGCAGACGCCACAATAACTTTCGGTACCGGGATCGTAAAAGTAGGGCAGCCCCTGCTCTTTGACAAAAGCGCGCAGGGTGTCCACGTTGCGGTGCGCTTTTTCGTCCGCCGTGTAGATGTAGTGGTCCGGCAGGATCACGACCTTTTCGCGGTCGAAAACTTTGGCGTTTTTGCCGAACTCGCGCTGGAAAATGCCGATCGTACCGGGACCGCAGACGTCGTGCGTCAGCAGAATGCCGACATCGACCCAGATATTGTCGCCGGGAGCAACGCTTTTGGCTCCCGATTCGCGCGCCAAGATTTTTTCTGTAAGGGTCATAGCAGTGTTAATCCCTTTGGATGAGGTCAAAGAACCTGTCCTGAAAACGTTCGAAAAGCCCGTGGTCTTGTAACAGCTTGCCGAGCGGTTTGATCATGCTCGCGTCTTTTGCGGCGGCCTGAAAGCCCTTCTCAATCTCGTCGCGCAGGCCCGCCGGCAGGCCGTCCTGCATTTCAAACAGCCGACGCTCGTTCAGTTCGCGGATGTTTTCCTGCGCAGAGTTTTGTATCACGGTCCAGAAAAGGCGCACGAGGCAGACATCCCAAGGTTCGTCCACGCCTTTGATTACGGCTGCGAACGGATCGTTCTTGGTCGCGGCTTCACGCGTCACGCGCTCTAGCACGGCTTCGGTCGAGTCGGTTAGGACCTGCTCGCTGAAGGCTTCCTGTTTGAGAGTATAGCCGTAGCGCAGGATACGCACCGAATCCTCATGCTCCCTGAGCCACTCCAGATATTTCTGCGCCTGCTCGCCGAACCCTTCGAGCAAAGTCGAGGAGTAGGCGGAAGGCGTGATGATCTGGGGGCGCAGCGCCTGCATGCGGCCCTCACGAACGCGGACTTTGCCCACCGCGTCCATCAACTCACTGACGAGGTAGTAGTTGATGATAGTATTGCCGAAGGTTTCGAGGTGCCGTTTGGGCGGCATCACGATCTCCGTGTTGTTGACGGCAAACCAAAAATCAAATTGTGTCGGTCTCTTACTCATGGATGTGGCAACACTATACCATGGGAAACGGCACTCTGTCACGAGTGAGAAGCGAGTAAAATCCTGACCGCCCAAAGATATTGGCTTTCCTCTCCTTGCGCACGGATGGTATCATGCGGCGTTCAGTCAATTTTAGCGTTAAACCATGTCAGAAAGGACGCCATCCGTGAATCACATGTTCTCGCGCCGCCAGGCACTCAAGGCTATGGTTCAAACCTCAGCGTTTTGTGGATTAAGCGGTGTTGCGCGGCTCTCCGCCGGGGCCGATGCGCCGACCGTAACGAAAGGTTTGACCGTCGGTATCTCAACACTCGGCTTCGGTGGCCACACGAACGCTGCCCTTGCCGCTGAACTCGCGTCCGCCGGCTTCAACACCATTCAGCTTTTTCTTACGCAGACAGATAGCGCGTATTGGAAGTACAACAGCCGGAGCGATCTCGCCGGACTCACCCCTGCGCGTTGCAAGGAGATCGCAAAAATTTATCGTGATGCCGGACTCGCTATCCACAGCATCGGCGTCTACACCAACCTGATACATCCCGACGACAACGAGTTGAATGCCAACCTTGCCTATTTCGAAGCGATGATGGAGGTCGGCGGTCACATGGGGGTGCGCACTTTTATCACCGAAGCGGGCCACTATTACAACCCGCAGGGGCCAGCGCCGCGTGTGCCGCTGGAGTATCAGGACGATGTCTGGCCGCGCATGATTGCGACCGCCCGTCGATTGGGCGACATGGCCGCCAAGCACGACGCCAAAGTGCTGTTCGAGCCCTCTTTCCTAAGCTTTTTCTCGAGTGCCAAACGAGTGCGGCTTTTTGTCGAAGAGCTGAACTCACCGCGCCTACGCGTGTTGCTTGATCCGGCCAACCTTTTGGAACTCAACGACCTCGACGAAATGTTTTTGCAACTCGCGCCTTGGATCGACTGTCTGCATGCCAAAGACCGCAAGCATCACACCAGCCGTGGTGTCGCAGCCGGTAAAGGCGACATTGATTACAAACGTTTCGTGACCTTGGCAGCCAAGCACACGCCGCAGGCCCCACTGATTCTCGAATACGTTGGCCCGAAAGATTATCAGGCCGCCCGTGCGCACTTGCTGGATGCGATGCGGGCGTGCGGCATTCCGGAGCGCGTCCGGTCTTCGTAGGAAAATGGGATTGTCAGGTTTTGAATAGACAAGGGCAAACGGGCAACTGCGGAGTTGCATTGCGGCGGGGGTTCGGGGTATGATCCACGCCTGTTTTAAGAACAAACAAAAGGAGGGACAAGCATGTCCGAGCAAGTGTTGGATTTGACGGCTGAGAATTTTGACGAAACCGTGAAGAGCGGAGTCACGCTGGTTGATTTCTGGGCGCCTTGGTGTGGCCCCTGCCAAATGCAGACACCGATTCTTGAGAAGCAGGTGGCGCCCGCGATGAGCGGCCGTGCCAAGATCTGTAAGGTGAATGTGGACGAAGCGCAGGATCTCGCGGCGCGTTACGGCGTTAGGGGGATCCCGGCGATTTTCCTCTTCAAGGACGGTGAGGTCGTGCAGCAGTTCACGGGGTTACAGCGCGGGGATGCGCTGGTGTCGGCGTTGGAAGCCGCGCTGGGCGCCTGAGTTTTTGCTGGTCTTTCTCTCTTCCGAGTTGACCGCCCGGCTAAATCCGTTATTATAGAGCACTTTCCATGTTTTGAGGAAGTGGACTAAGGAGCAATGTTTCATGGCGATTAACAAGAGTGCAGTCAAGCGTACGAAGCAGGCTAATGCAAGCCGTCTGCGTAACCGGTCGGTGCGGAGCGGTGTGCTGACGGCCCGCAAAAAGGTGCTTGACGCCATTGGTGCGGGAAACAAGGAAGAGGCGCAGAAGCGGTATTCCGAGTATTCTTCGAAGTTGGACAAGGCGGCAAAGAAAGGCGTGATCCCCAAGAACAACGCCAACCGCAAAAAGTCGCGCGTGGCGCTCAGCATCGCCAAAATGGCGTAAAGCGCTCGCGTTTGTTGTTGTATTCACTCATTTACCGGTCGCCGCACGTCAGTGGGGGGACCGGATTTTGTGTTTAGACTACCGGCGAGGGCGATGTGCGGACGTTGAGAGTCAGGGACTTGGGACGCGACGCCGGATACTGCGAGGTGTTCTCCCTTCAGGAACGGATACATGCACAGCGGGTGGCGGGCGAGTGCCCGGACACCCTGCTGTTGCTGGAGCATCGTCCGGTCTACACGTTGGGTCGTTCTGCCGCCGAGTCGCACGTGCTCTATTCTGAGGAGCGCCTGCGTGCGCTTGGCATCGAACGGGTGACGACCACGCGTGGCGGCGATGTCACCTACCATGGCCCGGGGCAGTTGGTGGGCTACCCGATTTTGCATTTGGGTGAAGCCAGATTGCGGGTGTTGGAGTATATTGACGCGCTGGAGGAGACTCTGATTCGCGCCGTGGCGACGTTTGGGGTCGAAGCTGGACGCGACACGCGCAACCGCGGTGTATGGGTGGGCAACGCAAAGCTTGCGGCGCTGGGGATACGTGTCTCGCGCCAGGTGACGATGCATGGCTTCGCGTTGAATGTGTCGCCCCGCATGGCGGACTACAGCGGTATTGTGGCGTGCGGATTGCAGGATGCCGATGTTACGTCGCTAGCTTTGTTGTTGGACGAGACGCCGGACATGTCCGACGTGAAGCGGCGGGTCGAGACTTCCTTTCGCGAGGTCTTCGAATACGGGGAGGAAACATGAAAACAAGGTGGCGCACGGTCGGCCTGATTGCGGTGACAATGTTGTTGGTGCCGCAACTCTTTGTGTTGGCTTACTACTTCCCGCTGTTGATCTCAGGTCCTCGGCGCTGGGCGTTTTGGCAGGTAATCGCGGGTTTGGGCTTGAGCATCTCGTGGGTCGCCGCTCCTTTTTTCGTTGTCGCAGCCGGACTCTACCGTGTGTTGATCCTGTGGCGTGTGCCCTATGGGGTTGTATTTTTAAGTATGCTGGTTGCAGGATTTGGTGGCGTGGCACTCTGGAACACCCTGATCTATGATCTGTTCGGTTATTTGCGCTCAATATTGCCGTTGCTACTCTGTTGTACCGTCACCGTCGGCTACATGCTCGCGATGCGTGTTTATAAAGCAGGTTTGCCCGTGCCGAAGAACAAGGAGGATGGGGAGAGTTGATCTTGCCGGAGCAACCCGCCACATGTTATAGTCCCGCGCATTCGAAGCACGATGACCTTTTTTACTTTCGGAGCAAAGTTTGATGAAACTAGTACTCGGATGCGATCACGGTGGATTGAATGTTAAGCAGGCTGTCATCAAGATGTTGGCAGCGCGCGGAGATGCGACAGAAGACTTTGGGACGTCTTCCGCTGACTCTGTCGATTATCCAGATTTCGCGATTAAGGTCGCTGAACAGATCGCCGAGAAGCGCGCGGATGCCGCGATTCTGGTTTGCACGACCGGGATCGGCATGAGCATCGCAGCAAACCGCTTTGCCGGTGTGCGCGCGGCCCTCTGCGGGTCAGTCGCCGCCGCCGTCAAGGCGCGCACGCACAATGATGCCAACGTACTGGTCTTGGCCGGCACGATGGATCCCGAAGTTGCCGTCGATATTGCGCGGACTTTCCTAGAGACGCCGTTCTCGCAGGAAGAACGTCACGCACGCCGCATTGACAAACTTGAGCGCGGTGAACGCCTGTCCGAGATATCCCACCTTGCGGCGGCTGATCCCGAAGTTCACGCGGCGGTTGTCGGGCAGATCCGCCAAGAGAACAGCACGATCAATCTGATCGCCTCAGAGAACACGGTGTCGCGCGCGGTGCGTGAGGCCTCGGGCAGCGTGCTGACCAACAAATATGCAGAAGGCTATCCGGGGCGGCGCTGGTACAGCGGTTGCGTCCCGGTGGATACCGCCGAGACCTTGGCGATCGAGCGCGCCAAAACGCTGTTCGGTGCCGAACACGCCAACGTGCAACCGCATTGCGGCAGCTCGGCCAACATGGCGGTCTACTTCTCGGTCCTCCAACCTGGCGACACGATACTCTCAATGAGTCTCGACCAAGGCGGGCACTTGACGCACGGCAGCCCGGTCAACTTCTCAGGCCAGCTCTTTAATATCGTCCCGTACTGCGTCTCACCGGAGACCGAGGTGCTGGACTACGACGAGATCGAAAAGCTCGCGCTGGAGCACCGGCCGCGTATGATCGTGGCTGGCGCCAGCGCCTATCCGCGTGTGTTGGACTTCCCCCGATTCCGCAAGATCGCCGACGCCTGCGGTGCGATGCTGATGGTGGACATGGCGCACATCGCAGGTCTCGTGGCCGGCGGCGTACACCCGAGTCCGGTGCCGTACGCGGAATTTGTGACCACGACCACGCACAAGACACTGCGCGGTCCGCGCGGCGGTCTGATCCTCTGCCGAGAGACATTTGCTAAAGCAGTCGATAAGACGGTCTTCCCCGGCTTGCAGGGTGGTCCGCTTGAAAACATCATCGCGGCCAAGGCGGTCTGTTTCAACGAGGCGTTGCAGCCGGCGTTCAAGGATTACGCGCACCAGATCGTAGCAAACAGCAAGGCACTGGCCACTACTCTCATGGCGCGTGGCTTCCATCTGGTCTCTGGCGGCACGGACAACCATCTGATGCTGGTGAATGTCGCGCGGAACGGTCTCACTGGCAAGGACGCCGCCGCCGCACTGGACGCCGCGGGCATTATCTGCAACAAGAACACCATTCCTTTCGACAAGAACAGCCCGTTCGTGACTTCCGGCATCCGCATCGGTACTGCGTCGGTCACGACGCGCGGCATGCGGGAGCCTGACATGCAACGGATCGGCGGATGGATCGCCGACATTCTCTCCGACCTCTCAAATACGGCGTTGATCGAAAAGGTGCGCGCGGAAGTCGCAGCCCTGACCGCTACTTTCCAAGTGCCATGAATATGAAAAAAAAGATATATCTCTCCGGCCCGATCATGGATGAGCATCCCGATCTGGCTGCGACTTGGCGCGAACGGGCCAAGGAAGCCTTGCGCGACCACTTTATCCTGCTCGACCCGATGAGACGAAACTTCAAGGATCGCGAAGTCGATAGCGCCAATGAGATCGTCGAGTTCGACCTGCAGGATGTACGTGATGCCGACATCCTGCTGGTGAACTACAATAAGTCCTCGATCGGTACCTCGATGGAGGTCTTTTTCGCGGCACACAATTTGGGCAAATTCGTCGTAGCTTTTTCGCCTTTCAGTTTTCAGGACTGCTCGCCCTGGATGGTGCGCTACTGCACCAAGATCCTGCCATCACTGGAAGAGGCAATCGACTACATCCGCGACAATTTCATATCGAGGCATGTGGAATAACGAATAACTAAGAACTAATAACGAAGAACGAAGAAGTAAGAAGTGAAAGATGGCGGGATTGATTGGGAGAAGTGGGCGCCGAAGGATCGTGCGGTGCTCACGTTTATCCGATGTGAAGGACGGCTTCTGCTGATCGTCAAAAAAAGAGGGTTGGGTCAGGGCAAAGTGAACGCACCGGGTGGCCGCCTCGAACCGGGCGAGACGCCTGAGCAGGCGGCGGTGCGCGAGACGCGCGAAGAAGTGGGGCTGACGCCCAGCGGCCTGCGTTCGGCCGGTCACCTTGATTTTGCCTTTATGGACGGCTATTCGCTGAGCTGTTGCGTCTTCACCGCTGACGGCTATGACGGCACGCTCACGGAGACCGACGAAGCAGCGCCCTTCTGGTGTGCGGAATCCGACATCCCGTACGATCGCATGTGGGCCGACGACCGGCTTTGGATTCCGCTGATGCTCGACGGCAAAGCGTTCGAGGGGCGCTTCGTTTTCGATGGCGACCGGATGCTCTGGTACCGGTTGACGCTTACGCGTCAATAACCAACTCGGACGAGGCGAAGAAGGGATCGCTCGTGCAGCGCATGCCCAGACGCCGCAGGCCCGCCTCGTCGCCGGGGGTCACCATGTGAGTCAGGTGCACCTCACAGTCACGCAGGTCGATCAGCCGCTCCATCGCGATCTGGGCGGCGGGATTGGTCGCGCAACTGACCGCGAGTCCGATCAGAGCTTCGTCAAGATTCAGGCTTGTGTACTTGCCCTTGAGGATGTCATGTTTCATGTGCACGATCGACTGCACGACCTGCGGCGCGATCAGGTGGATCTGATCTGGAATGCCTGAGAGTTCCTTGATCGCGTTCAGGACCATGCTTGCTGCTGCGTGCATCTGCTCGGAGTTTTTACCTGTAACGATCCGTCCGTCTTTGAGCTGCATGGCTGCGCCGCAGAATATCCCGTTACGTCCCTTGCCTTTTTTCATGGCATCTTGGCCCGCCTGACGCGCGGGTGTCACAACCACACGGTCTTCCGGAACCAGGTCCAACTTTTGCATCAACAGTTCGATGCGGTCTACGGTGATATGTTCGGTCTGCCCGGACGAGAATTCGCAAAGGTGACGGAAGTAGCGCCGGATTACCTCTTGCTTGGACGCCGCGCAGACAACCTCGTCGTCGGTGATACCGAAACCCACGCGGTTAACGCCCATATCGGTCGGCGATTTATAGGGACAGGGTTCGTGGGTGATCTTCTCCCAGATGGCACGCAGCAGCGGGAAGGCATCGACGTCGCGGTTGTAGTTAATTGCCACCTCTTGGTAGGCCTGAAGATGGTAGGGGTCCACCATGTTGGCGTCGTTGATATCGACTGTGGCGGCTTCATAGGCGATGTTGATGGGGTGTTCCAATGGCAGATTCCAGACTGGAAAAGTTTCAAATTTGGCATAGCCGGCCAAGCGTCCTGCATTGCGGTCATGGTAAAGCTGGGTGAGGCAGGTGGCCAGCTTGCCGCTGCCGGGACCCGGTCCGGTCACGACCACGATCGGCCGTTCGGTCTCGATGTACTCATTCGCCCCGTAACCCTCGGGACTGACGATTGTATCGACGTTGGCGGGGTAACCTTGGGTCATGTAGTGATAATAGACCTTGATGCCGCGGTGTTCGAGGCGGGCGCGGAACTGCTTGGCGGCGTGCTGTCCGCAAAAACGGGTGATGACCACAGCGCGGATCAGCAGTCCCCAACTGCGCAGGCCATCGATCATTTTGAGCGCGTCGGTGTCGTAAGAGATGCCAAAATCCGCGCGCATTTTTTTGCGTTCGATATCACCCGCAAAGATGCAAAGCACAATCTCGGCCTTGTCCTTGAGCTTTTGCAGAAGGCGTATTTTGACATTCGGATCGTAGCCGGGTAGGACGCGGGCCGCGTGCATATCGTGCATGAGCTTGCCGCCGAATTCGAGATAGAGCTTGTTGCCGCTCTTCTCGGCGCGACGCTTGATTTCCTCGGTTTGCTCAGCGAGGTATGTGTCATTGTCAAAACCGATTTTGTTCATCATAAATAGCCTGCCTCTACGCGATAGGGGGAAGAAACAAAAAAACCGATCAAGCGTCAGTGCGTGACCGGGACAGGACTATAGCGTAAAACAGGTGACGACGTAAACCCATTTCCTGAATTAGGTTATTTTGATACAATGCCAGAAGCAAAAGGAGGGGTAGGGGGCATGAAGAAAAATCGGTGGATGGTGCTGTTGTTTGTCTCGGCCGTTGCTGGCGCGTTGGGTGCCGACGAACTCGACAACGCCGTGTTGCATGGTGCGACTGACCGGCGTGCATTCGACTACAAACCGGGCGACGTGATCATCTTTACGCTTTCGGTCGAGGGTGCTGAGGCGTTTCCGGCTGGCAAGTATTTCATTTCATGGTCGCGCACGGGTGATGACGGCAAACGGGCGAACGGACGCGAGCCGCTCGTTTTCGGTCAGTTGTTCGCCCATACGACCGCGCTCGACAGAGCTGGATTCGTGCGCATGACCGCCACCGTCGTCGACGAGAAAGGTAAGACCGTGCTCAAGCAATTCCGTGGCGACACGACGACGCCCGAGGGCAAGAGGGCGCTAAACGCATTCGAAAAGAAGGACCGCCGGATTTTCTTTGACGGCAGCGCAGGCGTCGAGCCCGAGAAGCTTACGAGTGTCCCAGAACCGGAGGATTTTGATGCGTTCTGGGCGCGGCGTCGGGCACGTCTGGCGAAGGTGCCGCTCGAGGCGGATCGTCGGCCGATCGCGAAGCAGCAGAATGATTTCGAGACGATGTACGCGGTCTCGATCAAATGTGCGGGGCCCCGGCCTTCAACTGGCTACCTCGCGATCCCGAAGAAGCCGGGCAAGTATCCGACTACCGTTTCCCTGCATGGCTACGGCCATACCTATCCGAACAAGGGGCACGTCGTCCATCCGGTTTCGGGCGGTGGCGACAAGATCGCGTTCTACTTCTCGCCGCACGGCTATGAACTTGAGCGCGAACCGGAATATTATGACGAGTTTTACCGCTCGATTTGCTCGGGCGGCAAGACGTTCTGTTTCGACGAGAAGCAGAACGCCGATCCCGAGACTTCCTATTTCAGCGGTTACACCTATCGCCTGATGCGCGCGCTCGAATATCTGAAGTCGCTGCCCGAGTGGGATGGCCGGAACCTGCGCGTCGCGGGCGGTTCGATGGGCGGCATGCAGTCGCTTTGGGCGGCGGGTCTTGATCCTGCGGTCACGCTTTGCGAACCGTCCATCCCTTGGAACTGCGACATGGGCGGCCGCGATACGCTCAAGCGCATCATCGACCCTTGGTACATCCGCGAGACACCGGCCCTCCGGTACTACGATCCCGTCAATCTCGCCAAGCGCATTCCGAAGACTTGTTTTGTGAACGTGACACGCGCGGGACTCGGCGACTACTGCTGCCCGCCGTCGGGCATCTGGGCGATGTGGAACAACCTCTCTTGTCCCAAGCGCATCCGCTGGGTGCAGGGCTCGACCCACGGTTATGTGCCGAGCGAGCCGCACGATGAGATCCTCATTGAGGAACCCGCGCGCAACGGCGGGATCGGCGACTGCCGGATGCCGGAGAATGCGTTTGTCGTGCAGAACCGGCGCGGCTACAACTCCTGGCCGATGATTCAGGCGATGGGTGCGAAGCTCGTCTGTACCTACAGCCGCGACAACGCGCTTCCGCCGGATGGCCATACGACCAATCCGGGCAGCCGCGATTCCTATGCGAAGGTCTCCGAGGACGGCGGTAGGACCTGGTCGGCGGAGGTGACGATGGCGAGCGATCCGAAAATCGCTGAGGTGAACGAGGGCATCGGGCTTGATTCAACGGGCGCGGTGCTTGCGTGGGTGCGTTGCTGGGGCGTCGAGGACAGTCGCCGCCATGAGCTTTACCGCTCGGCAGACGGCCTCTCGTTCACGAAGATCGCCTCGCTTCGCCCCGATCCGTTTCCGGTTCAGGTTCTTGACCCTGTCTTCGTAACCGGGCTCGGTCTCGTTTCCCCGTGGTTCGCCGGAAACTACCACAAGGACGGGGGCAACTCCTGGGGTATTCTTGTGAGTACGGATGACGGTCGCACATGGGAGCAGCGGACGATCGAATCTAATCTGCCGGTCAAGGAGTGGGTCACCGAATCCTCGATCGTCTCACTCGGGAACGGACGCATCCTTCTCATCGGACGTTGCGAACAGGGGCTCGGTACGCAGTTCCAGGTGACAAGCACGGACGGCGGAAAAACATGGACGAAGGCGCGCACCAATATCGGCGATGTGCGGGAGTCGACGCCGAGTCTCATCTACGATCCGAAGACGGGGCTTGTCGCGAACTACTACTATCACCGCGGAGCGCGGAAGCTCAAGCGCCGTGTCGCGAAGGCCGATTTCATCTTCACGCATCCCGATGCCTGGCCGGAGCCGGAAGTTCTCGCCGAAGGGTTCGAGCCCCGCATCTACGACGCGGGCAACGTGAAGGCGACCCGGCTTCAAGGGAAGACCGACTGCTGCGCCTGGTATACAGGCACGCAGTCAAACGCAACCGTTGTCGTGACGGTCGTGCCGGTGCCGGGGCTTTGAACGCGGCCGTTTGGGGGTTGACATAATCGGTGGGTGGCTTACGGCTCGACAAGCGCGATAAAAAAAGTTGTTTGTTTAACGCAGAGGCGCAGAGACGCAGAGGTTTTTTGGGGGCAGCGCGATCCCAGACAAACTCATGCACTAATTAACTTGGATATGCTGGCGGGTGATCGTAAAATGAAGAAAATAGCTCTAATGGTGATGATGGCCACGATGGCCTTGGAAGCGACGGCGGCGGTAAGGGTTTCGCTGGACGCGACAGGGCAATTGCTCGCGTGCGAGGGGGCGAAGGTGACGAACATCAAGGTTGACCGTGACGAGCACAAGCAACTCGCGCTTTCGTTCGACTTCGCGCCGACGGAGAAAGGGCCGGCCACGATCATCGTGGTGGGGTTGAAGCCACAGAATTGGATTCTGCACGAAGGCCCGCTGCAGCTCGGCAAATACACCTTTGAAGAGTTTGCCAAAGGCGTGAAGATCGACGAGCCAGTGGCCGCGCGCCTCACCGTTGACAAGAAGGGCGGGCCGCAGAAGACGAAGGACTGGGCCGTTTGGCAGCAACGTCTCGTGTGGATTAAGTCGTCCCTCGACGGCACCGACCAGCCCTGTTACTTCTGGGCTCCCGAGAAGGCCAAGGCCGAAGCCGTGCCGCTCATCGTGGGCCTTCATACCTGGAGTGCCGACTACCTGCAGCTCAGTCACGACAAGGGTGTGCAGGCCTATGCCGAGAAGAGCGGCTGGGCATTCGTGGGGCCGAACTTCCGCGGGCCCAACTCCACGCCGCAGGCTTGCGGTTCGGACTACGCGGTACAGGATATCGTGGACGCCGTGAACTACGCGAAGGGGCGCGTGAAGGTGGACGCTTCGCGCGTGTACATCATCGGCGGGTCGGGTGGCGGCCACATGACGCTGCTGATGTGCGGACGCCACCCCGAAGTGTTCGCGGGCGGCGCGGCGTTCTGTCCGATCACCGATTGCGCGCGCTGGTACCATGAGTCCCTTGAGGAGCATCCCGGTCGCGGTAAGAACTACGCCAAAATGCTCGTGTCGGCCTGCGGCGGCACACCGACCGAGAAGCCCGAAGAGTACAAGCATCGGTCGCCGCTCACCTTCCTGCCCGCCGCGCGCGAGGCGGGCGTGCCGGTCTACATCGTCACGGGCATCCACGACGGCTGGCAGGGCTCCGTGCCCGTGGGGCACTCTTTCCGCGCGTTCAACGTGCTGGCCGACGAGCAGGACCGCGTTTCCGAAGCCGACATCGACTTCATTGAGAAGAATCAGGCCGTGCCCGAGGCACTCAAGTACACGGGGGAAAAAGATCCCTTCTACCACGAGACGATCCGCATTCACTTCCGCCGCACGTCGGCGAACGTGCGCTTCACGCTCTTCGAGGGCGGACACGGCGGCAACTTCCCCGCAGGCTTCGATTTCCTCTCCCGGCAGAAGAAGGGGCAGCCCGCCGACTTCACGTTATCCGCTACGGGCAAGGGTTCCGAGGAGCAACTGCGGCGTTAAAACGGTTTGTTGCCTGGGTCGAATTTCACAGAGAGGATTGAATCATGAAAGTGCGTATGATGTTTGTCTTCGTCACGTTGGCTTTTACGCTGACGGCGATGGTTCCATGTTGTTTTTGCCTCGCCGCTCCGGTAAGCGAGTCCTTTGACTTTGCTGAGGGCCGATGGGATCGTAGCCGCTGGCTTTCGCCGCGGAACCCCGACTGGGACCGTGGCACGCCCATGGTTCAAGAGAAGGACGGCCTCGTCAACTGGAGCGATCCGGCCTGGACTGACGAGGAGATCTTCAAAAAGCACCAGATCGACACCTTCTCGGCGCTGGTCCTGACGAACGTCTATTCGGGGAAGGTGACCTGCACAACCGAGACCAGCTTCGACCATCGCATGGCGCCGTCACTCGTTCTCGTCAAAGAGATGACAAAGGACGCTCAGGGACGTGACCAACTCATTGATTTCTACGAGATCGTCCTTTATGACGGGGGGCTTAATATCTGGCACCACAAGCCACATCCGGGGGATGGCGTGCAGCACATCCCGATCGACAAGGTCGCCTGGCTCGTGACGCGCTTTGAACCGAAGACGCGCTACGATCTGTCGATGACCGTCGAACGCAAGATACACCGTGGACGGCCGACGGGACAGATGACCGTCCGTTGCGGCGGTCACGAGGTCGGCTTCAGCGATCCGCTCCTTCCCGAGAAGTTCCGTGTCGGCATTCTCGGCTCAGAAGGACGCTGCCGCTTCTACTCCTTCAAGGTCACGTCCGGCAATTAAGCCCCAAAAAGAGCAGTTGAATCTTCAACTCTCTTTGGTTTCAAGGTTTCTGGTTTCATGGTTTCATCCAAATCGGGATCGGGATCGCTATCGGGATCGATTGTTTAACCACGGAACACACTAAACACACGTAAACAGAGCCATGCCTTTCCGTGTGTTCGGTGTGTTCCGTGGTTCCAATCAGAAATTGCGTTCTGCACCAGATAGGTGCGGCGCGGATCTCAACGGAAGCCAATGTTTACAGGCCTTTGCTCAAAATCCGCACATCCAACTGCTTTTTTTTAGGTTAAGCCCTTTTGCCTGTGCCGCGCTATAACTGCGATAGGTAGTAGGTTGTGGTGGGAATACTCCGTTCATCATTTCGGCTGTCCTCTTCTGACAAAAGTCTCGCAGCCGAGACCCTGTAAAATCATGTAGTTCCTTTCAGCGGCGGCGCGGTAGCGATGTGACGTACGCTGGAAAATTTTGTTCGGCATCATCTGTCCTTTATCGTGTCTGCCAGAGCCTTGCGGTCTTGCAGTTTCGAACCACAGAACGGGCAATAGATCACAGCGTGGTCAAACCAGCCAGTTCCCTGATCCGTCTCCATATAGCCAATCGTGAGAAACAGCCTCCCGTCTTCTTGTTTTCGGATGAGGGCATTCGGCTGTTTCAGACAGTCTGCAAGATCCTTGCAACATGTTCCAAACTCGCCCCGGTGGACTTTCTCTGCCTTTTTCATTCCAAACATGGTGTCTTTCTCCTCCTGTCGTTGACCGCGTCCAGCCGAGGGCACATAAATCGTCGAAACGGCGATAAGCAGATGTCCATTCATCATCTTGTCTCGCCGAACTGCAGTTGAGCCTACCTCGCGAAAACGTACAATCCCATTCGATGCAGTTATGTTATTCGTCCAGACGGATAGGGTCAAGCTCCCAATTTGTTTGACGGAAAAGCTAAAGCAGCGTCGCGCGGAACGACGCTTGCCGTCGCATTCCAAATCCGTTCGCGAGGGAAAAGCCGAGCAGGACTTTTACTCTCAAAGTTGCGAGCCACTACGTGGTCGCAACAAGCGAGGGATGCCGTTCAACTGCGTTGGATCCTGCCGTCGGTCAGGCCTTCGCGTGCGGCGACGGTGTAGGTGCAGAGCAGATCGCCGGTCACGTTGCCCATGGTCTCGAACATGTCGAGCACAGGATTGATGCCGACCGCCAAGGCCACGATCACCGCGATTTGTGTGGCGTCGAGTCCGAGCGTTCCCAGAATGATGAAGAGCAACATCAGACTGCCGCCCGGCACGCCGCCCGCGCCGATCGCCGCCAGAACGGTCGTCACCATCATCAGCGCGAGATCGCCGAAGCCCAATGTGATGCCGAACATGTTTGCGGCCAGAATCGCGAACATCGGCAGGTGGACGCACACGCCGTCCATGTTGACCGTCGCGCCCAGCGGCAATGCGAAGCTCGCCAGCTCGCGGTTGATCCCCAGGCGTTCTTCGCTGACGCGGATCGATACCGGCAGCGTCGCCGCACTCGACCGCGTGACGAAGGCCAGCACCATCGCTTCTTTCACCGCCCCCAAAATGCGGTAGGGGTTTTGCCGCAGCACGAGGGCCAGTACGGCGGGATACACCACGAAGATCAGGAAGAGAATGCCGGATGCCACACCTAGCAAGACCGTGACGTAGGGGCCGATGATCGCCGGACCGTAGACCGAAAAGATACCGGCCGACAGGAAAAACACGCCGATCGGCGAGTAGTTCATCACCATGCCGATGATGCGGTTGACGGCCAGCATGCAGGCGTCGCACAGGTTGATCAGGCTCTGCATCTTCGCTTGGACGGCGGTGTCCTCCGTGGTTTCGATTACCAGCCGGATGCTGATGCCGAAGAGGATTGCAAAGCCGATGATGCCAAGGAAGTTGCCGTTTGCCAACGCCTGGAAGGGGTTTTGGAAGAAGTCGAGCAGCAGTTTCTCCAAGACCTCGGTCAGGCTTTTGGCGCTGTCGGTCTGTGCGATTGCCTACGCTTGCGAACCGAATTGCTGCGCCAGTTCTTGCCAGCCTGTCAGTGATGCGCCTGCACCGGGGTTGATCCAAAGCGCGAGGCCGATCCCGATGAGTGCCGAGACGCACATGGAGGCGAGGTACCAGCACACGATCTTGCCGCCAGCACGTCCCAACTTGCTTAACGGCAGCGAGGAGGCACCCTGCACCAGCGAGAAGAAGACGGTGGGTATCACAATCATCTTCAGCAGGCTGATGAAGACGGTGCCGAAAGGCGAGCAGACACGCATCATCTGCTGTACCTGCTCTTTGATGTCGAATGCGATGGAGGCGTACCAGAGGCCGGCACCGAGCGCGGCACCGGCCAGCAGGCCGACGATGACGCGTTTGACCAGTGAGGCTTGAAGATAACGTGACAAGAGGCTCATGACAGGGATGTGTCCAGATAAGGTTGCGGTTTCTATTCTTCAGCCTGCAAAGCGAGGATTTGCTCGGCCAGCGCCCACCGCCAGGCATCAAAGGTGCAGGCCGACCACAGGCCGTCGTGCTTGTACTTGGGCTGGATGTACATCGTCTCCAGGATGCGCTTCAAGACCTCACGCGCACGGTTGGCTGACTCGTGCCTTCCGGCAGCTTCGGCACGGTCTATGGCGGTTTCCAGCGTGAAGATGTAGCGGTGGTCGTCAATGCCCTCGCGATAGGCTTCCCACAAGGCCACGGGGATCGGCGTGCCGTCATCCGCAGTACGGTTGAGGAAGTCGGAGGTCGAAGCGTCCAGATAGCTCCAAGGATCGCCCGTCATATACTGGTAGATCCAAGGGATCAGGCAGCGGTAACCGGATTGCCAGAATCCGAAGCCATAGGTCATGCGCGCGCCGATCGTGGGTGTGTGGTCGTTTTCGCCCGAGATGTGGTTGGGGTAACACCAGTACTCGACGCCGCGTGCCTTCATGTCGGCCAGTATCGCTTCGCGTCCCAGCGAGAAGGGCTGGCAGCACCAGACATCCACATACGGACGCATTTGCGCGAAGGGCTCGTGTTCGGGATCGGCTGTGACGTAGGTCCGCACCTTCGGGACTTTTTTGATGGCGGCCATGACGCGCGTCATGAAGGCGACCGAGTCCGGACTGGTCGAGGGCTCGTCCACCGGATAGTAGAGCAGTTCGGGCCATTGGCGGCGGCGGGCCTCGGCCTCAATGGTTCGTACCATCTCGGTCAGTTCGTCGAAAAAGGCGTCGGGTGGCATCTTGATCTGCGAGAGGTGCGAGCCCATGTCGGCTTTCATGTGTTTGTGGTAGAGGGCGGAGCAGGGGAACGAACAGACAAACGGCTTGTCGAAGCCGACACTGCGCGCAAGGTCGAGATGACG
>DUPH01000154.1 GCA_012838435.1 Lentisphaerota bacterium | reverse complement strand
GCGCCGCACCTATTTGGTGCAGAACGCAATTTCTGATTGGAACCACGGAACACACCGAACACACGGAAACAGAGCCATGCCTTTCCGTGTGTTCGGTGTGTTCCGTGGTTAAACAATCGATCCCGATCCCGATTTGGATGAAACCATGAAACCTTGAAACCAGAAACCAAAGAGAGTTGAAGGTTCAACTGCTCTTTTTAGGTTTACACCCGCCGTTACGAGCCACCGCGTGGTCGCAACAAATCCCAGCCGATTCCGATAGAACCAAACTAACGCACCAATGAACTAGCGCACCAACACTCTCTCCCCCTGTCCTTGCAATCGCCAGACGTATGTTTTACAATTCGGCCTGTTTCAAAGGGGGAACAGGATTCGTTTCACAACCCGAGTCATTTTATGAATGTTGAACACCGTTATCGCGAATTTCTGCCGGAAGCCCGGCGTATTGTCGTTAAGATCGGAACCCGGGTCATCGCCCAGCCCTCCGGACGCCCGGACATGCGTCCCCTGCGCAGCCTCGTGAAGCAGGTGGCTGAGTTGCACCGCAAGGGTTACGAGATGTTGTTGGTCTCTTCCGGTGCCGTTGGTGCCGGCGTTGAAGCACTGGACATGAAGGCGCGTCCGACCAACGTCCCAGACCTTCAGATGTGCGCAGCCGTCGGCCAGGCCCGTCTGATGGCGCATTACGAGGAATTGTTCGGAGCCGAGAGCATCGTGATCGGTCAAGTACTGTTGACCCACGCCGACTTCCAGCACCGCCTTCGCTTCACCAATGCCAAGCGGACAATGGAGCACATGATCCGCCGTCAAGTGATCCCGATCATCAACGAAAATGACGTGGTCGCGGACGAGGAGATCAAGGCCGGCCTTTCGCTCGGCGACAATGACTACCTCGCCGCCCTGGTGGTCAAACTCACCCGTGCCGACCTGCTGGTCATCCTCAGTACGGTTGACGGCGTGCTCGACGCTGAGGGCCAGCGCGTCCACTGTATTGAGAACTTTAATGAGGCCTTCGCCTGGGTCAAGCCGACCGAGGCGGGCGGCCTCTCCAAAGGCGGCATGGACTCCAAACTGCGCGCCGCACAGATCGCCGCCAAAGCCGGCAGCACCGTGGTAATCGCCGGCGGCCGCACCAAAAACGTGCTGACCAGAGTCATGGACGGAGACGATGTCGGCACTCTGATCCTGAGCAGCGCACTCTAACGCTTCCGCGCGGACGGCCGGTTGCCAAACCACCCCGCGCGCCTAACCCCTGAGCTTACAATGATGAACCTACACGACTCCATACGCAAACTCGGTGACCAGGCACTGGCGGCTTCGCGGCGCATGGTACGCCTCTCATCCCGCAAGAAGAATGCGATTCTGCTCGCCATGGCCGACGCCATCGACCACCAGCGCGCCCAGATCAAGGACGCCAACGCACAGGACATCGCCGCCGCCCGAACCGCCGGCCTCTCCGATGCCATGATCGATCGCCTGACCCTCACCGACGCGCGGATCGATGCCATGGTCACCGGCATCCGCGAGGTGGCCGCGCTGACCGATCCGGTCGGCAAAAAGATCTGGAAGCGCACGCGCCCCAACGGACTTGTCATCGAAAAGCGCCGTGTGCCCCTCGGCGTCATCGTGATCATTTACGAATCGCGTCCCAACGTCACCGCCGATGCTGCGGTGCTCTGCCTCAAGACCGCCAACGCCGTGATCCTGCGCGGCGGCAAGGAGGCGTTCCGCTCGAACATGGCCATCGTACACGCCCTGCAGGAAGGCGGTGCCGCCGCCGGCATGCCCCAGCATGCGGTGCAGTTGGTCGAGACCACTGACCGCGACGCGGTGCGCGAACTGGTGCAGATGGACGACCGCGTGGACGTGGTCATTCCGCGCGGCGGCGAATCGCTGATCCGCGCCGTGGTCGAACAGTCTCGCGTACCGGTGCTCAAGCACTACAAGGGCGTCTGCCATATATTTGTCGATGCCGACGCCGACCTCGATCAAGCGCTGGTCATCGTCGAAAACGCCAAATGCCAACGTCCCGGCGTGTGCAACGCTCTGGAAACCCTGCTCGTGCATGAGCAGGCCGCCGCAGCCTTCCTGCCGCAGCTCGCCGCGATGGCGGCGCGGCGCGGTGTCGCGCTGCGCGGCTGCGAAGCGACGCAGGCGCACATCCCCGGCTGTGCACCGGCCACCGAGGAGGACTGGCATGCGGAATATCTCGATCTGACCCTCGCGGTACGCGTGGTGCGCGACATCCAGACCGCCATCCAGCACATCAACACCTACGGCTCGCACCACTCCGATGCCATCGTCACGCGCAACACCCGCCACGCCAAGCTCTTCCTTAAGGAAGTCGATTCAGCCGCCGTCTACGCCAACGCCTCGACGCGCTTCACCGACGGCGGCGAATTCGGCATGGGCGCGGAAATGGGCATCAGCACCGACAAGCTCCACGCCCGTGGGCCGATGGGACTTGAAGAGCTGACCACCTACAAGTACGTTGTCACCGGCAACGGCCAAACCCGTTGAAATGGTTTAGCATGGAGAAAAAACGCACACCCCGCAATGTCACAATGGGCAAGCTGATTGAAGTCATCGCAGCGGCCCCTCGTATTCTCATCACTGGACACACACGGCCGGACGGTGATTCACTAGGCTGCATGATTGCGCTGAGCCACCTGCTCACCCGCGAGGGACACAAGGCCGTGGGCACCGCCGACCGCACCAAACTCGGCGGACCGGGATTTCTCAGGGGCGTCTCACGCCTGATACCGCCGTCAACCGCCGCCCGTAAGAGTTTCGACCTGCTGATCACGGTGGATTGCGCGTCGTTTGAGCGCATGCCAAAGCCCATCCAGCCACTTGCACGCACCGTGCCCCTCTTGAACATCGACCACCACTGCACCAACACGCGCTTCGGCACGTGGAACTGGGTTGAAGGCCACGTCTCTTCCACCGCCGAACTGATCTGGCGTCTCGCGCGCAAGGCCGGCTGGCAGTTGGACTCGATCGCGGCCGAGGCGCTCTGGGTGGCGCTCATCACCGATTCAGGACGTTTCGCCTACGATCAGACCTCGCCCGCTACGCTGCGCTGCGGAGCCGACCTGTTGCGTTACGGCGTGCGGACGGCTTACATCAACGACAAGATCTACTGCTCGTTCAGCCGGGTCACGATGGAACTCAAAAAGCGTGCCTTCCGCACGCTGACCATCCGAAACAATGACACCGTCGCCGCCGTCACGCTAACCGGCAAGGACTTCGAAGAGACCGGCGGCACCAAGGCCGATGTCGAAGATGTGATTGAAATTCCGCGCAGCTTGATCGGCAACCGCGTCGCGATCTTCTTTTACGGCAACGAAGAGGACAGCGCCGAAACGCGCGTCAGCGTGCGCACGCGCGAACCGCTCGACGCCACCGAACTGGTGCGCCCCTTCGGCGGCGGCGGACACGCCCGCGCCGCTGGCTGCACGATCCAAGAGCCGCTCGCACAGGCTAAAAGGCTTTTCTTTAAAGAGGTCGACGCCCTGCTCGCTCGGGACGCTGAGAAGGAAAAAGCCGAGAGCGAAAACCAACCGCAAAAAACTGAAGAGTCGAAAGTTGAGAGTTGAACGTTGAAGAAGGTCTTGCAGGTGTGGCACGGGCATCTTGCCCGTGTTCCATGGGCGGGACGCCCATGCGGCGTGGCACGGGCATCCTGCCCGTGGTTCATGGGCGGGACGCCCATGCCACGAAGGGTTTTGCAAGAGCTTCGATAGTTAAAACCAAAAAGTAAAGGAGTTCCCCATGGCAGATATTTACAAAGCATACGACATCCGCGGTATTTACGGAAAAGATCTGACTGAAGAGACCGCGTACGCGATCGGTCGCGCCTTTGTGACCTTCACCGCCTGCAAAAAGGTGGTCGTGGCGCGCGACATCCGCCCCCACTCTGAACCGCTGTTCACCGCGCTGGCCAAAGGTCTGACCGAACAAGGCGCCAACGTCATTGACATCGGCTACGGTTCCACACCGATGTCCTACTTCGCCAACGGCACGCTGGGCGCGGACGCCAGCATCATGATTACCGCCTCGCACAATCCCGCCGAGTGGAATGGCTTCAAGCTGTGCCGCGCACAAGCCGTGCCGATCAGCGGCGCGACCGGCATCAAGGAGATCGAGCGCATCGTGAACGAAGGCAGCTTCGCGCCCAAAGCCGCGACCCCGGGAACAATCAGCAAGACCGATGTCCAAGAGGCGTACAGTCGTCATGCGGCCCAGTTCGCGCAACTCGCGAAGCCGGTGCATCTGGCGATCGACTTCGCCAACGGCATGGGCATCTGGGAGGTCAAGGCCCTGCAAGGCGTGCTGACGTGGGACGGTCTGTACGAAGATCCGGACGGACGCTTCCCGAACCACGAGGCCAACCCGCTCAATCACGCCACGCTCGCCGACCTGCAAGCCAAGGTGCGCGCCGGTAAATACGCCTTTGGCGTGGCTTACGATGGCGACGCCGACCGTGCCGGCTTCGTTGACGAGCGCGGCGAGATCGTCCCGATGGATCTCGTCACCGCGCTGATCGCACAGGACGTGCTGTCCAAACGCAAAGGTGTGATCTTCTATGACTTGCGCAGCAGTTGGGTTGTCAAAGAGACGATCGAAGCCGCAGGCGGCACCCCGATGATGAGCCGCGTCGGCCACGCCTTCATCAAGCAGCAGATGCGCGAAAACGACGCGCTCTTCGCCGGTGAGCTGAGCGGCCACTACTACTTCAAGGACAACTTCTATGCCGAGAGTTCGGCCCTCGCAATTCTCTCGCTGGCTAACATCGTCAGCAAATCCGACCGCCCGCTCTCCGAGCTGATCGCGCCGTTGCGTAAATACGTCGCGAGCGGCGAAATCAACTCCAAGGTCACGCGCGACCCCAAAGCGATTCTGGACGAACTGCGTACCGCGTACGCCGACGGCCACCTCTTCGAGTTGGATGGCGTCAGCGTCGAGTACGCCGACTGGTGGTTCAACGTGCGCTGCTCGAACACCGAGCCGCTGGTGCGCCTGAATCTCGAAGCCCGCAATGCAGAGCTGATGGCCGAAAAACGCGACGAAATCCTTGCACTCATCAGGAAATAACCCCCGCCGGAAGCAGAGGACACCATGGTTAACCAAGCCGTACATGACGAGTTGCTGAAAAAATTCCAGGCGCACTTCGGACGCGAACCCGAAGTGATCGCCTACGCGCCGGGACGCATCGAAGTGATGGGCAACCACACCGATTACAACGAAGGGTTTGTCTTCTCGGCCGCGATTAACGTCGGCACCTTCTTTGCCGCCGCCAAACGCGACGACACCACCTGCCGTCTGGTCGCCGGCGACCTGATGAAAGAGGTCACCTTCGACTGCACCGGCATCACGCCGTCATCCGAAGACACATGGCAGAACTATGTCAAGGGGACCTTCGCCGGCTTGACTGAGGCGCGTCCGGCGACGCACGGCTTTGACGGCATGTTCTTCGGCAATGTCCCGCTGGGGAGCGGGCTCTCCAGTTCCGCCGCGCTGGAGATGTCCACCGGTCTGGCGCTCGCGCGCCTGTACGGCATTGAGGCCGACACCGTTACGCTGGCGCGGATCGGCCAGAAAGCCGAACACCTCTACGCCGGCTGCAAATGCGGCCTGCTCGATCAGATCACCAGCCTGGCCGGCGAGGCCGGTCGGCTGGTAAAGACCGACTTCCGCTCCGTCACGTACGAGACCGTCCCCGTGGGCGAAGAGGCCTGCTTCCTGATGTGCAACACCCACGCCAAGCACGCGCTTGTGGACGGCACCTACAACCGCCTGCGCGAATCGTGCGAACAGGCCGCCGCGCACTTTGCCCGCGTCCTGCGCCACCCAGTGCAGGCGCTGCGTGATGTCAGCATGACCGAGTGGGCGATCTACCGTGCCGGACTGCCGACCGAAGTGGCCGACCGCGCCGCGCACCCGATCGGCGAGAACGAGCGTGTGCTGCGGGGCGCGGAGCTGTTGGCAAACGGCGACACCGCCGGTTTCGGCGCATTGATGTTCGATTCGCATGAAAGCTCGCGTGTGCTCTTCGGCAACTCCTGCGAAGAGTTGGATGCCGTGGTCGATGCCGCGAAAAAGATCCCCGGCGTACTCGGCGCACGGCTCTCCGGCGGCGGCTTTGGCGGCTCGGTCGTGATTCTGGTTCATCCGCGCGACGCCGAAACCGCAGCCGCCGCGCTGGCAAACACCTACGCCGCGCGCTTCGGCAGCCCCTGCGATGTCAGCGTCATCACGCCCGCCGCCGGTGCAAGGAGTTGGCATTTAGGAGTTAGGAGTTAGGAGTTTTTTAACGCAGAGGCGCAGAGACGCAGAGGTTTTTTGTGGTGCAGGGTTGGCCGCAGGTCATTGCGACCACTCAGTGGTCGCAATGATGAGTGTAAAAACGGGCGAGAAGGCTGGGCGCCGGGTGCGCACAGGGCATGCTGTGAGGGGCGTGCGGGAAGACATCCCCGAAAAGCGCCCAAAACGCTGTGAATGGTCACGGGCGGGGCACGGCTGCACGGCGCAAGGTTTTAATCTCGTCTTTGTGACCACTGCGTGGTCACAAAAAGGCGCGCAAAAATGGAAAACCTTGTGGCCTTCGTGGCCTTTGTGTGAGTGGAGGCTATGCATGAAATTTTTTCCTGTTTTTCTCGCTCTCCTCGTTTCGGCCCTGCCGTTCCTTCGCGCGGCGGAAGCGCCCTTCATGACGCTGATCGGCGATCCCGCCGACACCGCGCTCGCCGCCGCGTTGGCGCGCTACCCTTCTTGCTTCGACGCCGTTACCGCGCCGGCCGCCGAGCCGCCTTTCATCTTCGCATTTCCCGACGGCAACCAGCCGCGCCGCATGGTCAGTGAAGCGCTGCGCTTCGCCGCGTCGTCCGCGCAGACCACCGTCGCGCGGATCGGCGACGGCGCGGCCTTCGCCTCCTCCGCCACCGCGCACGGCCTGTGCGTGCAGAGCTTCCTGATGCTCGCCTACGGCGCGGATGCGGTCGAGTTCGACTTCCTGCGTAACGCACATGAAACCGCCGACCGGTTTGCCAGTGTCTATTTCAGCGAACTGACCTTCTGGCGTCCCTTCCTCCAGGCCTATGCCCGCCACAACCGCGAGACGCATCCCGGCGGACTTCTCCCCTTTCATGCGCAGAGTGCCGCCGCCCTCAAACCGCGTACGCCCCCCGCCACGCTCCACGCGGCGGACGTGCTCGCACCGCTTGGCCTGCCGGTCTGTCCCGGCTCGCCCCATCTGGCCGGCTACCTGCTCACCGCCGCAAATGTCAGCGACATGAGCGACGTCGAGCTACAGCGCGTGCTCTCCGGCGGTGTGCTGCTGGACGGCACCGCCGTCGCTGCCCTGCAAGCGCGGGGTGCAGGCGCGCGCATCCAGATGGGTGCCCGGTCATGCAACGCACAGCAACTCGTTGAAGAGTTCACCGACGACGAACTGAACGTCAACCGCGTGGGCTACGTCTGGCGACCGCAGGCTTCGGCGGAGAACACATTTGCGCTATTTCCGTCGAACGACGCAGCGCGCGTCATCGGACGCTACCGGGATGCGCAGGGCCAAGTCTTAGAGGCCGCTTCCGTCTTGATTGAACTGCCCACCGGCGGTCGTCTCGCGGCCTTCGGCTTCGATGGCTTCTCGACCTACGCGAGCGAGGCGCGGCGGCGGCAACTGCTGTTGGCGGCTGATTGGGTAGCCCAGAACCGACTGCCAGTCTTTGTGGAAAACGCCGCGCAAGCCGTCGTCATCCCGCGCGTATCGATGGCAGGCGATCTGCACAGCGTCGCGTTGGTCAACACCGCCATCGATGTCCAGCCGCCGACCACCCTGCGTCTGCGCGGCTGTCCCACAGGCATCACGCACATCGAGTGGCTGACCCCCAGAGAAAAGCCGCTCTCCCTCACCGTGCGCCGGGAAGATCAGGACGTCCTCATCACCCTCCCCGCCGTCGCCCCCTGGCAGGTCGGCTGGTTGCGCATTGAAAACTGAGTGTTGTTGCGACCACACAGTGGCTCGCAACGACGAGTGTAAAAGCGAAAAATTTGGAGTGCGGCGGCAAGCGGTATTCCGCACGACGCCGCTTTTTGAAATGATGCGTGACAAGGCTCTTAGCAAAATTCCAGAGCGACGCCAAATAGGGGCAAGGGTTTTCCAACCCGTGTGCATGTCGTTTTGGGGCGCGACGCCGGGCACGCAACGCCCAAGCCCCGAAGGGGCGGCTTCACCTTAGCCCAGGGCAAGCGCAACGCCGCCCTGAGTGGCGGGAGAGAATGGTATTGTGGCCTGAAGGGCCACTTCAAAAATGTCCGGCGGCGCGGGCTTGAAGTGCCCCTTCTGAGTTTCAAATCTAGGCCATAGCATAGGTTTGCACTTCTTGCTCGAGCCGGTCGCCGAGCCTGTCCTGCTCCCGTTCTAGGTCGAAACGTGCCTGCAGGTTCATCCAGAACTGCGGCGAGACACCAAAATATTTGC
>DUPH01000014.1 GCA_012838435.1 Lentisphaerota bacterium | reverse complement strand
GCCATCGCCGGGCGCGTCGAGCAGATCACGCTCGACCTCGAACGCCCGGCGCGTCCGTTCGCGCTGACGGTCACCGAGGCGACGGACGTAACCGTCCGCGCGAACCTGCTGTCGGCCGGAGCGGAGTTTGACCCGACCGGCTGGACAGGACTCCTGTGGATCGGCGACCGTGGCGGCGACGGCGGCGGCATGACGCTGACCAACGGCACGGCCGTCCACGGACGCATGACATGGGAGATCGCGGCGGCATCGACGCCGACCAACGGCAGATACGACGCGATTGTCCTAGGGGCACAGGACGGGCGGATCGAAGAGTGGGGGCGCGGCGCGGCCGTGGTGCGGCTGAACCCGGCGCGCACGTCGCTCCCCGCCGAATGGTCGTACGGCGACCTCTCGTATGTGATCGCGACGCAGGCGCTCGCGGCCGCATCCGCCGCGGCGACCACGCAGCGGGTGGATGAGCTCGAAGCACTGCTGGCTGAGAGCTATATGCAACGAGAGGAATCGGACGCATGCTACATGCTCCGGACGGGGCGCGTCGATGTGGCCGGCGACTGGATGGTGAGCGTCCCGGGCGGATCGTCGTTGTCGTTGAGGTCTAGTCCGAGTCTTAATCTGATCGACACGAGCAACTCTAACTTGCGTCGTAGCGTGGCACTAGACACGATGCGTTTAAGATTTGCGATAAGCACTATATCTCCTCCGTCTGGTCATATGTGGACGTACAGTTTTGCGCCCGGCAATCCAGACACAGTTATTCGCAGAGAGGACATGCCGGAGTTCACCGACCCGCTGGCGACGAAGGTGTACGTTGACAATTCGATTCTGAACATGTCCGCGCCGATGCTGATAATCGATGGAGTGACATACCGGCAGTACTGGGACACGAACCTACTCACGACAGCATGGGAGCCGGTGCAATGAGGCGAATCATTTTCATGATAGCGGCGTTGATCGCGGCGGGCGCGGCACAGGGGCAGATCAGCGGCGGGTGGTTTGACTTGACCGTTCACGACGCGGTGTTCGGCGACGGCGGCAGCAATCTCGTGTCGGGCACAATACACCCTCTCGGCGTGGTGCCCACGATGCAGGAATTTCGCGAGGCAGAGGCGGCGATCATCCAGGCCGACGCCGTGGCCACGCAGGCGCTCGCGATCGCGGTGGCGTCGAGCAACCGGGCGGCGACCGCGTGGCACGACGTGGCGGATCTCACGTCGAACGGCGTGTGGGAGATCGCTTTTACCATGAGCGCTCTGCGGGGAGTCGGCGCGGCGGACGACATCGCCAGCGAGACGGTCGGGTTCAGCGTCGAGGACACGGCGGACGGGCGGCAGTGCCACATCATCCAGTGGTTCGCCGAGGTTCCTCCGCAGATGCCTGATTTTGTCGCCACGCACACGACCAACCTGCTCGAAAACGGGTTCGAGGAAATCACGGTGACGAACACGTTCCCGAATCAAATCGGGACACCGGCAGACTACGGGAAAACGGGCGGCGCCTGCTACCGCGTGACGGCGACCGTCCCGTTGTCTTGGGGGCAGTGTTTCTTCAAACTGCTCGCAACCGGATTCGTGATCCGGGGTAACGCGCTGCCCATCGTGCGCGGCGTAGCTGGAGGCGCGCATCACGACATAGTCGCACTCGACGCGGTGGGCTTGACCAACGTCGTTTTGAACATCCGCGGCGGGTTCGCGGTGGATACCAACAACCCGCTCGTGATCATGATGATGGAACCGTAACGATGACAATCCACGAACAGTGCCAGCTTGAACTCGCCGCGTGGCTGTTTGTGCTCGCGGCCGTACCGCTCTGTCTCGCGGCGCGGTGGCTGATACGGCGTCGCCGCTGGCACCCGCTACCGACCATGGGCGTTGTGTTGATCGGTGGTTTGTGCGCGGCGGCGTTCGCACTGGCCGACGGCGAAAGAGGAAAGCCTGTGCCACCGCAGGTGTACCGCTACATGAGAGTCCGGAAAGAATGGCTTAAATGGACGCAGGCGGTGAAAGCGTCGTGGCTGGAAATGCTTTCCGGCATAACGTTCGTCCGTGAGCGCGTCGAGGTGATAGATACCGAAATCATCGCGATCACGAACGCGGTGAAACGGCCGGCGCGGAAACCGCCGGTAATGCAGTTGCGGCCAAACCTGCTCAACAACCCGAACAATCAGAACATCAAACTGCGGCCGAAAAATCTGACCAACAACGGCGATGGAACGTGGACGGTTGAGGTGCAGGCATCGCGAGAGATCACAGACGAACCCGCCGTCATGATGTACCTGCGTCGGCGGCGCGACGGCGCGACATGGTGGGTAGAGCACGAAAGTACGAGCTACCCCAGCAACACATCCGTCAATGCGTACACTTACACGTTCCGTCCACCCGTCGGCGTGGACGGGTACATAGCGGCTGCGGATGAGATTCTGCTTGGAGGTCCGAACGGTTGCCAGATCGAGGGCGTCGTGCTGGTCGATCCAGTGAGCGGCAAGATGTATGAGGGCATCACCGGAGACTACATCATCGATGGCCGACCGGTGCAGATCAAAGGCGGCGTGTTCAAGATGGAACCGAAGGTCGCGACGCAGGGCGAGGGCGGTGATCCTGAACCGATGGCGAAATCGGCGGGAGGTACGGGCGCGTTGACAGCACGTGATCTCATTCCTGATGTGGTAGCAGAGGAACCGGATGTGCCGAGGCTGAAACTGGCCATGCCTCCGCTCGACAACATGAGGACGATCAAATGATGGAGCTTGTTTGCAGGATCTACGCTTGGACTGTCGCCGCCGTCTTGTCCGGTGTCGGCTGGGACATGCAGGCGTTCGGGAACGTGATCGTCTGCGGCGGAACGGCCGTGCAAGTACAGCCGGGGTGCCTCGCAGCCCGGGCCGTCGGCCTGGTCGGCCTGGTCGGCCTGGTCGCGTCAGCCGGGCTGCGGCAGGCGTGGCCGTTCCCCGCTGCGCTGGCCGCCGGCACGGCGATGAGCTGGCTTAGATGTTTCACGCTTGTCGCACTCTGTTTGCGCCATCCGGCCATATTTGAGCGCGTACACGGGCAGTGCGGCTATGCAGTGTTTCTTGCATCGACCTTGGTGCTCTTGGTGCTCTTGGTGATTTTCCGGCGGACACGGTGTCGGCCGGCATCGCGCGGTTCCTTCGGAGTTCCACCGCGCGATGTAACTTTTCGGCCATTATAGAGGAGTTTTTTCATGGTTGTAAAATCGTTCAAAGAAGAAGTGCGGTACGGGACGATACGCATTTTTGCCGTCATGCTGATTGCTTCGCTTTTCGCCGTCTCGCTGGTGGTGGCCACGGAGATGCCCGATCCGTTCACAGCGGCCGAGCGTATCGAAAAACTGAGCGCCACCGGCATACTCGCATTCGGGTTCATTCTGAGCTTAGGAACGACAGCCTATTTGATCAAGCTACAGTTCAGTAAATTTGACACGATCATCGAAGCGAACACCAGAGTGATCGCGGAAACTTGCCGCGCGATGGAGCAGGTGCAATCTGCGATAAATCACTGTCGGCGCAGCAACGAGTAACGACGATTTCATCCACGGCGCGATGCCGTGGCCAACAGGAGAAACACATGAACGAACTACTGAACAACGTGCAGGTCCAGACTGCGCTCATCACGCTGATCGTGCTAGCGCTCAACGCTCTGGCGCAATGGCTGAAGAGCAAGACGCGCGGATCGCTGCTCGAATACGTGTGGTGCTACGCGCAGCCGATCATCGCGGCATTCATTGCGGCCGCGCGTGAGGTGATGCAAGAAGGCGGCGAAGGATCGGCCGCGATACGCGGGATCATGGATAAATCGCTGGCCGAGTTCGCCGACCAATACGAACTGTTCGAGGGCCGTCCTCCGACCGAGGCAGAGATCGCTGCGGTGCGGAATGAACTGGTCACGCAACTAAAACGCATTATCGGAGGCTAAGCGTGGAAAAATACGATCAGATCACATCGCCTGACGACAAGGGCAAAGCAGAATTTATTCGGAGGTCCGACAACAAATCGGCACGGGTAAAAATCACATGGTTCAAGGCTTCTCCGGACGGCGACGGCATGGTGGCTGTTAGCCGAGTCAAGGCGATCCGCCTGTCGGGGTTGCATTGGGCGTAATCAGGAGGGATACCATCATGATAAAACGGTTCACGAATTGGCTGGTTGCGCTGGCACTGGTTGCGGTGTCCGGGGTAACGGCGGGTTGCTACACAAAAGCGGTCGCATTCTCAAGGGTGCATCCGGACGGAGTGCGCGAGTGCGAAATGCGTGTTATCGGCACCGGCGACAAAGCATCGCAGGTCGCGGCCGACGGCATGTTTGCCGATGGATCGCTCGATGACTTCGGGGCGGGTGTTCGGAGCACGTCTGCCAGCCAGCAGTCGTCGGGAGTAGACGGCACCATCAACGCACTCGGGTCGCTCATGAGCATCATGGCGCAGTTCATGGCCAACGGACAGCAATACAGGGTTGGCGTCGGCACGCCCGCCGCATCCACCATGACGGACAGTTCAACGGATAGCGTATCGGCACCTGCGCAGCGGACTACATCAGTTGTTTTAAGCGGCAAGGTTGCAGAGGCTAAGGCGGCGAACAAAACGCTGATCGTCGTGGCAGGGAATCCTGCGTGTTCGTACTGCACAAAATTCAACGAGGCGGTCGCCGCCTCGACTTTGTCGACCAGGAGCGACATTATCTTCGTTAGCGAATCCGCTCCGTGGGCTGAAAACAGCGCACTGGACTGGACCGGAGGCGGGAACGCCCCTATCGTCCGGATAACGCGATGGAATGCCGACGGATCGATAATGTGCGACCAGAAACTCAACCGCCCGAGCATTGCGGAGATTGAGGCCGCGATCACGGCCTGCGTAGCAAAGTAGCCGCAACACCGACTATGCTGCTCTGGCCAGCCGGTCGTACGAAGCGCGACGACGCAACAAGGCCGCCCGTAAAGCGGCCGGCAAATCTACGCCGCCCTCAGCAACGACTTGATGGCCATCGCTGCTTCTGCTACTATCGAGATCACGGTTTCAATTTTTTTACCGTGATCCGCACCATCTGTGGCATGGGCGTCTCGCCCATGAAACACGGGCAAGATGCCCGTGCCACACCGCCTCGTGGCATGGGCGTCCCGCCCATGAAACACGGGCAAGATGCCCGTGCCACACCCGGTTGCGGCGTCAGGAGTCTTTTTGCTTAGCCCGGAAACGATAGACAAAATCAAAGCGCGCATGGCCCTGGCCTCGGTCTTCGAGGAGGACCTTCAGGAGTCGTTTATTCTGGGTTCAGGCCCCGGTGGGCAAAAGACCAACAAAACCTCATCGACCGTCCGCCTCTATCACGCGCCCAGCGGCATGACGATCAAGTATGGTCGCAGCCGTTCGCGCGAGGCGAACCGCTGGCTCGCGCGCCGCGAACTGGCCGAGAAGATTTTAGAGCGCGCGAAAAGCGAGCTTTCAGCGCGCCGTCAGGCCGCTGAAAAAATCCGCCGCCAAAAACGACGCCGCTCCCGCCGCCAGAAAGCGCGCATGCTCGACGAAAAGCGCAAGCACAGCGAGAAAAAAGCCGCACGCGCACGCGTCGAGTTTTGATTCCGCGTATGGCGCGGAGCCAAAACTCGAGTTGACATTTAGGAATTAGGATTTAGGAGTTAGTTCTGCCGGGTTTGCGGCATGGGCGGGTGCCCATGCCCACGGGCAGGATGCCCGTGCCACACCACCCGCAGGATCGGCAGTACCGGCAGTCCCCAAAGCCGAGCCATGCAAAACTCCTAACTCCTAACTCCTAAATTTTAAATGGTTTCGCGCAACGCGCGAAACACCCCCTCCAGCCGCTGGTCAGCACTTTTGCCTTTGAGCAGCGGCAGACGGCCATTCACCAGTAGCGGCGAACGTTCATGCTGCTTGTAAAAATAGACCTTCGGGCCGCGTGTTTCGATGCGTCCGATCGCTTTTTGCGCGGCGAGCACACGCAGTTCAGCCAGACGCAGCAACCGCAGGACCGGCGGCGGCGGCCGACCGTAGCGGTCGGCCAGTTCGCGGCGCAACGCATGCACCTCTTTTACGGAGGTCGCTTCGGCAAGGCGGCGGTGCAGGATCATGCGATGCGCCTCGTCTTCGACATAGGCGTAAGGCAACGAGGCCGCGCCCTCCGGATTGAGCGAGCCCGGCGAAAGCTCAATAAAATCAAGGTCTAGATCGACATCCACCAGCAGCGGCGGTGCCTCCCCCTTAAGACGCGCGATGGTGCGCCGTAAAAGCTGACAGTAGAGCCCGAAACCAATCGCCGCGATGTGTCCGCTCTGTGCCGCGCCCAGCAAGTTGCCCGCGCCGCGGATCTCGAGATCGCGTAAGGCCAAATTGAATCCCGCGCCCAGTCCGCTGTGTTTCTGCAACGCCGCAATACGCTGGCGCGCGTCTTCGTCAACGTGCCCGTGCTCCGGTAGCAACAGCCACGTAAATCCCTTCTGCGATGAGCGCCCCACGCGCCCGCGAAGTTGGTAGAGATCCGCGATGCCGAAACGGTCGGCGCGATGTACGATCATGGTGTTGGCGCGCGGAATATCGAGCCCGCTTTCAACAATCGTGGTGCAGAGCAGCACGTCGATCGCGCCCGCCTCGAACTCGCGCATGACGCGCGCCAGCGTCTGCGACGGCATCTGTCCATGCGCCACACCGACCCGCGCTTCGGGCACAAGCCCCTCAAGCCGGCGCTGCATCAGGCCGATGGTCATCACGCGGTTATAGAGCACGAAGACCTGCCCGGCACGATTCAGCTCCTGGCGGATCGCGTTGCGCAGGACGGTGTCCGAATCACGCGCCACTTTGGTCTCGACCGCCACGCGGTCACGCGGCGGCGTCTGCAACAGGCTCATGTCGCGCGCGCCGGTCATGCTCATGTAGAGCGTGCGCGGGATCGGCGTGGCCGAGAGCGTCAGCACGTCCACCACCTGTCGCACCTGCTTGAGCTTCTCCTTGTGGTTCACGCCGAAACGCTGCTCTTCGTCGATGATCAGCAGGCCGAGATTCTGAAACGCCACGTCGTTGCCGAGCAGCGCATGCGTGCCGATCACGATATCGAGACGGCCGTGCCGCATATCCGCGAGAATGCGCTTTTGCGTGGTGCGCGTCTGAAAGCGGCTGAGCACCGCGATCTTGACCGGATACGCGGCCATGCGGTCGCTGAAGGTCTCGTAGTGCTGTTCTGCCAGCACAGTGGTCGGCACCAGCACGGCGACCTGCCGTCCGTTCATGACCGCGATGAACGCAGCGCGCATCGCGATCTCGGTCTTGCCGTAACCGGCGTCGCCGCAGATCAAGCGATCCATCGGACGCGACGCAGCCATATCGCGCTTGACCGCCTCAATCACCTTGAGCTGGTCGTCGGTCTCCTGGTACGGGAAAGATGCTTCGAACTCATGCAGCCACGTCGGTTCGACGTTGAAGGTCATCCCCTCGACCACCTGCCGTCGCGCCTGCGTATCGAGTAGCGAAGCGGCCAGATCGGCCACCGCGCGCTCGGCATCGGTCTTCTCGCGCGTCCAGCGCCGACCGCCCAGACGGTGCAGCTTGACACGGTGACCGGCGACTCCTACGTAACGGCTGAGCAGATGCGCGTGGGTCACCGGCACATGCAGCCTGGCGCCCTCCGCATACTCGACCGTGAAAACCTCAGAACGCTGACCGTCAATCTCGATCTCGGTCGATCCGAGAAAGCGCCCGATGCCGTGATCGACATGCACCACAAGGTCGCCGGGCTCAAGGTCAGCGGCGTTCTCAACACACCCGCCACGCACGGCCGAGGCGGGCGCGGCGCGGCGCAATGACTGCTTGCGGGCGGCGTAGAGATCGGGTTGCGCGGCAACTGTAAGCCCCGGCATCGTGAATCCGCCGGAGAGCACGGCGCGGCGAATCTCAATGCGCGATTCCGCCCCCACCTCGCGCGACAACAACGCGCAAGTACCCGGTGTATCCGCAAACAACAGCACCGTCTCGCCCGCTTCCGCGCGGCGGTTCAAGTCGGCAAGCAAACGCTGACGCGCCTGCATCAGCAGTTCCGGATAGCGCACCCGCTCCGCACCAAGCTCGGCCAGCCCCGGCAAGGCCGCGATCTCCAGCTCTAAGGCTGGCGTCTGCGCCGGCGGCGGGTCGCCGCTATAGAGCTGCCAAGCGGGCGCACGCTCTGCGACGCGCGTCTGCAACGCCTCCCACGAAAGCGGCTCCTCAACGTCATCGGGCGGGAAAAAAGTGCCGCCGCGGATACGGTCGTGCTCGAACCAGAGCACGGCGCAACCGGGCGGCAGCAGATCGATGAGCTGCACCATCGGCAACGCGGCTTCTGTACAAGGCGGCAACCAGACAGCATCACCGCGGTCGGTCGAACACTGCGTGGCAGGATCGAAGGTCCGCAGCGACTCCAACTCGTCGCCAAAAAACTCCGCACGCCACGGCGCAGACGCGGCTGGCGGCCAGACATCCAACAGACCGCCGCGCACGGCGAGCCGTCCTGGCGCATCCACATCCATGCTGCGCTCGTAACCAGCCGCAACAAGACGCGCCACCACATCCTCGAACGCATAGCGCTCGCCGACTTGCAGATGCAGCGAAGCCGCTTCAAGCGCGTCAGGTGCAGGTGCAGGCTGGAGCAGCGCATGCAGTGAGGTGACAATCACCGACGGCTCCGATGCCGCCCCGTCACCCCCACTAGCAGCGAGCATCGTGATCACCCGCGCACGCGTGCCGATGCTCTCGACGTCATCCTCCACAGCCGTCGGGAAGCTCTCCGGTGTAACGCCGCTGTCGCGCCCCAACGCACAGAGATCGGCGTAGATACGCGCGTGATCGGCCGGACCGGGCGTAACCGCCAGCGTAACACGCGCTGGCGCGGCATGCGCCAGCGCGGCGGCGGTCAAAGCCGCGCTGACGCCGGGCAGGCTAGGCGCCGCCAGCCTGTTCGCACCGCGCGGTAGCACCGCCATCAGCCGCTCGCCGAACAGCGTGGAGATTGCGAGCACCTACTTGAGTTCTTTCAACGTGGCCTGAATCAGCGCGCGTTCCTCATCGCGTGTTGCCCACTCAAGCGCACGCGTCAGCGCGGCGCGTTTCTGCTCGACCGGAATCTGCTGCGCCGGTACAAGCTTGGCATACGCCCGCAACGCCAG
>DUPH01000153.1 GCA_012838435.1 Lentisphaerota bacterium | reverse complement strand
CGCTGCTCGTCCTGCTCCCTCTTTGAAGCCTGCCTGCCGAAATCCGCAGGCGCCGGCAAGTCCGCCCGCGCATGGCTTGCCCGCGAACTCGACACACTCGACCGCATGGAGCCGGAAAAATGAAGAAGTTGCTCAACACATTGTATGTGACCACGCAAGGCGCTTATCTGCGCCAAGAGGGCGAGACGGTTGTGGTGTCGATCGACCGCGCGGATGTCCTGAGGTTGCCGATCCACACGCTCTCGGGAATTGTCTGTTTCGGGCAGGTCGCCTGCAGCCCGCCACTGCTTGGACTCTGTGGCGAGCGGGGTGTGCATGTCAGCTTTCTCACGGAACGGGGAAAATTCTTGGCGCGTGTCACGGGGCCGGTCTCCGGCAACGTGCTACTCAGGCGCGAACAGGTGCGGCGCGCCGACAAGCCGGAGGTTGCACTGGAGATTGCCCGCAGCTTCGTCTTGGGAAAGCTCGCCAACAGCCGCACCGTGCTGCAACGGGCGCAACGTGATCACGATGTCGGCCCGTCCGTCGCCAAGGCCGTCGATGCGCTGGCCGACGTGATCCGGCGCACACGGCGCGCGGCGGATATCGACACCCTGCGGGGTTTAGAAGGAGAGGGCGCGGGGAGTTACTTTGAGGTCTTTGACCGCATGGTCGTATCACAAAGCGACGCATTTTCGATGCAGAAGGGACGCAGCCGCCGACCGCCGCTCGATCCTCTAAACGCATTGCTCTCATTCTTGTACACGATCTTGGCGCACGATTGCGAAGCCGCGCTGGAAGGGGTCGGGCTTGATCCGCAGATCGGCTTTCTGCATGCGCTGCGGCCCGGGCGTCCGAGTCTGGCGCTCGATCTGATGGAAGGGTTCCGTTCCATTCTGGCCGACCGCGTCGCGCTTTCGCTGATCAACCTCAATCAAATCAACGGCAAAGGGTTCACGGTCACGGAGTCAGGCGCGGTCATGATGGACGACGAAACCCGGAAGACCGTTCTGCAGGCGTGGCAGAAAAAGAAACAGGAGACGATCCAGCATCCGTTCCTGAACGAAAAAGTCGAAATCGGGCTCTTACCGCACGCGCAGGCATTGTTGTTGGCGCGTCATTTGCGCGGCGACCTCGATGGTTACCCGCCGTTTCTGTTGAAGTGAGAGGGGGGAGTATTGTATGCTTGTTCTCGTCAGTTACGATGTCAGCACGGTCGATTTGTCGGGGCGTCGCCGTCTGCGTCATGTGGCAAAAACGTGTGAGAACTACGGGATTCGCGTGCAGAACTCCGTGTTCGAATGCAATGTTGACCAGGCTCAATGGACAGCGTTGCGGGCAAAGTTGTTGGATATCTTCGATCCCGAGACAGACAGCCTGCGCTTTTATTTCCTGGGCAATGCCTATCAGCGCCGCATTGAGCACCAAGGAGCCAAGCCCGCAGTGGACGTTGAAGAGCCGCTTATTCTTTAACGCGAACCCCAAGCGAGCAACTTTTGCCTAGGGAGGTTCGCGGACTTTGCAACTCGTTGTTGTGCAACCACTTACGCGAGTGCTTTGTTCTTTGACAACTGAACATCCCTTATTTTCCGCCGGGTACGCGGAATCATTCACCTTTCCCATTGCGGGAGAAGGTGTTACAGTACCCGCCGTCGCGCCCCATGCGGGGCGCGTGAATTGAAACGATCACAACGGTAATTTTTTGCCCCACCTTGATGTCGCGCCCCATGCGGGGCGCGTGAATT
>DUPH01000013.1 GCA_012838435.1 Lentisphaerota bacterium | reverse complement strand
GAATGATTCGTATGAAACAACTCGTCACAGTTATCACGATGGCCACTCTCGCAGTTGGCGTTGCCGTCGCGTCCGAAACGTTGCGGGAAAAGACGTCTACCGGACTCGGTATCGCGGTGGACGGTTCCGGCCGAATCACCGAGCTTTCCGGTGCCGGTGTGAACCGCCTGCACCCGGATGAACCCGGGTTTCTCATCACCATTCGGGAGTACGAGAAGGACGGGGAGTGCTGGAAGGTGTCCGGCCAAACGCTCGTGCCCAAGCGGATGGTGCCCATTGTCGGGGCGCGCGGGAAGGACAAGGTCTGGGGAATCGAGTTTGACAACGATGCGGCGGTCTCGGTCCGGATCGAAAACCGGGGCCGCTATCTGCGGCTGGAAATTGTGGAGGCGACATCGCCCGTCGGCATCGCCGTCGTGAATTGGGGGCCGTACCCCACCACGCTCCACGATACGGTGGGCCGGTATCTCGGTGTCGTGCGGAACAAGGATTTTGCCATCGGTGCGCTTTCGCTCGGCATCGGCACGGATGGCAATGATCGCGCCGCCTGTTTTTGCGATGGCGAGAAACCCGGCGGCATGCTGACGCTCTCGACGATCGATCACACGCGGCCGGTACGTTACAATTACGGCCACTTCATCTCTGCGCCAGCAAAGGAGGCAGGAACGGTCGGCGGGGCGATCGCATTGTGGGGCGTCGCCGACCCGACCAAAGACCGCGAGTTGGATCTCGTGGAGGAGATCGTCCGCGCTGAAGGTCTGCCGTATCCGACAATCGACGGCGTGTGGGCCAAGAAATCGCCGCGCGCGAATGAGTCGGCCTTCTGGGTCAATTACGACGACACCTCTATTGACGCCTGGATCAAGGCCGCCCGCGTCACCGGCATCCGCGTGCTCTCACGCTACAACTGCTTCGGTAACTGGGGCCATTTCGAGCCCGATCCCGTCGCCTTCAAAGCTGGATGGGAAGGCTTGAAAACATGCTCGGACAAGGCGCGCGCGCACGGTATCCGCACCACGGCCTACACGCTCTCCACCTTCACGCGCGCATTCCGGCTGCCGGAGCCGTTCATCGCTCCGAAGCTCGACCCGCGTTTCAACCGCTATGTAGATACCACGACCACACTCACGCGCGCGCTCCCCGGCCCGGAGGGTGTGAAGACGCGCGACACCTTCAATTATGTCTTCTGGGCTGATCCGCCACTCCCGGCGGGCGTGGCAGATAACGAAATCCGCCTCGCCAAGAACCCGAAGACTTTCTCGCTCTTCGTGATCAATGCGGAAATCGTAGACGAGAAGGTAAAAAGCTTGGGGAACCGGCCCACGCCGCGCCGTTTTCTCGACATCGACGGGGAACTGGTCGTGTACCGCACCGCGGCGACCAACGATACCGAGGTCGTGTTAGGTGACTGCGAGCGAGGTTTCTACGGCAGCACGATCCGGGCGCATCCGGTCGGAACGCGGGTGACGCGGCTGGACGGCTATGACCATTACGACTCCCTGATGCCCGGCACCGACGAAATGATCGGCGAGGTGGCAGTGAACATCGCCGCTGCCGCGAAGCGGGGCGGCATGGGTAACATCATCCTCGACGGTGTGGAGTGTGCGGACCGTAGCGGCAACAGCAACTACTCCGTCAATCGCTTTATCCGGACGATCTTCGACCACCTGCCCAAGGAGAACGTGACGTTCGTCGGCAGCCGGATGACGCACTACACCTGGCATATCTTCACCACCCAAAGCTGGGGCGAACACGACCTGAAACGCGGCATTCGCGGCTCGCAGCTTGAAACGCGCCTCCAACACCAACTGGACCTGCGCCGCAATAACTATCCGAACAAGCTCGGCCAGTATTATCCCGATTCCTGCTCACTCGAGGACATCGACTGGATCATGGCGTTCGCCGCCGGTCACGATGCGGGCGTGGACTTCCAGTTCGGTCTGCCGAAGACTTACGAGAAGTGCGAGCGCATCCGCCTGTGGGAGGATGCCCGCCGTGCCGGCGCGTTCACCGAAAGTGAAAAGCGGCTCATGCGCCAGACAGACACGCTGTGGGAACTGAAACGGGAGGGCGGAAAGTTTACGCTTTCTTTCGTGCGCAGATGGAAGGGCGACCGGTTTGAGGAGTTGCCCGCTTCCGCAGCACCGGTCAAGGCGTTCGGCGCAGGCACCGCCGTGATGCCGCGCTCGATCGACCGGGAGTGGGTCCACGCCTCCGGGCAGTGCGAACGCTGGTGCATCACGGACGACCTCACGGCGGGGGTGTCGGCGAAACCGGTGGATTTCGAGGTTACGTCGCCGGTCGACAACCGCAAATGGGCGATGACCGTGCCGCTTTTCGTCATGCGTGTGCCCGAAAACAGTAGCCCGGTGGTCAACCCGGTAGCGCACTACTGCTGGGGCAATCGCCGCAGCAAGATCCGCATAAAAACCACACTCGCATCTGGCGAGTATGTGACGATTCCACACCGGGTTTCGCTAGCGACCGTCTACAACGCGCGCCACGAGTTACTGCGCGAAGTGGACCTCGAGGATATCCCGCGCGCGTCGTTTG
>DUPH01000152.1 GCA_012838435.1 Lentisphaerota bacterium | reverse complement strand
GGGCGAGCAACTCCTCGAAGTCTTCCAGCGACGGCGCGGAGGAGGCGAGCAGTTCTTGGGCGGCAGCGGCGGAGAGACGCAGACCGAGCGGATAGGCGTGAGCGGGAGAGACGTGCGCCTTGACCGCGACCGCGTGCGTCGTGATGGCATCACGAACAGCGGCGAGACTCTCGCCGGGGTGGATGTTCAGGCAATAGGGAAGCGCTTGCATGGGAGAGAGTGTAGCATAACCGCCTCTGAAAGCGCTCGTTCCAAAAAAGGGTTGCGTCTCCCAAAGCTTTCCGTGTTTAATGCAAACAATGCAACGGGAGGACTATATGAGGGGAATCATGTTGGTAGCGGTGGTCGTGTTGGCGGCGGCCTCAGTATGGGCCGTGCCGAAACAGGCGGGGTATCCGTTTGACGGGCAAACCGGTTTCAGCGTGAGCAACATCCAGACTGTCCTGAAGGTGGACGGGTTCTCGGTCGCCGCGTGGGTCAGGGTTACGGACGCTGTGCGTCCGCAGATGTTCCTCACATTGGGGAAGCCGAATCAGGACTTTTCGTTTTACCTGTACAAGGGCGCGGTGCGGATGTTGGTCGAGGGCGAACCGGGCCGTTACGGATACGCCACAGCGAAGCCGCCGCAACCGAACGTTTGGACCCACTACCTGGGAACCTATGACGGCAAGACGGCGAAGATCTATCGCGACGGCGTGCTGGAGGGGCAGCAGGCGATCCCGCTGAAACGGACGGCGTTCGCGCATCCGCTGACGGTCGGTGTGATCAACGGTCAAGAGGAACGCATACTCAAAGGTAACATGACCGACATCCGCATCTGGAACCGCGCACTCGACGCGACCGAGGCGCGGTGTCTCGCCAGCGAAGAGGCGTGGCCAGATCAGTCGCGCGAGCTGATTGCGCACTGGCAGACCCATTCGACTGACACGACAATCGCAAACCGGGTGAAAGGCGGGGCTGACCTCGTGAAGTTCCAGCCGACACTGACCGTTCTCCTTAATCGCAAGCTAGATGGTTTCCGTGGCATCTGGTACTTCAATCAACCCTCGGGGGACGAGTACGTCTACAAGTACAGCGGCGGCCTCGGCACCTATTGCGCCAAGCATATCCCGATGGCCTGGTATGCGCCCGCGGTCAACAAGACCTTCTTCTGTTACGGCGGCACCGATGAAGGCAACCGCACGCTCCTACACATGATCTCGTACTATGACCATAAGACGGGACGTGTGGCCAGGCCCGTCTGTCTGCTCGACAAAAAAACCGACGATGCGCATGACAACCCGGTGATCAATCTGGATGACAAGGGCTACATCTGGATTTTCTCCAGCAGCCACGGCCGCGGGCGTCCCTCCTATATTTCGCGCAGCGTCAAGCCGTACGACATCGAGGCGTTCCAACTCATGTGGAGCGGCAACTTCTCCTATCCCGAACCGTTCTACTACCCCGGCAAGGGCTTTCTCTTTGTCCATACATGGTATGTGAGGGGACGCGGCAACTACTATATGACCAGCAATCCGGAAGGTACCGAATGGAGCGAGCGCAAGCAGACCGCTTACTTTGAAGAGGGACACTATCAGATCAGTTGGCAGTGGAAGGACAAGAAAACCGGCATCGCCTTCAACCAGCATCCTAAAGGCAAAGGGCTTAACTGGCGCACGAACGTGTACTACATGGAAAGCGATGATTTCGGCGCGACCTGGAAGACGGCCGACGGGCAGGTGCTTGAGACGCCGCTTGTCAGCAAAGACAATCCTGCTCTGGTACTGGAGTACGAAAGCAAGAACCGCAACTGCTACATCAAGGACGTGCAGTTCGATTCCAAGGGACATCCGATCATCCTGTTCGTACTGAGCAAGGGATACCAGTCCGGCCCGGCCAACGGTCCCCGTGAATGGCGCACCGTGCGCTGGACCGGCACGGAGTGGCAGGAACGCTTTACCGGCATCGTCTCGGGCAACAATTACGATACCGGTCCGGTGTATATCGAGAGCGACACTACATGGCGCATCATCGGTCCGACCGAGTTGGGACCGCAGCCGTACAATCCCGGCGGAGAGATCGCGATGTGGTTGACCGAGGACGCGGGAGCCACATGGCGAAAGGTCAGACAGATGACGGCCAACAGCGAGATGAACCACACCTACGTGCGCCGTCCGGTAAATGCCCACCCCGATTTCTACGGCTATTGGGCGGATGGACACGGACGCAAACCGTCCGCGTCACGCCTCTACTTCTGCAATCAGAAGGGCGATGTCTTCCAGTTACCAGTCACAATGGACGGCGACTTTGCGCTCCCGCAGAAAGCGCTTGTTCCGTAATCGGCTAGTGACAGAAGGGTATACGAGTCGAGAGCGTGTTTTGTGTGCGCGCAGTCGGTCGCGGGCGTCCTCGCCCGCTGAAAGTTGAGAGTTGGACGTTGAGCGTTTCTCAACCTTCTGCGTTCGATGTTCAAAAATGCGCGGGGGCGAGCGTCCGCTCGTCCCCCGCGTCATTCGTCATCCTTTGTTCGCTATTTGCCTTTCGTTGTTTGTCTTTCGTTGTAATCGCTTGCGGTTACGGCTGGGTCGCGCTGGCCCTCACCTTGTAGAAGCGGTGCGGCAGTGTCGCGGGCACGTTCTGGAAGACGAGGATGCCGTCCGCTGTCGCCTGGACGGCCGGGGTGACCGCCCAAGGATCGCCAAGCTCGTCCGCCACAAGGAGCGTGTACCACGCGCCGGTTATGGCGTTGTCGATCGTGATTTCGAGCGTCGAGGCGCCGGTGTCGACGGTGATCGCGGTGATGACTGGCGCCTCGGGGTCAGGGTCGGGATCGGGGCCGGGGGCCGACGTGCAGTAGTAGATGACGCCGATCTCCGGATTGCCGGTGAAGGTGCCGCCCGTGTCGTCGAGCATGAGGTCGTTCCAGCCCGTTTGGGCCGTCGCGGCGGCGGGGATGCCCCACTCCGCGCCGGGGCCCTGGGTGCTCAGCTTGATGCCCGTGCAGCCTTGGAACATGTTCTGGTAGCAGTAATCGGCCAGCGCCGTGGCGGGCAGGGCGGGCGGTTGCGTCAGCCCCGTGCAGCCCTGGAACATGCCGG
>DUPH01000012.1 GCA_012838435.1 Lentisphaerota bacterium | reverse complement strand
GTGGTGGTTGACTTCGGTTCGAACGCCTATCTCGGCGACGGCAACTGGCACCATGTGGTGGGCACCTATGCCGATCAGGTCATCACGCTCTACGTCGACGGCGTGTCGCGCGGCAGCAACAACCTCGGGGCGGATATGAATATCCCCGCAGCCTCCCAGTTCCGGGTCGGGAACTTTTCGAGCACCGATGCCAACCATAAGTTCGCGGGCGACATCGACGAAATCCAGATTTTGCACGGTGCGTGGACAGCCGAGGAGGTAGCGGCAGAGTATGCGGCAAAGCGCCCGGCTGCCGATGCGTCGCTGCCGGCCCCGATCGCGCGGTGGACCTTCGACGAGTTGGTCGATGAGGGCGGCATGAAGCTCTTCAAGGATGCGGGACCAAACGGATGGGACCTCGTCAATACGCCATCGAACGGCGTGTACGTCGCCAACCCGGCGATGAATTATCCCGAAGATTTCGGCGGACGGTATGCGGCGCTTCCGGCAACGGCGGGCCCCTACCTGCGGCTCAAGAGCGGCGTGACGATGACCGATGCCCTGCCGCAGGGCTCCTCCTTCACGGTATCTGCGCGGGTGCGTTATCCTGTGAGCGGCGTGGTGCTCATCTTCGGCGACGGCACAGAGGCGGGATCATACCGTCTCGGCTACTCCGGCTGCCCGCGTAACATTGTCGCCTATGTGGGCGCAAACACCTGCAAGCTATACGAGACCTCCATGTACGGCATCGGCGGCTCTACGACGGACGCCGCCTGGCAGCTTGTCACGGCGACCTACAATGCCCAAGCCAAAATCGTGCGCACGTTCTTGGACGGTGTGCCGATGAACGAAGTGACGGGTAAAACAGTCACGATCAATCCGACGGATCTCGTGTTCGGCGTAAAGACACTCCCCGGACCGACCACCTACAGTGGTTTCACCCATGCGAGTATCGATGAACTGCGTATCTACGACCGCGCACTCGAAGCGGATGAGGTGAGCCGCCTCGCGCGTACATTCCGCTACGGTGACGGCACGACGGTCGATGATCAGGTGCTTTCGCCGGATTCGCCGGTGGTCGTGGATGCGGGCGCGACGCTCGAAGCCACGGATGGCGACCATGTGGCGATGTCCGTTTCGGGTGCGGGCGCGGTCAACATTCTGCTCACGGCCACCTTTGCGGCGGATGACTGGAGCGGCTTCACAGGAACGGTTTCGGGCGACGGTGCGCTCCTCGTGCGCAAGGGACAGACGGTTCCGCTCCCGATCGCGAGCGTGACCGCTGACGCAGGGTTCGAGGACAACACGGTGGTCCTTGACCGCGCGACTGCCGCGATACCGCGCGTGAGAACCTCTGGACGAGTGCTCCTGTCCGATACGGGCACGCTGAAACTCGCCGATGCGTCAACACCTGGTGCTTGGTTCGGCAAGACCTTTGTGATCGCTGAGTGCGGATCGTATGAAGGGCCACCGGACACCACCGGGTGGACCTTTGATCCTGCGGCCGAAGCGGGCAAGCCCATCCAAGGCGAGTTCAAGGTTATCGACGGCAGGCTACTTCTCCAGACACAGGGCGGCGGCACCGCCATCCTCATCCGGTAAGGGCGCCAGATAGCTCTCGCGCATCCGTTTGAGATAACGCGTGCAGCGGCGGCGCACCTTGTAACGCACGTATATGGGAATCAGCGACAGCCCAGGTATCAGCGCCCGCCCCATCGGCTCGAAATCAACAATGCGCAAACGGAACTCATTCGGTCCCGTCCACTGCACCATGGTATTCGGAGGATCGTAAAAGCACACCGAATGCTCCACCAGTTGATCGAACAATTTCGCCATTGCCTGGTATAGCCGTTCACGCAAAGCGCGATCCTCAGTCTCACGCATTTCTACGGCCACCGGGCGGATGGCCGAACCGTCAGCATTTTCAATGAGGCTCTCAATCACGCCCCAACCGCGCTTGCGGGAAAAGACCATGCGCATCTGCTCCGGGAACGCCGCGAAAAGATCTGGGGGCAACCGCTTCCGCAACCGCGCATGGTAGCAGGCCTCATGATAGTTCACGTTGAACCAGAGACAGAAACGGGAGAAGAAAATACTGGTCCGCACACTGCGACGGGTCTTCTTGGTATACTCCGCCGGCGTCCGGTAAAACTTCACGCAAAACGGCTGCCCCGGAATCCTGAAACAGCAACGCCGACTCCCATCGCCGATCCGCTCCAGATGATCCTCGTCGATCGTTATGTCTGGCTCTAACACAAACTCACTCATAACCGCACAGTATCACTCGCGCTGTTCAAGCAAGCGACCACGGGCCACGCATCGCGCGCGTCAGCAGGCGGTTGGCCATGTCGTCGCCGTCAAAGCGTTCCTTGACCGGATCCCACTTCAGCTTGCGCTGGAGTTGCATTACGATGTTGCCGATGTTACAGAGGTTGTTGGTCTTGTGTCCGATCGCTAGATCTGAAACCGGACGCTCGCGTGTCTTGACGCACTCGATCCAGTTGCCGAAGTGATCGCGGCTCTTGTAGAGACCAATCTCGTCATCGCCGATCTTCTCTTTGAGAATAGACTCTGGATTGGACTTCAGTTTACTGCGCGAAACATCCAGCGAGCCCTTGTCGCCGAAAAAGATGATGTTGCCGTCGGAAATGCCATCCGTGCGGGTGCGCATGCGCATGGTCACGCCGTTGGCGTAGGTATAGCGCACGTCCACGCGCGTGGGCGAAGTGAAGAGTCCGCTACTGGGATAGACGCCGTGACCGTCCACTTCGACCGGCCCGGACTCATCCATGCCCAGCGCCCACTGCGCGATGTCGAGATAGTGTGCGCCCCAATTGGTCGTCTGTCCGCCCGCGTAATCAAGGTTGAAGCGGAACTGGTAGTGGGTGCGCTGCGACGTGTACGGCGCATAGGGTGCGGGTCCCAACCAAAAATCGTAATCGAGTCCGGCGGGAACCGGTTCGGGCTTCCATGTCGCGCCGACATAGCGGTTGTTCGCGGGGATCAGCACGTCGATGTGCTTGATCGTACCGAGGCGTCCGTTGCGGATCAGTTCCGCCGCGCGGTGGAAGCCCTCGAACGAACGCTGCATCGTGCCGGTCTGCCCCACGCGCTTGTGCTTGCGTAGCTCTTCAACCAGCACCTGCCCCTCGCGGACGGTCAGCGTCAGTGGCTTCTCTACAAAGACATCCTTACCGTTGCGGATCGCGTCGATCGCCGGAATCGCGTGCCAATGGTCCGGCGTAGCCACGGTGATCAGGTCCACGTCCTTGGAGCGTGTGACCTCGCGGAAATCGCCGATCATACGGCAGTCTTCGTTGCCATATTTTTTGTTGATGATCTGCGCCGCACGCTTCTGGTGGAAAGCATCGACATCAACCACGGCCACAATCCGCACGGTCTTGCGGTCGACCAACTGCTTGATGTGCGAGAGCCCCATCCCGCCCACACCCACACACGCCACCGTCAACACCTTGGACGGAGCATCCTGCCCCAGCACCGAGGCCGGGATGATCGTCGGGAAAGCTGCGGCCGCCCCGGCCGCCACGCCTGCACACTTCACAAAATCACGTCTGGACACGTTCATGAAACTCTCCTCAGAAAACAGTTTGATGACTGAAACCTCAACGCCCGCACCGGCTTCACTGCGCCCGGGTCCGTGCCGCAACCGCGCCAGCACAGCCCTCTGCTTCGCGGCCCTTGAGCGCGCCAGCCGCCGCGCGCAACGCTGCCGTGGCCTCTTCGCCCGGCACCTGCTCAATCGCCATGCGGGTCAGGAAGGCAATATTCTCGTTGTCGCTCGTCAGATTTTTCTTGAGGGCCGCCACGCTTTTCGGCGAGGCGATCAACGCCAGCAGACGGCAGATAAAACCGTAGCCCGCCTCGGTACACGCCTCGTCAGCCGCGCACTTCAGCAGCTTCTCTTCGAACCCCGGATGCTGCGACGGATCGGCATCCAGAATCATGCGCTCGATCGTCGAGACCATCGTACGGTCATCGCCATAGTCGAGGGTAGCGATCACGCTCCACGGATCGACCGTCATGTTGAAACTCTTATACCGTGCATCCGCCGTCTGTCCGGCCAACGGATCACTCGCAGCGCGCTGCCCGTCAGACACAATGGTTTTCTTGCTCATCCGCTTCCCTCCGTAACTTGAAACTAGGCGTACATGATACCACACCTACCCGCCCGCTCCCATCATATTTGCTTTCCGTTTTTTTGCCAGTCGGTTACCCTTCCCGTGTTTGCTGTGATCAGTAGGAAAAGTTATCAATCTGAGTCGTGACTTTCAGAGGTATGCACCTTCGGGAAAGGAGTGACGTGCAAATGGGAAAGGTACTGCCGGCAATGACGACACGTCGTAATTTTTTGGGATCGTTCGGTGTATTCACGGCGGCGAGTGCGATGGGGCCCGCGATGCGGGCGTTTGCGAAGGTAACGGAGTCGCTCTCGCCGTTGCCCGCTTATTGGCAGCCGCATCTCGCGGCGGTCGCCGCGAAGGTAAACGCCCACGCGCAGACGGCACCGTTCGGGTTCTGGTTTATCACCGACCTGCATGTCGGCGCAAACAGGCGTCATTCGGGCGCGGCACTTGTCGCGCTGAACGGCATGACGCCGCTGAAAACGATCGTGTGCGGCGGCGATCTGGTAGAGGCGTTCGCCACAAAATACCCCACGGACAAAGAGGGCGTCGATTTTGCCATCAACGCTTACCGCTCGTTCTGGATCGATCCTGTCGAGGCCGTGGGCATGGATGTCTATACGGCGAAGGGCAATCACGACTTCACCATCCGCCATGATTCAGAGTCGGACGCGGGCTTCACCTATTCGGGTGAGGAGGCGCGAAAGTTCATCATGGGCTCGAAGGCCTGCGCACGTGCGGTAACGAACACGGACGATCCCACGGCGTGTTACTACTATCAGGACTTCGCCGAGGCGAAGATCCGCCTCATCGTGGCGGATACGACGGACACGGTGAACCCGAAGGCCGCATTCTGGGGCGTCGTCTTCGGCATGCACGATGTACAACTCCACTGGCTCGCGGAACGGGCTTTCGCCACGATTCCGTCCGGCTGGGGTGCCGTCGTGGCGCACCACATCCCGATCGCATCCTGCGTGGCCAGCACGGGTGATCATACGAGATACACACCGTTCCGTGAGTTGCTGGAGGCGTATCAGAACCGCACCACATGCACGCTTCACGGGAAAACGTTTGATTTCACGCACGCCGCAGGACGTATCCTCCTTGACATCACGGGGCACCTCCACCATGAATGCCAGACGTTCCGCAAAGGCATCCTTCACGTGTCGGAACCCTGCGACGCCGCGTATAGCGACTACATCATGCGTTCACGGCCGTGGTGCGGCGAACTGCCGCGTAAAACGGCCGGGACGACTGCCGAGCAGACATTCGGTGCCGTGCAGATCGACGCTGTCCGCAATCTCGTCCACTTTACGCGCGTAGGCGGTGGGCAGGACCGCACCATTCATCTCACACCACGCACAACGACTGTCGGGAAGCCCCTCGTGTTCGAGTCCAAACATCTGAAAGGTCCGCTCACATGGGGTTGCTACGATGCAGACGACAGGACGAAGAAGCGCGATCCTCATTCCAAGTACAACGTATCGTTCGTCTACCACAATCGCGTGGCCACCATCTCGCCCGATGGCGTCCTCACAGCGTTAGTCCCCGGCGAGACGATGGTTCTTGCCATGGACGCGCATCTCAATAAAGAAGTCTTTCCGGTGACGGTTGAGTGAAAACCTGATACCATCCTTTCTGGTAAATGCCGAGGGAGGATTGAACAATGTCTGAGAATCCGGGACCCGCACAGGGCGACGTTGCCGCAATCGCGTCAATGCGTGAGCGGTGTGCATGTATGAAAGAACAACTGGCGCGCGTGATCGTGGGCCAGGACAAGGTAATCGAAGAGGTCTTGATCGCGGTCTTCAGCCGTGGCCACGCGCTGCTGGTCGGCGTACCGGGGGTCGCCAAGACCTTGCTGGTCAGCACAATCAGCCGCGCGCTGGATCTGAGTTTCAAGCGCATCCAGTTCACGCCTGACCTGATGCCGAGCGACATCACCGGTACGGATGTTTTGGAGGAGGACCACACGACCGGACGTCGCACGTTCCGTTTCGTCAAGGGTCCGATCTTCGCCAACATGGTGCTGGCTGACGAGATCAACCGTACACCGCCCAAAACCCAGGCGGCGCTACTGGAAGCGATGCAGGAGCACCGGGTTACAGTCGGCGGCGTGAACTACGCGCTGCCCGAGCCGTTTTTCGTGCTGGCTACGCAGAACCCGATTGAGCAGGAGGGGACCTATCCGCTGCCCGAAGCACAGCTCGACCGCTTCCTCTTCAACATCATTGTCGATTATCCGGCCAAGGAGGAGGAGAGCACGATCATCCGCCAAGTGACCGGACCGCAGAGCGCGACAGTGGATAAGGTCTTGGACGCCGCGCAGGTCTTGGAGATGCAGGAACTGGTGCGGCGTGTGCCGGTGGCGGAACACGTCATCGATTTCGCGCGCGATCTGGCGCGCGCCACCCGTCCCGCCCAGCCCGAGGCACCGGATTTCGTGCGCGAGATGGTCGCCTGGGGCGCGGGTCCGCGTGCAGGCATCAGCCTGATCACGGCGGCCAAGACGCGCGCGGCGATCCACGGACGCACCCACGCCACCACGGTGGATGTCGCGGCGGTGGCCTATCCGGTGTTGCGTCACCGCGTGCTCACCACCTTCAATGCCGAAGCGGCCGGCATCAAGAGCGAGACGATCATCGCCCGGTTGCTGGAGCGCCTACGCCCCTCTGAAGATCTGGACGTGTAAGCCACCGCGCCCGTGCGCAACGGACCGCGCGCGGCGCACCCCGTCTGCCGACGCCTCCTTACAATGAGCACACCTTCCTACATGCGATTTTTGCCACCCGAGACGCTGGCCAAGCTCGGCCGCTGCGAACTGTCGGCGCGCGGTGTGGTCGAGGGGTTCATCTCCGGCAGGCACAAGAGCCCCTTCAAAGGCTTCTCGGTCGAGTTTGCCGAACACCGGCAATACACGCCCGGTGACGATCTGCGCAATCTGGATTGGCGCGTGCTCGCCCGCAAGGACCGTTACTTCATCAAGCAGTACATCGACGAGACCAACATGCGCGTCACGCTACTATTGGACGCCTCGGGTTCGATGGCTTACGCTGGCGATGAGGCCGCGCCGCGCGATGGCCGGCCGCTCTCGAAACTCGCCTACGCGCAGTACATTGCGGCGATGCTCGGCTACCTGCTGGTCAACCAGCAGGACGCCGCCGGGCTCGTCACCTTCGACACCGCGCTGCGCACCTACCTGCCGGCCCGTGCGCGGGCCAGCCAAGTGCGCAGCATCCTTGAAACGCTGGATCAGACCGAACCGGGCGGCGAGACCGCCTTGGCAAAGATTTTTCACGACATCGCGGAACGCATTCCGCGTCGCGGCATGGTGGTGATCCTCAGCGACCTGTACGACGATCCCGCCGCGCTCATTCAGGCGCTGCACCACTTCCGTTACCGCCGTCACGAGGTGTTGCTCTTTCACATCGTCGCCGAAGAGGAGCTGACCTTTCCCTTTGAGTCGTACACCAAATTCCAAGACTTGGAGTGCGCCGACAACCGTCTGCCGATCGATCCGCGCACCATCCGCGCGACCTACCTGACACGCATGCGCGCGTTCCTAGATGAGATCGAAGCGGCATGCGGCCGCCTCAAGATTGATTACGTGCGCATGAACACGCGCGTACCGTACGATCAAGCGTTAGCGGAATACCTGTCATTGAGGAACTAGAACCTTACACCGCATCATGCTGTTTCTCCATCCATATTTGCTGCTGGGACTGACCGGGATCGCGATCCCGGTGATCATCCATTTGTTCAACCGGCGCAATGCACGGGAGATCAAATGGGGCGCGATGCGCTTCTTGATGGACAGCCTGATGAGCCGCCGCCGCAGTTTGTTGTTGGAAGAGATGTTGTTGCTGGCCGCGCGTTGCCTGATTGTCGGTTGCGCGGTGTTGGCCATGGCGCGTCCGTTCGTGCCAGCCGGCTCCTCTTTCCCCTGGTGGCTCGTGCTGCCGCTGGGGCTGCTGGGCATCGTCTTCTTCGGCATGAGTTTCGCACTGGGCCGTTACCGCCGCTGGCAAGTGCTGGCGTGGCTGGCGTGCCTACTCTGTTTGGGGTTGAGCGCCGCAGCGATCCTGTTGGAAAAACATCTCAGCCTTGGCCGCTTCACCGGTGGCGCCGCGCGTGACGTAGCGTTGGTCATCGACGGCTCTTCATCCATGACGCTGGAGGTGAACGGCGAGAGCAACTTCAACCGCGCACTGAAAGAGGCCGCGCGTTTGGTCGAGGAAGCGCCGCGCGGCGTGGCGTTCAGCGTGATCGTGGCTGGCGCGGTGCCGGACCCGCTCGTGCCCGCACCGGTCACCGACCGCAAGTACGTGCAGGCCGCGCTGGAACAGGCGATTCCGGTTCACGGTGTGTTGCGCGCGCCCGACGCACTTGCCGCCGCAGCCGCATCGCTGGCACAGGGCAACCAAGCCACCAAGCAGATCATCCTGATTGGCGACGGCCAGTCCGTAGGATGGCAGACCGACGACCTCGAAAGCTGGCGGTTTCTGGACGAGGCCTTCGCGCATCTGCCCGCCAAGCCACGTATCTTCGTGCGCGTGCTGGACCTGCCGCAAGGCATCCGCAACCTGACCCTCAAAGACGTCGCCTTTTCGCGACCGGTAGTCGGCACGGACCGCGATGTACGCATCGATGTAACGCTGGCCAATACCGGCCGCGAGGCGGTCACCCCCGCCCGCGTCGTGTTGCGCGCGGGTGATTCTGAGAAGGTCGATCGCTCGGTGGGACAGATGGAGCCGGACAGCGAGCGCGTGGTCTCCTTCATGCACCGGTTCGACACGCCCGGCGCACAGGTCGTCGAGGCGCAGGTCGTTGCGGAGGACGAACTCGCCTCGGACGATATCATGCGCCGCGTGATTCAGGTCATGCGCACGCTCAAGGTGCTGGTGGTGGATGACGGCCGCGCTGTGCGACTGTTTGACCGTGCCGGCGGGTATGTGGCGCTGGGGCTGATGCCCTCGACCAAGGAGTTGCTGCGCGACGAGTCAAAACGCGGCACGGCTCCTGAACGTGCGCGTTTTCTGATGGAGCCGGAGTTGACGGCGGTGAGCGGGCTGGGGCTTAAGCGTACGCTCACCGGATACGCAGTAGCGGTGCTGGCCGATGTGCCGTCGCTACCCGCCGAGCAGGCCGCGCAACTCGCCGACTTCGTGCGTCGCGGCGGCAGCCTGCTGTTGATCCATGGTGCGCGTGCCGATCCGGCGTTTTTCAACAACTGGCAGAGCGAGGGCGAGCCGGTCGCGCCGCTGGCGCTCGGTGCGTGTGTGACCGTGCCCGCCACCAACGCGCAGGCCGCCGTCAGGATTGCGCCCGACACCTTCCGCCATCCCGCGCTGGCGCTTTTCCGCGAATCCGGCGACTTGGCCGATGCCGTGATCGAGTGCTACCGCCAAGCGCTGGAAAGTAACGAGGTGGCCGGAGTAGTCGGCCGTCTGCAAAATGGTAACGCCTTTCTGGCGGAGCGTGCGCTCGGCAGAGGGCGCGTGGCACAGCTCTTCGTGCCGCTGGACCGCACGGCCGGCAATCTGGTGGTGCGCCACTCTTTCTTGCCGCTGATCCAAGAACTCACCGCCTACCTCGCGCAACCGGTGGTCGCCACGCTGAACATTCCGCCCTCGCGCGGCGCGGTGGTGCAGCTCTCTTCACCTGCGTTGACGCATCTCAGCGGCAACGGACTCTACGCCGAATATTTCAGAAAAAATGACCCGAAGAAAATCCTGCTCACGCGCGTAGACCCGACACTGGACTTCTCGTGGGGTACGCATGCGCCGGCCGAGGGGCTACCCGCCGACCACTTCTCGGTGCGCTGGAGCGGTTCGTTCGTGCCGCGCCAGAGCGGGACATACACCTTCACGGTGCGGGCGGACGATCGCATCAACCTCAAAATCGGCGCGTACAAGGTGAGCACCGCCTCGTTCGACCAGCAACAAGAACTACGCGGCACCTTCACGGCGGGAGAACGGTATCCGCTCACAGCGTTGCTCACGGAAGACCAAGGCGAGGCTGGGGTTTGGGTTGACATGGAAGGACCGGGCTTTCCCCGCGCACGCCTGCCGGGTGACTGGCTGATACCGGTGCGCGGCGCGGTTGATTCATGGGCGGAGGCGGTGGATACGCAGGTGCGGGCGCCAGGCGGACGTACCCTGTACGCCAAAATCCGCAGCGGCGAGGAGGGACTCGCGCTGCGCACCGACAGCCCGCTGATGCAGGGCCTCTACGAGGTGGCAGTGCCGACGGCCGCAGCCGGTTGGCTGGGGCATCTTGCCAGTACCAACGACACGTTCCCGATTTGTGTGACTGAAAACCCCGCCGAGAGCCGCCTCGACGCGCTGACCCCGGATGAACAGGCGATCATCCTGCGTCAGGCTGATATCACCGTGGCGCGCTCGTTCGATGACTTGCGGAGTGCGCTGCGCGGCAAAACCTTCGGACGTGAGTTGTGGCGTATCCCGGCATTCGTACTGTTCGTCCTCCTGCTTCTGGAGGCGTTTCTGACACGCTGGATCTGCATCCAGCGCAAGACCGGCGAGGAGGTGGGCGGAGCAGAGCACGCCCCGCAAAAAAGTTAACGATGAATGATGTGCGCATAGATCTGTTGCCGCCAGAAATCGCCACGTGGTTGGTGGCGCTGATGATGGTGATCGCGATTGCGATCAGCTTCGGCGTACGGACGCTGACCGAACGTTTCCGCGCGCGGTTGCCGCGTCTGGCGGTGATTCTGCCGCGCGCGTTCGCGGCGGTGGCGGCGGCGTGGTTCCTGTTGCAGCTTATCGGCCGCGTGGCGACGTACGCCTGTCCGTGGCCGCTGTGGGTCGCCGCCCTGATGCTGGGGCTCGGCGTCGAGTGCGTGCTGGCCTGCTTCCGCCGCGAACGCCAGGCACTGTCGCCACGGCTGGGCAAGCTGATCCCGCTGCTGCGCACCACGGCAGTGGCGGTAACGGCGTTGATCCTGATGCAGCCAGTGCTGGTGCGCTCGACCGACAAACGAATCACGCGCCGCGTCGCCGTGCTGGTAGACGGGTCGGCCTCGATGCGGTTCACGGACCGGCAGTGGACACCGCTTGAGCGGTTGCAATGGGCGGCCCATGTTGGCGCACTCGGAGCGGAACAACAGGCCGCGCTGACCAACGCAGCGACGGATGCGGGAGCGCTTTGGGACTCCCTGCCCGAGACGGCGCGTGCGGAGGTAAACGTATTTTGCGAAACCACGCGCGTCGCGCTGGCGTGCGCGATGTTGACGCAGCCGGTCGCAGCCGGAGTGCCGTTCCTGGAGACGCTGGGCAACCGTTACGATCTGAGCCTCTTTACTGTCGGGCGTGGACTCTCCTGGGCGACCGAAGCCGACCTGCACGCCGGTCTGGCCCCGACTGGCACGCTGTCATTTGCGGAGCGTCACTTCCAAGGCGCGACCGACCTCACAGCCGCGCTGGAAGGCGTCCTCAAGGAGATTCCTTCTGAACACTTGGCGGGCGTGTTGCTAATAAGCGACGGCCTGCACAACGCCGACACCTCGGTGTTGCCGGTGACACGGCGCTTCGGCGCGCAGGGCGCACCCATTTGCGGCGTCATGGTCGGCGGCACGCGGTTGCCGTTTGATGTGGCACTGGCCGATGTGGCCGCGCCGGAATCGGTGTTCCTCGGAGATCGCGTGCGGATGGTCGCGTCGGTGCGGGCGACCGGTGCGTCGGGCCGCACGATCAAGGTCGCGCTGCTGTGCGAAACCAACGTGGTCGAAGAGCAGGAGTGGAAGATTACGTCGGACGATTGGCAACGCGAGATCCGGTTGGCGCATGAGCCGACGACCAACGGCGTAGTGTGCTATACAGTACGAGCCGAAACGCTCGAAGGAGAATTGTTTGACGACAACAACGTCTGGCGCGCCGACGTGGCGGTCAGCGATGACCGCATCAATGTGCTGCTGGTGGATCACGCGCCGCGCTGGGAGTTCCGTTATTTGCGCAATCTCTTTTTCGGGCGCGACAAATCGGTGCATCTCCAGTCTTGGCTGGTTCAGCCCGATCAAGTGTCCGGCGGGGCGACGGTCGAGTTGCCGCCGGCTTCGGCGGGGCGCAAGTTCGGCGACGCCGAGTCGGGGGGCTGGCCGAAGGGGCGCGAGGAGTGGCGCGCGTTTGACGTGATCATTCTGGGCGACCTGAACCCGCAGACGCTGACGCCGCAGGTGCAGGAGGAGATCCGCGCTTGTGTGGCCGACCGTGGCGCGTTGCTGGTGCTGATCGGTGGACCGCGGGCCATGCCGCACGCCTTCGCGCCGGATTCGCCGCTCGCTGCGCTCGCACCGTTCACAGTGCGCGAGCGGGCCGATTACTGGCAGGGGCCCGAAGCGACGTTCCGATTGCAGCTCACGCCGACCGGACAGAGACACCCGGTGATGGTGCAGTCCGGCAGTCTCTCCGAAAATGAAGAGGTGTGGGCCGCACTGCCGCCGTTTGACTGGCGGCTGCCCGTGACGGCGAAGCAGGGCGCCGAAGTTCTGGCCGTGGCACTGCCCGAGGACGGCGAGCGCGAACAGGTCCTAACCGATGTACGTCAAGCGGCCGAACATTTGGAAGCCGTCATGCAGCATCGCGCGCGCCACGCCGTGATCGTGTCGCAACGGGTGGGACGCGGCAAAGTGTTGGGGCTGGCGTTTGACCGCACTTGGCGTCTGCGATATCGTACGGGCGACACGCGCCATCATCGCTTTTGGGGGCAGGTCATGCGTTGGGGATTGGGTGAACGTCTGCGTGCCGGAAGCGAGCGTTTCCGCGCCGGAACCGACCG
>DUPH01000151.1 GCA_012838435.1 Lentisphaerota bacterium | reverse complement strand
TGGGGCAGGCCGTCGGCTTCGCCGCTGCGATGGCAGCGGACGGCGCGGGTGATATCCGCAGAATCCGCGTGCCCGAACTCCAGAAGAAACTGAAGGACTTTGGCGCCTATCTGCCGAACGCTTGATTTGCGGCTGTCTTGACTATCCGTTGCGACTGTGTTTTACTGTTCGGCCACTACTCGCCACCACCCTCGCTCGTCGCGCGCGCGAGCGTCTGCGCGTGGAGAGCCGCGGCTCTTCCGTTGTGCCGCATGGATGCCAAGAAGGACAATTAGACTTATGTTTAGCAAAAAGAAGAAGAACTCTGATCCCGACGCCGCAGCGACCCCTGTGACGCCTGATCCGGCCGAGACACTGGATGCGGATGCCCCGGCGAATGAAGCTGACGACGCCGCCCCGACCGAGCCCGCAGACGCCGTGGAGACGGACGTTGCGGATGAGTCTGACGCCGCCGCGACCGCTTCAGGAAACGAGGAGCTGGTGGCGTTGAAGGACCGCTACACGCGCCTGATGGCCGACTTTGACAACTTCCGCAAGCGTCAGATTCGCGAACGCGAAGAATGGGTCAAACGCGCCAACGAGGATCTGCTCAGTGACCTGCTTCCGGTGCTCGACCATCTCGAACTGGCACTGGCTCAGGCCGCCGATCCCAAGTCTCCGTTTGTCGTCGGCGTCCAAATGGTCTACGATCAATTTATTGCTCTGCTCGACCGTTACGACATGGTGCCGCTGGATGCGCTGGGCGAACCCTTTGATCCCACCTACCATGAGGCCCTTTCACAGGCGAGTTCCGATACGGTCCCCGCCGATGTCGTCATGGAGCAGTACCGTCGCGGCTGGCTGCTTGGCGGCCGCCTCCTGCGCCCCGCGCAGGTGATCGTCTCCTCCGGTGCCACCGAGCCCGCGAGCGACGATGCCGAACCGTCGGATGTGACGGACTAACCCGATATTGGACACCCGCCAGACAGAACCAGCGATATGGCTACCAACAAACGCGATTATTACGAGTTGCTCGGTGTCGGCAAGACTGCGAGCGCCGATGAGATTAAAAAGGCCTACCGCAAGTTGGCCATGAAGTACCATCCTGACCGCAACCCCGACAACAAAGAAGCAGCGGAGAAATTCAAAGAGGTCAGCGAAGCCTATGAGGTCCTCAGCGACGCCGAAAAGCGCCAGCGTTACGACCAGTTCGGTCACGCCGGCATGAAGTCGGCCTTCGGACCGGGCGGATTTGACTTCCGGCGCGACTTCTCCCACATGGAGGACATCGACCTACAGGATATCCTCGGCAGTTTCTTCGGTGGTGGCTTTGGTGGCGCCTTTGGTGATATCTTCGGCAGTGGTAACGGCAGCCGCAGCCGCCGTTCCCGTAATCCGGACGCCGCGCAACGCGGTGACGATTTGCGCTTTGACCTCGAGATTGATCTCGAAGAGGCGATCTTCGGGTCCGAACGCGAAGTGGACCTGAACATCAACGATGCCTGCCCGACCTGTCGCGGCACCGGCGCCGCATCAGGTTCTTCACGCGAGACTTGCCGCCAATGCGGCGGACACGGTGTTGTGGTCGTCGGTGGCGGTTTCCTCCAGATGCGTCAGACCTGTCCGGTCTGTCGGGGTGCGGGTACGATCATCCGTAACCCCTGCAAGACCTGCAACGGTACCGGCCGCGTGAAGACCCCGCGCCACATCGCCCTGCGCATTCCCAAGGGCGTCGAAACCGGCTCGCGTCTGCGCCTCGCTGGCAAGGGCGAGGGCGGCTTGCGCGGCGGTGATCCCGGCGACCTCTACGTGGTGCTGCATGTGCGCGACCACGAGCTGTTCCAGCGGCAGGACGACGACCTGGCCTGTACGGTCCATGTCTCTCCTCTGCTCGCCGCGCTGGGCGGAGAGGTCGAAGCGCCCACGCCCGACGGTCACGCCCGCATTCGCTTGCCGGCTGGCACGCCCAACGGTAAGGTCTTCCGTCTACGCGGCAAGGGTATGCCTAACCTGCAAGGCGGCGTTGGCGACCTTCATGTGCGCGTGGTGTTTGAAGTGCCCGTCCGTCTCTCCTCCAAACAGAAGCGGATGCTTGAAGAGTTCAACGCCTCGGCCGGTAACGAAAACTTCCCAGTCGCCGCACGTGAGCGCAAGACCGCCGAGGCCTTTTTCACCCGCCGCGACGCCCTGCGTAAACACGCGGATAAGTAGCGCCGCGTTTCTTTTCAGCATGCACCGTTGTCTGGTCACAACCGAAGAGCTGCTCGCAGACACCTGTGCGCTCGACCGCAAGGTAGCGCACCACCTGCAAACCGTGTTGCGCGTTCGCCCCGGTGCCTCGGTCATGCTCTTCGACGGTCATGGCCGTACGCGTACCGCAACCGTCAGCACTGCCGACCGGAACGGCTTGGTGCTCACGGCCGACACGCCCGTTCACGAACATCTACGTCCCGTTTGCGCGCTCACGCTTTTCGCCTGTGTCAGCAAGGGCGTGCGCATGGAGTGGACTGTCGAAAAAGCCACGGAACTGGGCGCGGCGCGTATTGTGCCGGTGCTTTCTGCGCGCACGGTCTCGCGTCCTGCAGAGGCCACGCGCTGGAGACGCATCGCCGAAGAGGCGGCACGCCAGTGCGGGACCGCATGGCTACCCGAGATTACAGACCCGCTCGCGTTTGATGCGGCCCTCGCTCTTGCTGCGCAAATCCGTCCGCTCTTTGTCGCCGCGCTGACGCCCGAGGCCCGGCCGTTGCGCGACGCGCTGGCAGCTTTCAGTGCGCCGCCGCCATCGGCCGGGTGGTTCGTGGGACCGGAGGGCGACTTCACCCCCGACGAACTTACGTCGCTCACGGCTGCCGGTGCGATTCCTGTGAGCCTCGGCTCACCGGTCCTACGCGCCGAAACCGCCTGCCTGTACGGGCTCAGCGTCCTCTCCTGCGCGTGGGGAGAGCCTCCCCGCGAGCCGCACAGCTTTTAAGTGGCCACAACAATCAATCGGTCCCGACAGCAACGCGGCGATTTGGATTGGAGTCAGAAACGCTTTCCATTTCCGGTCCGGTCACATACAATCATCAGGACAGTCGAGGTTGGGTTGTCGATTGGTTTGAATGAGACGGAGGATGGCATGGACGAGACGGTTTTCACGATGGGCAAGGAATTGGACATGAAAGAGGAGATGAAGCGTACGCTCGCGACGCCGAAGCTGCCTGCGAATGTCATGCTCAAAATCATGTTCCTGACCTTTGACCTGCTGTACGGCAAGGCGCGGTCGTTGCCCAAGGTTCTGGTGCTGGAGATTCTGGCGCGCTATCCGTATTGGGCTTGGGAACACGGCTCTTACCGTCTGCTCTCTAAGTGGTATTGTGGCACACGATCAGTGCCGCGTGAAAAGATCGAGATCGCGTTGCGCCACATTCAGATGGGACGCGAAGCGCAGGACAACGAACAGTGGCACATGCTGCTTTGGGCCGATCTCTGTCACCAAAAGGGCATTCGGCTCTCCTGGTTCCGTCATTTGCTGTTACCGCGCATCATGACCTTTGTCTACTTCTGCCTGACGCGCGTCATGTACCGGCTCAATCCGATTTGGTCGTTTGCGATGAATGCGGCTTTCGAGTCGCACGCCGAACACGAATACATGCTTTATGCGCGCGAGCATCCAGAGTTCGAGCAAGAGCCGGTCGATTCCGTCTGGTTCGCCTATTATCCGCGCCAGAAAACTCTGGCCGACCTCGTGCGCCGCGTGGGGCTGGATGAACGCGACCACATGAATCACTCACTGGCTGAGATTGAGCGTCTGAAGAACGCTCAAGTGAAACCATGAAACACATGAAACTTCATGAAAATCAGGGGCGCGTCGTGGCGGTTTGTTCTGCGCGTGCGCGTAACTCCAAAAAGCCTTCGTGTCCTTCGTGTGAGAAAGAACCGGGGTAATGCTTTTACTCTCACGGTTGCGAGCCACTGCGTGGCCGCAACAAGAGAGGTTGACCCGCGACATTCGACTCGCGACCTGCGGCTGGAACAACGCCCCCCAAAAAAACTCTGCGTCTCTGCGCCTCTGCGTTAAAAACATCCCGAGGACTGCCCCCAAAAACCTCTGTGTCCTCTGTGCCTCTGTGAGAGAAAAACGCAGAACTTTCAACGCTCAATTTTTTTCGCGTGAAGATGCGGGGCGAGGATAGCGGGGATGGCGGTGGTGAAGGAGGTGCGGCGACCAATACCCAGTCGCTCCAGATCGGAGGAGTCGAGATGGGCGTCTTGGGGACGCGGTGCGCCTGTGGGCGGCGTGGGGTCGGCCACGATGCAGGCGGGATCGGTGCCGACCAACGGCGCGAACAGACACGCCATGTCGTACTTAGTCATCGCTTCGTTGCCGCTCCAATGGAAGATGCCGCCGAAGTCGGGGTCTTGCAGTCTGCGTGCGGTCATGCCGATAAGCACGGCGGCAACATCTGCCGTGTTCGTGGGATAGCGCGTTGCCCAGTGTTCCATCTTGACCTGTTGACCGGGTGCGGCTTTTATCAGGGCGTCGGCCAGTACGGTCACGGATGACTCGTCCAAGCGCTCGACGTCGCCGTAAAGAAGCGGCACACGCAACACAGCCGCCGCACAACCGGCTTGCAACACCGCGTGTTCGCCATCGAGCTTGCTCTGGCCGTAGGCGTTGAGCGGGTGCGTGGCGTCGGTGGGCCGGTAGGGCGGCTGCGTGCCGTCGAATACGTAGTCGGATGAGATGTAGATCACAAAGGCACTGTGTGCGGCGGCCCATTGGGCGATGGCGGCAGTGCTGCCGACATTCAGGCGTTGCGTGCCTTCCGGATCGCGCTCGCTTACGTCGGGCCGACGCTCGGCGGCGGTGTGGATGATGACGTCCGGTGCGAGTTGGTCAAGAAAGCCGGGGATGGCGTCGGTCTGCGACAGGTCGATGCGTTCCAGGCCGGGGGCGGTGCGCCGGAATGCGGTACCGGTCACGCGCCAGTCATTGCGGTTGTTGCAGGCGCGCAGCAGCGGACGTCCGAGCAGGCCGGTGGCGCCGGTGATCAAAATATGCGGGGTGGGGGATGTTGTTGTCATCATGGTTTAGTACCTTACGGATTGTTTGTTTAACGCAGAGGCGCAGAGACGCAGAGTTTTTTTGGGGCAAACTAATGCACTAATTAACTAACGCACTAATTAACTTGGGTTGCGGGCTGCGCCCGCGCTAGATGATACGTGTGAGTAGATGGTTGGCTAGCGCTGCGAGCGGCACGGTTTCGCCCGGCAGACCGTCGAGCGCCGCGACCGCTTGTGCCGTGAGGCTGTGCGCCCAGTCGTGCGCCTCGTCGGCGGACATCACCGCGAGGCAGGAGAGTTCCGGCGCCGCGTCGGACGAGGCTGTGGGCGCGTCGAGCAGGTCGTCGATGATCTGGAAGGCGAAACCCAGGGCGTCGGCAAAGCGCGAAAGTTTGTCGACGGCGTCCTCGTCTCCGCCAGCGGCCAGCGCGCCGAGGCGGCAGGCGGCTTTGAAGAGATCGGCGGTTTTGTGCTGGAAGACGAAGTCGATGACATCGCGCGTGGGCGCGGCGGCAAAGCGGATGTCTTCCACCTGTCCGCCGATCACGCCGGCGAAACCGACGACGGCGGCGAGTTCTTTGACGAGCCGGGCGACGGTGCCGGGACGCCGTTCCGGCGTGTTGGCCAGCATTTCGAAAGCCAGCGTCTGCAAGGCGTCGCCGGTCAGCACGGCGATGGCTTCGCCATAGCGGGCGTGTACGGTGGGCTGGCCGCGGCGCAACAGGTCGTTGTCCATGCAGGGCAGGTCGTCATGCACGAGCGTGTAGGTGTGGAGCAGTTCGACCGCCGTGGCGGCGTAGCGCGCGTCTTCTGCCGAACCGCCGACGGCTTCGGCGGCGGCCAGACAGAGGATCGGCCGCAGGCGCTTGCCGCCCGACAGCACGGCGTGGCGCATCGCTTCCACGAGGATCGCAGGCCGCGTTTCGGCGGCGGGCAGGCTGGCGAACAGATGTTCTTCGACCGCGCGCTTGCGGTCGGCGAGATAGGTTTCAAGTACGAAGGGCATGGCGGTTGTCCTGTTGGTCAGCAGACCTTGCCGGGGTTAAGAATGCCGTTGGGGTCGAAAGCGTGTTTGATATTGCGCATCAGGTTCATGGAAACTTCGCCGAGCGACTCGGCCAAAAACTCTTTCTTGGCGAAGCCGATGCCGTGCTCGCCTGAGACCTGTCCGCCGAGTTCGTGCGCTTTGGCATAGAGCAGATCGAAGGCTTCGCTGAGTTTACGCGCGTAGGTCTCAGAGTCGAGGTCGTCGCGCAGCACGTAGACGTGCAGGTTGCCGTCGCCAGCGTGACCGAAACCGCTCAGGCGCACGCCGACTTTCTGCTCGACCTCTTTGGTGTATTTCACGAAGTCGGCCACATGGTTGCGCGGCACGACCACGTCGCACTCTTCCATTTCGGTGGTTGAGGCCTTGATCGCTTCGAGGAAGGCGCCGCGCGCGCTCCAGATCGAGGTCTGGCGCTCGTCGGTGTCGGAGATCAGTACATCCCGAGCACCGGCTTGCAGGCAGATTTCGGCGACTTTCTCATAGATGGCTTCGACCTCTTCGCGGCTGTTGCCGTCGAAGGTCAGGAGCAGGTAGGCGTCGGACGAGTGATCGGGAAATTTTTTGCCCAGATACTGTTCGGCGCAGAGGATCACCGGTTGCTCCATGTATTCGATCGCCGTCGGGATGTACTTGGAGCGGATGATGACGGGGACGGTTTCGATGGCCGTCGCGAGATCGGCGAAGGGGATTAGCAGGCTGATGGCCTTTTTGGGCAGGGGCAACAATTTGAGCAGGGCTTTTGTGACGAAGCCGAGCGTGCCTTCGGAGCCGATGATCAGATCCTTGATGCTGTAACCCGAGCTGTTTTTCACGATCTTGCCGCCGACCTCGATGACGTCGCCGTTGGCGAGTACCACTTCGAGGCCGCGCACGTAGTCGCGCGTGACGCCGTATTTGACGGCGCGCATGCCTCCGGCGTTGGTGCTGATGTTGCCGCCGATCGAGGCGCTTTTCTCGCCGGGGTCGGGCGGATAGAAGAAGTCGCGTTCTTCGACAAATTTGGCGATCTCCATCAGCAGCACGCCGGGCTCTACAGTCAGCGTGAGGTTGTCTTCATCCAGTTCGAGGATGCGGTTCATACGCGCGGTGCTCAGCATGATGCCGCCATGGAGGGCGACGGCGGCACCGACCAGGCCGGTGCCTTGTCCGCGCGGGGTGACCGGCAGACGGCGCTCGTTGGCGTAGCGCAGCACGGCGGCGACTTGCTCGGTGGAGACGGCCTCGATCAGGAGATCGGGGAATTGATGCACCGCGCCCATTTCATCGTGGCTGTAGTCCTCATGGATCTGCTCGCGCGGCACGACTTTGCCGGTCGGCTCCACCACGGATTTGAGATAGGCGATGTCCGCTTCGGTCAGGCGGTTGAAGGTGGGTTCAGACATGGGCGCACTCTCCTTTCGCGAGCATGTTCAGAAGTTCGGGGATGATTTCGCAGACATCGCCGATCATGGCGGTGTGCGCGACTTTGAAAATCGACGCGTCGGGATCGATATTGATGGCGATGATCTTTTCGGCACCGCTCATGCCGGCGACAAACTGAACCGAACCCGACACGCCGCAGGTGATGATCAGCTTGGGCTTGACCGTGCGTCCGCTGAGTCCGATCTGACGGCGCGGTTCCAGCCAGCCGGCTTCGATGACCGGACGTGTACCGCCCACCATGCCGCCTAGGCGGTCGGCGAGTTGTTGCAGCAGTTCGATGTTTTCACGCCGCTGGATGCCTTGGCCGGCCACGACCAGCACATCGGCGTCTTCGATGTTTTTGACCGGCTCCTTACGGCGGGAGTCCAGCGTTTCGATGCGGGATGCCAGCATCGCGTCGCTTGGCGTCACGGCGATCACTTCGCCGCTTGGCTCAGCGCGGCGCTGGGGCGCGGAAAAGATTTTATAGCGGACGGTGGCGAACTGGGGACGGTGGCGCGGCGTACGGATATGCGCCATGATGTTGCCGCCGAACGCCGGGCGGATTTGGTCGAGGTCGGTGTTGGACTGTATGTCCAGAAAAGTGCAGTCGGCGGTCAGGCCGGTGCGGAAACGCGCGGCCACGCGCGGTGCCAGCGAACGGCCGATCGGCGTGCCGCCGACCAGAATGACGGAGGGCTTGCAGCGGTTGACGAAGTCCTCGAACACCGCCGCGTAGGGACCGATGCGGAAATGTTCCAGTTCCGGGTGGTCGTAGACCGTGATCGCATCGATGCCGTAATGCCGCAGTTCTTCGGTCAGCGCGGTGAGCTGGTGGCCGGCCACCACTGCGTAAACCGGGTGGCCGATTTTGCCGGCGAGTTCGCAGGCTTTGCCGACCAGCTCCAATGAAACCGGGTGGATCTCGCCGTCGGTCTGGTCGATATACACTGCGACGCCGCGCCATGCGTTTTTATCGACCGAAGTCCGCTGGGCTTCGACGAATTCAAACGCGCCGGGCGGGCCGTTTTTGACGCAGAGCTTGCACATGCGGCACGCCGCCGAGATGTTGACGCGATCCGCGTTGACCTCGATGGCGCCGAACGGACAGAGGCCGGTGATTTTTGAAAGGTCGGGAATCTTTTCTTGATGGACGATGAGTTCTGCCATGACGCGCTCCTAAACCAAAAATTTTGCATCGCGCAGGTAGCCGCAAAGCCGCCCGGCCAGCTCGCTTGAAGAGCCTTCCCATGTTTCGCGGGTGACGTCGTGTTCGGGCGGGAAGATCCGCACCACGTTGGTCGGCGAACCGTTCAGCCCGTAACGGTTGGGGTCGGTGTCGGGCAGGTCGGCCAGCGTCATGCGGCGCACGGCAACGTCGCGCGTCGCCTTCTTGCGTTTAAACGAGGGCAGGCGGGGGGTGTAGATGTCTTTGTTGACCGAGAGCAGGCAGGGCAACGGCAGACGGATGGTCTCTTCGGTGACGGGTAGGTCGACCTGCACGGTTACCGTGCGCTCCTGCAACTCGTGGATGGCAATGACGTTAGTCGCATGGGGGATGTCGAGAAATTCGGCGATTTCCGGGCCGACCTGCGCGGTGTCGCCATCGGTGGTCTGCTGGCCGCAGATGATGATGCCGGCCTCGCCGATGACCTGAATGGCTTGCGAGAGCGTGTAGGCGGTCGCCAGTACGTCGGCGCCCGCGAACGCGCGGTCGGTGACCAGGACCGCTTCGTCGATGCCCATCATCAGCGCCTCGCGCAGCGATTGTTCAGCCTGCGGCGGCCCCATGGAGAGCGCGAGGGTCGTGGCCTCCGGCCAGTACGATTTGAGGCGCAGCGCGGTCTCGATCGCAAACAGATCGTACGGGTTGATTTTTGATTCGACGCCGTCGCGCTTCAGCACGCCGGTTTTTTCGTCGATGTCCACCTGCGTCGTGCCGGGGACCTGTTTGATACAGACCAGGATTCGCATCTTACATATCCTCCACAATGACCGACACGCCATCCGGGATGACCGTCACGCGCGCGTCGGGTGGTGCCGTGCGCCGCGCTTTTTCAATCGCCTCGGGCAGACTCGTCGCTATCTCCATGCCCATACTCTGGATCATTGCCGGGTCGCAAAGATCGCTGACTAAAATCACGCGGTGCTTGGCCAGGATGCGCGCAAGGATCTGGACCTCCCATTGATCGGGCGTGGTCTTGTCCTGCGGCACCTGCTTGATCGCGTCCAACAGTTCTTGCGGACTTTGCATTTCGGCCAGCGCCTTGAAAAAGTGTTCGCCGCCCGCGCCGTCAGAGCAGCCCGCCACCATAATCACGGTGCCGCCGGGTCGGCAGCAGGCCTCGGCAGCGGTCATGCCCTTGACGGCTTGATAAACATTTTGGTCAAGCGGATAGCCGCCGTTACCGGTGATCACGATATCGGCGAGGACGCGGGGGACGGTGACCTCGCGTGCGAGGTGGCTGCAACCGGCGGCGTGCGCCTCTTCGGGGTGGCCGGCAAAGGCGGCGCGGACACTCTTGTCGGCGTTGATCGTGACGTTGAGAATGAACGCCAGACGCGCCTGCTGCGCGGCGAAGAGCATGTCGCGATGGATCGGGTTGTCTTCCAGACTGCCGGCGCGGGCGTACGGGTCGGCGATAAAGGCGGAGCAGTGGTTGGCGAGCACAGTGGCGCGACCGGCGATACCGGGCAGGATGCTTTTGCGGCCACCGGAAAAGCCTGCGAAAAAGTGGGGTTCGATGAAGCCCTCGGCCACCAGCAGATCGGTGTCCAGCGCCGCGCGGTTCAGCCAGAGTTCGCCGCCGGAAGGCAGGGACGCGAGTTGGCGCAGGCTCGCGGTGTCGGTACAGTCGTGCATCAGGAAGGTTTCGCGCTGCACGACCTCTGCGCCGAATTTATCGCGCATCTCGTCGGGCGTCATCGCCCGGTGACAGCCGGTGGCCACAAGGATGCGGATGTCGATGGCGGGATTGCCGCGGCGCAGGCGTTCGAGCAGCAGCGGCAGCGTGACGCGGCTGGGTACCGGACGCGTATGATCGCTGGTGATGACCGTGGCGGTCGTCTTGCCGACTGCGAGCGTTTCAAGCGGCGGCGAGCCGATGGGGCGGTCCAGCGCACGAGTGACGCGCTGGCGTTGCTCGTCGATGGAAGGCGACTGGGTATCTGTGGTGGCATGGCCGGGCGGTGTTAAAATCACCGCCTGGCTTTCGGGGGGGAGATCCGCCTCCAGCGCGGACGTATGGTAGGGGATGCGTATGCGCGTCATGATACAGTTTGTTCCGATGGAGGGACGATGGGATATTGCCACTCGCCACGGTAGGTGCGGCGCAACAGCTTGTCGGCCTCGGGGTCGCCGGTTGTTTCCTTTTCACCCTCCCACATCACGCTGCGCCCGAGCTTCATGGAAATATTGCCGAGCAGGCAGAGGGTTGTGGCCCGATGGGCACCTTCAATGTCGCACAGCGGCTTGCGCCCGGTGCGGATCGCTTCCAGAAAGTCAGCGAAAAGTTCTTTGATGTTCTGTCCGTCCGGTTGGTTGAGCGCGGCGGCTTCTTGGATGACCGGCTCTTTGCGGTTGGAGGGGTAGAAGCTCCAGCCTTGCGTCCAGGCCAGATGGAAAACGCCTTTCTGGCCATAAAAATAGACACCGACATTCTCGCCCTTTTCATGCGGATTGCCTGTGAAGAGGCGGTGCTCCCAAGTAACGGTGGGGCCGTCGGCAAAGCGCCATGTCGCGACCTGCATATCCGGCCCGTCGCTGGTTTGCTCTTCATCCGTCAGGATCGCCGGCCCGCGGATCGGACGGCCGCCGGTTGAGTAGCAAGAGACTGGATGTTTGAGATCGGTGATCCACAACACTTGGTCGAGCCAGTGGATGCCCCAATCGCCGAGTTGGCCGTTGGCATAATCCATGAAGTTGCGGAATCCGCGCGGATGGATACCGCCACCCCAAGGGGTGTCGATGTCGCCGCAATGTGGGCGCAGCGGGGCGGGGCCGCACCAGAAGTCCCAGTCGAGTCCTTTGGGCGGCTCGCTGTTGCGGCGGGGTTTTTCCGAGCCCCCGCCGTAGGTGATGAAACAGCGGATCAGTCCGATTTCGCCGAGCTTGCCGGAGCGGATGAATTCGCGTGCGCTCTGGTTGTGCGGTGAGGCGCGGCGGTGCGTCCCGACCTGGACGACGCGGCCGTATTTTGCGGCGGCGTTGACCATGGCGCGCCCTTCGAGAATTGTGTGGCTGATGGGCTTTTCGACATAGACGTGGGCACCTTGACGGCACGCTTCGATCATGATGAGAGCGTGCCAGTGATCGGGCGTGGCGACTAGGGCGATGTCGGGTTTTTCAGTGGCGAGGCACTCGCGGAAATCCTTGTAGCGTTTGGGGACGGTGACCCCGCGTTTCGCGAGATTTTCGGAACAGCGCGCCAACATGCGTTCGTCGACATCGCAAAGCGCGGCAAGGTCACACACGCCAGTATCCAGCGCCACGTTTAGAATGTTGGTGCCCCACCAGCCCGCACCGATCAGTACGACACGGAACCGCCGTGCCTCTTGCGCTCTCGCGATAAACGGGGCGCGCCCGGCGGCGATCATGGCAGCCAATGAAGCGTGAGAAAACGCTCTACGTGTTAAAGTCATATCAGCCTCCGCATAAGGCCGATAGTTTAGCACATTCGGCTTGCTGCTCAAGACTACTGTTCGAAGTAGGTGTAACCGCGCAGTCCGTTGTCGTAGGCGGCGAGGATCTCGCGACGTTCAGCGGGCGTGATGCGCTTGCCCTTGACCGCGTCCTCCGCCAGTGAGCGAAACTGCTCCATCAGCCGCTCGGGACGGTATTCGACATAACTGAGCACATCGCCGACCGTATCGCCCTGCAACTCCTGCACGTATTCGATCTCGCCGTCCTCATCGACCTGTACGCTTACGACGTTCGTGTCGCCGAAAAGGTTGTGCAGGTCGCCCAGCGTCTCCTGGTACGCGCCGACCAGGAAGGCGGCGAGCATGTAGGGCTCGCCCTTGCGGAGCGTATGCACCGGCAAAACCGACTTAACATTGTGATGGTCGATGAACTTATCGATGCGCCCGTCGCAGTCGCAGGTGATGTCCGACAGGTAGGCCATGCGCGTGGGCTTTTCCGTCAGGCGGTGGATCGGCATGATCGGGAAGAGCTGGTCGATGGCCCAAGCGTCGGGCAGTGACTGGAAGACACTGAAGTTGCAGTAGTAGACGTCCGCCAACAGGACATCGAGTCCTTGCAGGTCCTTCGGGATGACCTTGAGACCAGGCAGTAACTCGCGGATGCGGGTCAGGATGTGCCAAAACAGGCAGTCGGCGGCAGCGTGCTGGCGCAGCGTGATATCGCCGTGCTTAAAGGCCTTTTGAATCTCTTCGCGGTAGTAGAGCGCGTCGTTGAAAGACTCTTGGACGTTTTTGAGGCTCAGCGTTTGCGACACATACATCATGTTTTCAAGCGCTTCGGGAAGCGGCTCGGGGATGTTCTCTGGGTGGTCCCACTCCTCGTGGATGGCGGCATCGAGCACGTTGAAGACCAGCACCGAGTAATATCCGATCAATGCGCGGCCGGACTCGCTGATGACCTTGGGGTGGGGAACCTCATCCTCATCGCAGGCGGTCATGATGCCTTCGATCACGTCGGCGCAGTACTCAGAGACATCGTAGTTCGCGCTGCTGGCAAAGTTGGTGTGCGAGCCGTCGTAATCGATGGCCAGCCCGCCGCCGATGTCGAAAATCCCCATGCGCGCGCCCTCCTTGACCAAGCCGACGTAGAAACGTGAGGCCTCCTTGACAGAATCGCGGATCTCACGGATGTTCGGTACTTGCGAGCCGAGGTGGTAGTGCAGCAACTCCAGACAATCCAGCATTTGCGCGTTGCGCAGTTCGTCAACCACGTCGATCACCTGCGATGGCGTGAGGCCAAACACACTGCGCTCGCCGCCAGACTCGGCCCATTTGCCGCCGACACGGCTGGAGAGTTTCACGCGGATGCCCATGCGCGGCCGTATGCCGAGTGCGGCTGAGCGTTCCAAGATCAGGTTCAACTCGTCAGTGGTCTCAAGCACCAGAATGGTCTGGAGCCCCATTTTGAGCGACGAGAGTGCAAGGTCGATGAACTCCGCGTCTTTGTAGCCGTTGCAGATCAGAAAGGCTTCGGGGTCGCGCATATAGGCCAATGCGGCGATCAACTCGGCCTTGGAACCCGCCTCAAGTCCGTGGTGGTAGGGGGCACCAAACGTGACCACGTCATGGACCGCTTGCTGCTGCTGATTGACTTTAATCGGGAAGACGCCGCGATAGACGTTCTGGTAGCCATAATCCGCAATCGCTTTTTGAAACGACTCGTTGATCAAACGGATACGGCTGCCCAGCAGGTCACTGAATCGCAGCAGCAGCGGCAGGCTCATGCCGCGATCATGCAGGCCCCTGACAATGTCGGAGAGTTTGACGCAGACCGTGCCGGTGGCGTTTTTCAGATTAACAGCCACGAGACCATCATCGGTCACTGTGAAGTAACCCTGGCTCCAAGCGTCGACCCCGTATAATTCGGCACTTTTCACGCTGCTCCAGCCGTCCAGTGCCTCTAGCAAATTTTGTGACATTTCAGACCTGCTGCCTCGTATGCTCGTGTTGTTGGCGATCAAAATCCCTGCACGTCCTGTCTTGTGTCAAGGACACGTAAAAAACAGACGCAACCTTGCCAAACCCGCAGCAAAAGCGCAATAGGAAAAAGAGGAAAAAGAATTGTGTGCGCATATGGGCAATATTGCTTCCGTTGGGCCGTTTATTATATACTACGTCCAAACTGGAAAAAGGACGTGCATGAGCAGGAAGTGGAGAGAAATGACGCAACATGCCGACAGTGCCAAAGACGGTCGTCGGGCCATAAGAGCCGTTTGCCATGCGATGGCGTGTGGTGTGGTTTTGTCTGTTTGCGTGCTGATGATCGTTGCGTACGTATTCGAAACGTCTGCGCGTGCCGAAGGTTACGCCGGTGAAGCCGTGGTCTTCTGCTCGGCGCGGTGGGCGTTGCTGATAAACGGCGGCATTGCAGTCCTGGGGCTCGTTTTCCTGGTATGGTGCCTGGTCTTGAACCGTCAGGTAGCAAAGAAAACGATTGCACTGGAGCAAAGCAACCGTAACAGTGAGTTCAATTTCCGGCGGTTGATCGACGGGATGCCGGATGCAGTTTTCATCCAGACAGATGGGCAGCTTACTTACGCCAATCCGGTCGCCTGTGCGTTGCTGGGCGCATCAACGCCCGATGAACTGCTGGGCGCACCGGTGCTGGGTTTCTTTCCAAAGACCAAACACGCATACATCACGGAGCGTATCGCGCAGTTGGACGCTGGGAGCGGTTATACGCCAGCGGTCGAACACACGTTGTTGCGTCTGGATGGTACGCCGATAACGGTCGAGATCACCACTGCTCCGCTTCGGCATAAGGATCAAAGCGGCACGCTTGTTTTTGTGCGTGACATCTCTGCCAGAAAACGCCAGGAACACCTTTACGAAAGCTTGGTGGAGGACATGCCGGCGTACATTGTGCGGTTTACGCCGAAGGGTGTGGTGACCTTTGTCAACAACGCTGTCAGCACCTTTTTACAACAGAACAAGGAGGAGATTTTAGGGAAAATTACCGACGACTTTCTGTTGCCGGATGACCGGATGCGCTCGGACGCGGCACTGATAAACACATCGGCGGAAAATCCCCGTGCAGAGTACACGATCAACATTCGCCGGGCGGACGGCCAGTTGCGCCAGATACGGTGTCTGACCCGCGCGATCATCGGATCCGATGGCGCGATTGAAGAATTCCAAATGGTGGCGTTCGACATCACCGACCAGCGTCGCTTTGAAGAACGCCTGTCACAGACCAACAAGCTGGAGACAATCGGCATGCTGGCGGGCGGTATCGCGCACGATTTTAACAACATGCTGCAGACGATCCTGGGTTTCGGCGAGTTGGCGCTATTGGAAACGCCGCCGCCTGATCCGCGTGCCTCGGACATTCAAGAGGTCATCGCCGCTGCCAACCGTGCCAAGCGGTTGACTGGGCAACTGTTGGCCTTCAGCCGCAACAGTCCGATGAAAATCACGAGGGTTCAACTCAATCAAGAGATTGAACGTGACCGACGTATGCTAACGCGATTGCTTGGAGAGGGCATTACGGTCGAACTCGCGTTGGATGAAACGCTTCCCGACATTCTTGCCGACACAGGGCATATTGAGCAGGTGCTGTTGAATCTGGCCGTCAATGCACGCGATGCGATGCCTGATGGCGGCACCCTTGTTTTGCAGACCTCATGCGTGACGCTCGCCGCCAACGACGATCGGTTACACCCCGAGGCTTCCCCCGGCGATTATGTTTGCTGGTCGATCTCCGATACGGGGTGTGGCATTCCGCCGCATATCCAGACGAAGGTTTTCGACCCATTTTTCACCACCAAACCGAAGGATCGGGGAACCGGTCTGGGACTCTCGAC
>DUPH01000150.1 GCA_012838435.1 Lentisphaerota bacterium | reverse complement strand
GGAGAAGGCGCGTAGATTGATTGAAAGCACAAGCACAAATGCAGTCGATTCAGAATGGGTTCATCAAGCCGCACGCATTTTCTATCGGCGGAACCCGGCATCGCCTCCGTTATCACTTTCAAGTAACGCGATCCCGGCAAAAACGGCATCGAGGCCGGTCATAAAAACGACCTATAAAATAAAAAAAACGGCAGACGGAAAGCTGGAAAAACAGGTGACAACAACAGAAATCCCAACCGATGCAGGCACGAACAAATGAAACCAATCATGAATAGACGGTTGTTTTTCGTTGGCCTGTTATTGATGACATTTCAAGCTAAGGCAGAGAGAGCGGATGTCGTGGTAAGATTGCCGCCTGAGTTGGATATGCCAGCGCCCAAACCGTTATCGCCGCAAGAGAGGGAACAAAAAGAGATTCGGGAACGCATAAACAAGAAATTGCCCTATAACAATGACGCAAGTGGTTCGTTAGGCACCCTCGGGCAATTGACAAAATTATGCGACTGGGTGTTTGTCGGGAAGGTTGTCGATACCAAAGGCAACAAGGTAGCTGCAGGGGCTAAGGAAGAGTTCCTTGGCGGGGTCAGCGTGACGCTCAACTGGCGCGGAGTCACAGCCCCGAAGGGGCGGCTTCACCTTAGCCCAGGGCAAGCGCAGCGCAGCCCCGGGCTATGGTGCATCTGGCCCTTTGGGTCGGTAGTGCGTCTAAACACCTGTACCGTTGTCGTCCAAAAATGCTGTGTGCCTCGCGTCCATTTTGAGTTCAAAGCACCGCTGTGTGTTGCACCAAACAGGTGCGGCGAGGATCGCGATGAAACCCAATGTTTACGGGGCTTTGCTCAAAATCCGCACACCCAACTGCTCTTTTTAGGCTGAAACCTTGGAACCCTGGAACCGGCTACGCTAGCCGCGGACTTTGCCTTCCTTCTTGCGTTTCTCGATGATCGCCTCGGCGAGTTCGAAGGGCACGCCCTCGTAACGCTCGAAGGTCATTGTGAAGGTGCCGCGTCCCTGGGTGACCGTGCGGATCGCGTTGGAATAGCCGAACATCTCACTGAGCGGGACGAAGCCGCGCACCAGCTTATTGCCACCTTTGTCGTCCATGCCATCGACGCGGCCGCGACGCGAGCAGATCGAGCCGGTCGCCGTGCCCATATACTCTTCGGGCACCGCCACCTCGACGCTCATGACCGGCTCCAGAAGCTGCGGGTTGCCCTTGAGGAAGAGTTGCCTGAAGCACTGGCGCGCACATTCGACGAAAGCGAATTCGTTCGAGTCGACCTCGTGGTACGAGCCGAAATAGACGACCACTCTGACGTCCACCACGGGGAAGCCGCCGCAGGGGCCGCTCTCCATGGCCTTGAGAATACCCTTCTGGACGGCAGGGATGTATTCGCTGGGGATCACGCCGCCCTTGACCTCGTTGACAAAGGAGAAGCCGCGTCCCGGCTCTTGTGGCTCAATACGCAGACAGACGTGAGCGTACTGGCCGCGACCGCCGGACTGCTTGACGTGTTTGTATTCGCCATCGACTTGATGGCGGATCGTCTCGCGGTAGGCGACCTCGGGCTTGCCGACCTCGCATACGACGCCGAACTCGCGGCGCAAACGATCCACAATGATCTCGAGGTGAAGTTCACCCATGCCGGCGATAATGGTCTCGCTGGTCTCTTGGTCGAAGGTAACGACGAAAGTCGGGTCTTCCTGCGCCAATGCGTTCAGCGCGTTGCCGAGTTTCTCGTTGTCGCCGCGCGAAGCCGGGCGGATCGCAATCGCAATCACCGGCGCGGGGAACTCAATTGACTCCAACACGATGGGGCTCTTCGGGTCGCAGATCGTGTCGCCGGTACGTGATTTCGAGAGACCGATTACAGCCACGATATCGCCCGCATGTGCTTCTTCCAACGCTTCCTGATGGTTGGCGTGCATGCGGAAGAGGCGTCCGATACGGCAGTCTTGATCCATCGTGCTGTTGAGGACCGTGTCGCCCACGTTCAGCGTTCCCGAGTAAATACGCACAAAGGCGATCTTACCCATGTGCTTATCTGTGGCAATCTTGAACACCAGCCCCGCGAATGGCTCTTTGTCGTCCGGGTTACGCTTATCGTCCGGATTGTCGGCAGAGGCCACGACGCCAACATCCAGAGGTGAAGGCAGATAGTCGATCACACCGTTGAGTAGCGGTTGGATGCCTTTGTTTTTGAATGCCGTGCCGCAGAAGGTGGGGACGATCGTGCGCGCGATAGTGCCTTTGCGTATACCATCCTTGATCTCTTCGATGGTCAACTCGCCGGTTTCAAAGTACTTGTTCATCAGGGCATCGTCCTGCTCGGCCGCTTTCTCGACCAGTTCGACACGCAGACGTTCGCACTCCTCACGATACTCTTCTGGGATTTCCTGCTCGATAACCTTGATGCCGCGCGAGGCATCGTCAAAGGTCAGCGCTTTCATTGTCAGCAGATCGATCACACCTCGGAAGGACTCGCCTGCGCCCATCGGATAGACCATGACGACCGGATTGCCGCCGAGCGTGTAGCGGATCTCATTGACCACGTTGAAGAAGTTAGCGCCGACGCGATCCATCTTGTTGACCATGCACAGCTTGGGCACGGCATATTTTTCGCTCTGACGCCACACCTGCTCGGTCTGCGGCTGCACGCCACCCACCGCGCAGAACAGGGCGATCGCGCCGTCAAGCACGCGCAGCGAACGCTCCACTTCGGCCGTAAAGTCCACGTGTCCGGGGGTGTCAATCAAGCTGATCTGGTGCTCGCGCCACATCACGGCAGTCGCGGCCGAGGTGATTGTGATGCCGCGCTCCTGCTCCTGCGCCATGTAGTCCATGGTGGCGGCGCCTTCGTGTACCTCGCCGATTTTATAGTTCTTGCCGGAATAAAAGAGAATGCGCTCGCTGGTTGTCGTCTTTCCTGCGTCGATGTGCGCCATGATGCCGATATTACGGATCTTGTCCAGTGGTATGGTTCTGGGCATGGTCTTGAGACTCCTTGGATCGTTACTTGCTTCCGGACTTCAGTCGCCGATCGACATGTCCGGATAGCGTGGTCGGGCTTTTTTCTGCGGACCACTTTTTGCTCCCTGTCATGGAGCGGTTAAAAGAAGGTGCGCATTTTCGGCTTTTTCCGCAGAGTATTCAAGTGCAAAACGTGAAAAAGTGCGGATTTTCGCGTTAGTTTCTTGTTGGCTTCTTGTTAGAGGCGGGTGTTGTCATCATAGCAACATGGAGGTTTTTTGCCTCACGCCAAATCCAGTCGTTCGGCTCGCGGAGCACCGGGAGGGACGAGCGTCGCTCGTCCGCGGGCAAGCAGACGCTTGCCCCTCCCAGCGCTTCGCAAGCCCGGTAACGACGAGCGTTGGAGGGTGGCGTTTGGGGGTGCGCAAAACACGAAAAAAACTCCTAACTCCTAACTCCTAAATGTCAACTCCGCGCCGCCGCGCGGCCGCGCGGCGGCTACCACACGATCGGCGTGTGGCCGTGAGCCAGCAGGTAGCGGTTGGCTTGTGAAAAATGGCCACATCCGAAAAACCCGGCGTGCGCCGAGAGCGGGGAGGGGTGTGCGGCCTCAAGGATCAGATGCCGTGATGCGTCGATGAGCGTTTTTTTGCGGCGCGCGTCACGCCCCCACAGCATAAAGACCAGGTGGTCGCGCCGCGCGGCTAGCCACTGGATGGTCGCATCGGTGAACGTTTCCCAGCCGCGCCCGCGGTGGCTGCCTGCGCATCCGGCTTCGACGGTCAGGGTGGCGTTCAGCAACATGACGCCCTGATCGGCCCAACGCTGTAAATGCCCCGTCGCGGGCACCGGCGCACCGGTGTCGCGCTGGACCTCCTTGAAAATATTCCGCAGGCTCGGCGGCAGGGGCACCGTGTCATTTACCGAAAAGGCTAGCCCGTGCGATTGTCTCGGGCCGTGGTAGGGGTCTTGTCCGAGGATCACGACCCTCACCGCGTCGGCAGACAGCGCGTAGGCGTTGAAGATGTCGTCCCGAGGCGGGTAGACGGTCTGCGCGGCGTACGCCGCTTCCAAGAAATCCATCAACGCCTTGAAGTAAGGCTTCTGGAATTCAGTCTGCGTGAATGCTGTCCATGAATCGTGCAAGGCGTTCCCTCCCCCTTCTTGCATCACGGAAAAACAATGAGCGTGCCGGGGTTGTACACCCACTCCGCTTCGATGTCATCTACCCCAAAGCGGTTATTGTTTTCGCCAGTCTGGGTCTTGAAAAGGAACCGGTCTAGGACATCGGGAACCGCGCCGTACAGATGCGCTTGGATCGGCGCGCCGTTGTCTAAGGTCACCCAGACGGTTTGGCGGGTCGGGTACCAAACCATCTCAATCGGAACCCATCTGTTTTTCGGCACGGAGTAAGTGCCGGGCGAGATCCACTGGCATTTCGTACCGTCATGGGATTCATAGCCATAGCCTGTCAACTTGTTAAACACCAAGCAGTTGGCGCTGCTGAGCGCGTCACTTTTGGTGATGCCGTGGGCGGACACTCCGTCATAGGGGTACCAAATCCTAAACCGCGTACGCAACTTCTGCACGTTCGGCGGAAAAGCACCGCCGAGGAACATGCAGTTCAGCGAGTGGGAGCCGGTGAACTCGCAGTAGTTTGCGCCGCTGTAGGCCGCCGTCGGCCCCCCGCTTGTGGCACCTGTGCGCACAACCACCCCCGCCGCTGTGTCATAGCAGCCGACTTCCGGGTCGGTCAGGGCCGGTACGCTGCCCACAATGCATCGTTCGAAGCCGTCGCGGAAGAGCGTCAGCGATTTCTGCGACTTGCCGTCATATCCCGTGGCGTCCAGGTAGAACCGAAGGTTGGTTCCCGCCCATTCGTTGCGGAAGCGGATCGAGGCGACATCCCCGCCATCGAGCCTAGTGCTCACGGTTTTCTTGTTCCCGTCAACGCTGATCGTAAATGTGGTAGCACCGATCACATAATCGACTTCCCACTTCTGCCAAGTCTCCACGCGATAGGTGAGCCCGTCGATTTTGTAGTGACCGCCGGCCATGGCTTGGGATTGAACGTCTCCCGTATCGACTCTATTCGTCTCGACCGCCACGTTGACCCTAGAGTTGGCATCCGAGCCGAGCAACGAAAACCGGAACGCACCCCAATTGGGATGACGCGGAATCCAGACCAGCATTTCAAGATGAATCTTGTCGCCCGGGGTGTTCTGGACGGCAGGCAGGACGAGCGTGGCCTCAGATGGAGCAGCATCCCAGTGCCGGACCACACGCAGGTAGTTCGTCCCCTGCGGGGGGCGCGCCGGATCGTTCACGCCGTTGCCGCGGTAGGCGGTGACCTGAATGTTGGTCGGGCCGGTTTCATTAATCAGCCAACTGCTTCCCGGCACGACCGTGGCCACCGGATCGTAGTCGCCGCTCGTGTCGGGGTGGGCGCTGCTGCTGGCCGCTGGCGCGGACTCGAAGTCGTCATAAAACAGGAGTTGTTTAGTGGTCTGGTTGATGACCGTGACTGCCTGCGCGCCGAGTGCCAGGCTGACGACCGCCACAGTCCAGACACCGCGTTTCACGTTTTGTTGTTTTTGCATGTGTTGCATCCTTGAAAGAAAAGGGAGCATACTACTACCGTCCTGATGACGAGAGACATGAGACAAGAGGCGCGGTCACGGCGGTTACACCGCCGCTTCTGAACGCAGAAGTTAAAAAATCCTAAATCCTTACCTATAAATTGACAGGATTACATGATTTACATGATTTTCAGGATTGAACAACATCATGTTAATCATGGATTTCTCCCCGCCGAAGCGAAGCTGTCGGAAATCATGTCCTAAACTTACTTCCAAGGTTTTTTCGCGG
>DUPH01000149.1 GCA_012838435.1 Lentisphaerota bacterium | reverse complement strand
CAATCGGACTCGCGAGCATTTGCACGATGCTGGCCGGAGGTGTCGTCGCATCGCTGCCGACACCGATGGCGTGGTTCACGATGGCCGAAGTCGAAGGGGCAGGAACCGTTATCGACGCATCCGGGAACGGGCGCAATCTCACCTTAGGGGCGAACGTGCAGATTGTCGACACCGAGCGGCACGGCAAGGCACTCAAATTCAGCGGCACGACGGCTGACTGGGCGCGGTTCTCCTGCCCCGCAGTCACGAACACCACGATTTCGTTCTGGCTCAACCGCGATGCGCAGGACAGTTCAATCACCAATGCCTCCGGCACCGAGTTGAACACGATTCCCTATTTTCTCAATACCGGCTATTCGGGGTTCGGTATCAACTACGGAAGGAACACCGAAAACATATCGTTTATCAATCAAGCTAACAGTCCGCAGAGTAATTTTTTGGCTTTCGATGTATTGGCCAGATTGGCTTGGCACCATGTGGCGATTATCGTTGAACACATAGGGACGGACACAGTGAGCGGTTTCGAGATCCTGAAGTGTACCTCTTGTCGCGACGGATATTTTTACAAAAGTATCGTCTGGACGAACAATGCGGCGATGCGGACAGGTACCCAGACCGCCACGATCGGTAACAGCGGTGCCGGCGGTAATCGCCCGATCTCTGGTCTGATGGCCGACATCCGTTTTTACGATCAGGCACTGACCCCCGCCCAAGTTGTGCAGGTTGCCTCAGAGGGCGGCGGTGCTGGCGCGCCCGAGCTGGTCATGCACTGGCCCTTCGACGAGATGACCGCGAATGAGGACGGCACATTCACGACGCCCGAGGCCACCGGTAGCGGTGCCACCATGACGTTGGGGGAGAACATGACGCTCGTCGACGACGGGGTCATCGGCAAGGCTCTGTGTTTCAGGGGCACGAGCGGTCTCGGCGGCAGGGCGACGTCGATCGATCATCCGATCTACGAGTACACGGCCACATGCTGGGTGCGGCGTTCGAGTCAGGCTCATCTGTACGACGCACTGGTCGATAAGCCCTATCCGCGTCTTTTTGACAGCTTCACCTCTTCGGGTGGTGGCGGTTACTGCATTTTTGAAGATCTCGCCGATAACGGCAAGGGCTTTTCCCTGATGCCGGCCGGGGCGGGCACCACGTTTAAGGCCGTACTTGGCACGCGCTCTCCGATGTCGATGTGTGGAGTCACTTGGCCATGGTGACGCGTTACATCACGGAGGGCGCTGACGCAGGCAAGGGCATCATCGATTTTTACGTGAACGGGGAGCCGGTCCATTCATACGATCTCCAGGCTGTGTTCAATCTGGTGCCAGTGCAGGCAGGTCGGGTATTCTGGGTTGGCAATGCAAACAGCGGGTACGATGGCAACCGTTATTTCTGTGGCGAGTTTGACGATTTTCGCATCTACGATGGCGCGCTATCGTCCAACGAGGTTAGGCGCATCTCCCGTGGACTGGCGGCGATTTCCGCCGGATCGGACTTCACCGTCACCGGAGACTCGGCGGTTCTGGCCGGTACGGTCGGCAATCAAGCCGAGGGCACGTTGCGCAAGGGGTACGCCGGTACGACGGCATGGTCGCTCGTTTCGGCACCTGAGGGCGGGGAGGGTGCTGTCATCCTCCAGCCGGAAGCCGCGCTCACGTCTGTCACGTTGCCAGTCGCGGGAGAGTACGTCTTCCGCCTCACGATTTCCGACCTTGGTGCCTCGATGTCGGATGACGTCACGGTGACCCGCGTCGTCGAGGATACCGCCAACACAGCACCGACCGTTTCGCTGGCGGCGATGGCGGCGATGGCGGCGGTCACGCTGCCGGCGCCTCTGGAGCTTACGGCGACCGTCTCCGACGATGGCAGGCCGGCACCAGCGGCGCTCCGCACGCGCTGGACCAAAAAGTCAGGCCCCGGCGGTGTGTGGTTCGAGCCTGCGGACGCCGTGTCGACCAAGGCGTATTTCTCGGTCGGCGGCACGTATGTCCTCACCTGTTGCGCGGATGACGGACAGGCGCAGACGGCCTCCGACGTGACGGCGACGGTGGCGGACGCTGCGGACGGTGACACGCTCACGAACGGCCTGACGCGTTGCTGGACGCTGGAGGGGCATGCCCTGCCGTTCGGTACGGATGCGGTGACGGGCACGCCGATAAGCAGTGCCCCGGACTATGTGACACGTGTCTATCTGCCGGGCAGGCTCGGAAACGGCATCCGCTGCATGGGCGCACACCTCTCTTACTTCAACACCGGACTATCCTTTGCGGAGACCAAGGATCCGGCCATGACCCAAAACTGGTGGCCTGTGGAGCAGTACCAGACCATCAGCGCGTGGATTAAGATCGACTCCACAGACACCAACGAGGTGTTGGGTGCAAACATCCTCATGCAGCCGTATACGCTCGGCATCCGCTACAACGAAACAGGTACGTCCGCGCAGACGGGCGGCTTCTGCATTCATCAGCAGGGTGCCCTTGATACGGGCGGGATTAACATCGGTTGGGCACGGTATTTCTATCCCGCGCCGACGGTGAGTCCTGTCGATCGTTGGATGCACATCTGCGCTGTCGTCGACCGTCGTGAGGGGGAGGACATGGAGATGTGGTATGACGGTGTCAAGCAGACGCGGCTGAACACGGGTTCTGCTCGCGGTCGTGTAAATGGCAACAAAATCCTGCTTGGTGGACATGACAAGGCGGACGGAAACGACTACAACGGGTGCTGGACGAACTCCGTTTCCGGCGGGTTCTACAGCCGCACCTTTCCCGGCGTGATCGACGAGGTGCGCATCTGGACGCGCAAGTTGTCGGAGGGTGAAATCCGCTATCTGGCGGCGAACCCGGTGATCGACCCCAATCGTGCGCCGACGATTGACGTGCCGGATGTGCCGCCACGGATGGTGGAGAAGCGCGTTACGGCGGTAGCGGCGGCTGTGTTTGATGATGCATTGCCCACAGGTAGTGTGCTGACGTATGCGTGGAGTGTACTTTCGGACAATGCGTCCGATGCTGTCTTCGGCGACGCGTCGGTGCGCGAGACGACCTTCACCGCGTACGCGGCCGGTACATACAAGCTCCAGCTTGTTGTTTCGGACGGCGAGCGGACAACCTATTCGCGGATCTGCACTGTGGATGTGTCTACAGCGGGAACCCTGATCCGCATCCGGTAAACACGAAGGATGGAGAGGAATCAGAAGTGAAAATCGTGAAAAGATACGCAGATACCACCCCGGCCACAAATAATGCCGCAACTCTGGACAGCGACCATAGCCGTTCAAGTGGAACCATGAAACACATGAAATTTCATGAAAAACAGGGGCTCCTTGGCGGTTTCAGAAGGCGTTCAACTTTCAACGCTCAATTAAGTGTGCAAAATTTGGAGTGCGGTGACAAGAGTCGCGCTGTGCGCGGGTCGCGGCACCGCTTTCTCTCCGCGCTGTGCGCGGAGACACTCTTAGTCCTCACTCTTAATGCCTTTGCGCTTGCGCTGGTGTGTGGCTGCGCTGTGTGCGAGAAGACGGCGCAGCCAGCGATAGGCCCGGCGGCGCCGCTCGTGTTCACGGGTGACGTGCGCGGCGGGGCGCTCATCGAAGCGCCCGGTGGTGCCGAGCAGACGTTCGAGTGCTGGTTCATGGCGCTCGGTATGGGTCAAGGCGACAAACCCTATGACCGTATCGTGCAGACGCCGGACTGGTACCTTCACACGATCGCGAGCGAAGACGAGGTGAGCGCACTGACCTTCGGTTACACAGGTGCCGACGGGAAGGTACAGGGTTTCGGCAATCTCGGTGGCGCTGAGGGCGTCTATTTCGGCAAGTGGCAGCATGTCGCCGTCACGTACGCGCCCGAGGGTTTCCGCGTCTACCTGAACGGTACGCTGATTTCCGGTGCCAAGGCACTTGCGCGCGCGCTTCCCGAGTCGCTCAAAGGCGGCCTTGCGTGTCTCGGCAACAGTTCCTTTGGCGCGCAGCGTGCATTTAAGGGCAAGATCGCGGGTGCGCGCTTTCTTGATCGTGCGCTGTCTGCCGCCGAGGTCGCCGCGCGTGCGACGATCAATCCCGACGGTAAGCCCATTGAGGTGCCGCCGAGCGCGGCAGCGACCGAGGCCGATCAAATTCCGGTCGTCGATATCTCGACCGACGCGTCGCGCCAAGTGATCATAGCCGAAGGAGCGAAAGACCGCTACGAAGGCCATCCGACGACACTCCTCGCAGATGACGGTCGGACGATGTTCTGCGTCTGGACGACGGGACACGGCGGCCCGTGCGGACAGATGGCGCGTTCGGACGATGGCGGCTTGACGTGGACGCGGCTCGATGCGACACTTCCCGAGGTCTACGGGCGTACCCACCAGAACTGTCCCGTGCTGCAAAAAGCGAAGGGGCCGGACGGCAAAATGCGGTATTTCATCTATAGTGCTAAGGCTAGGGAAGGGCGCGGCCTCGGCATCCTCATGAGTGAGGATCTCGGTAAAAGCTGGCGGGAAATGCCCTTTCAGGCGCATCTTTCCGCAGGCATGCCGCCGACGGGCTTCATGGTGCTTAAGGACGGCACCTGTGCCCTGTTCGGGCAGATCTTCAAGTCGCGTGCGAAGGCCAAGGACCGCCCCACCGACGACCAAGCGGTGTGGATGTCTGTCTCGCAGGACGGCGGTATCACTTGGGGGCCGTCGCGCATTGTCGCGGAAGCCGACCGGCGTAACCTCTGCGAGCCGTGCTGCCTGCGTTCGCCGGACGGCAATACGCTTGTCCTGATCATGCGTGAGAACCGTCACCGCGGGCGTAGCATGATGTGCTTCTCGCGGGACGAGGGCCAGACGTGGACGACGCCGGTCGACACGCCGTGGGCGCTGACCGGCGACCGTCACGAAGGCGTGCTGCTGCCGGACGGACGCTATGTGATTGCGTTCCGTGACCGGGCGCTCGGCTCGGAGACGTACGGCCAGTTCATGGCGTGGGTCGGCACATGGGAGGATATCGTGCATGCCCGTCCTGGTCAGTACCGTATCCACCTGCTGCGTCACTACGGTCGCGGTGGTGTCTATCCGAGTGGCGACGGCGACACCGGTTATCCGGGGGTGGAACTGTTGCCGGACGGCACGCTGGTCTGTACCACCTACACGCGCCATTTCCCCGACGACCGTCAGAGTTCAGTGGTCCTCACGCGCTTCAAGATCGAAGAGATCGATAACCTTTACAGGAAAGCCAAATGAACAAAACCTTCTTTCTGGGAGTGGCGGCGAGTGTCGCATTGAGCGGGAGTGCGCTCTGCGGCGAAGCACTGCGTCCGCCTGCTATGCACGTGCTGCCTGATGGTGCGATTCAAGCGCGGGCGTGGCTCCGGCATCAGCTCGAACTGCAACGCGATGGCCTGACGGGACATGCGGAGGAGCTTTACGATGACATTGGTAACAGCGACTGGCTGACCGGCGCAGGACGGGGCGGCCAGTACGCCTGGGAACGCGGTCCCTATTACGCGAAGGGGCTTGTGGCACTAGCACTGGCGCTGGACGACGCCGCGCTCAAAGCGAAGGCGAAGCGCTGGGTGGATGCCATCCTCGCGAGTCAACGGCCGAATGGCGATTTCGGTCCGCGCGAACGCAACTGGTGGGCGAACATGATCGCGCTCTGGCTCGTGCGCGATTGGTGCGCGGCGACCGACGATCCGCGTGTACCGCCGTTTCTGGAGCGTTACTTTGCGTTTCAGGCGCAGGAATTGCAACGCTATACGTTGGTGGATGAGTCCAAGTGGGCCATGGCCCGCGGCGCGGATGAACTGGACGTGGTTCTCTGGTTGCACGCGCGTACGGGCAAGAGGGAGCTTGAGGCGTTTGCCCGTCTGCTGTCGGGGCAGATCGCCGATTGGAGCACCTTCTATCATCGCGGCGGCGACCCCTCAAAGGCGGGCTGCCGCAGCCACATCGTCAACTTCATGCAGGGCATCAAGGCACCGCCGCTGCAGTGGCGCGTCAACGGTGATCCCCGCCACCGCAACGCCTATGCGGCGGCGTTTGCGCCGGACGGTTGGATCATGACCTCCTACGGTCGGCCCGACCGCATGGTGAACGGCAGCGAGCCGCTTTCAAGTCGCAATGCATCAGAGGCCACGGAACTCTGTGCGATTGCCGAGCGCATCCTCAGCAATCTGGTGGCGCTGAGCACGTGGGGTGACGCCAGCATCGGCGATGATCTGGAGACGGTGGCGTACAATACGCTACCCGCGACTCTCGGCGCGGATGGACGCGGTATGCGCTACTACAACATTCTCAACCTGCCGTACTGTGTGGATGGGCGCTACGGGTTTGTCAATAACGGCGAAAAGGTTGGATCACTTTGTCCCGGTCCGCATTCAGGTTTTGGCTGTTGCCGCTCTAACTTCCATTTCGCTTGGCCGAAATTCGTCCAGTCCCTTTGGATGCAAACGGCCGATGGCGGCCTCGCGGCGACAGCGTACGGACCTTGTACGGTGACGGCGGTCGCTGGCGGCACGCAGGTGACGGTGGAGGAGACGGGGAGCTATCCGTTCGGGCCGGATGTGAAGCTGACCTTCCGCGCGGGTGCGGCGACGTTTCCGCTCAAGCTGCGTATCCCCGGATGGTGTCGTGCGCCTCGGGTGACGGTGAACGGCGCAGCCGTGGCGGATGTCAAGCCGGGTTCATTCTGCACGGTCGCCCGTGCTTGGAAGCCGGGCGATGAGGTGGCGCTGCACTTCCCGATGGAGGTGACTGTCTCGGGCGGCTGGGATCGGGATGCGGCGGTGGTGACGCGGGGGCCGTTGCTCTATGCGCTCAAGCTCGCTTATGAAGACAAGGTGGTCGAGTCTTACGAGGTGCCGTTTGAAAAACGCACGGCGGGGGACCTGAACGGATTCCCGCGCCGCGAGATCCGCGCGGCTGAGCCGTGGAACCATGCGCTTGTGCTGAACGCGCGCGGCGGCATCGACGCCGAGGTGGTGACGCGGGAGATTCCCTTGCATCCATTCGACCCTGCCGCAGCGCCCGTGTCGCTGAAGGTGAAGACATTCAGGAGCGACTTCGGTGGATGGGGGCACACGCGCGACATTCTCACGGCGCGGGCCGTGGAGCCGCCGCCGAGTCCAATCGCGATTGAGGGTGATGTTCAAACGAGGGAACTTGTGCCGATGGGCGCGACCCAGGTGCGTATCGTTCTTTTCCCATGGGCGCGTGAGTCGGATAAGTGAATGACTAAAACAATGTTGTAAACGTATGAGGCTCTTGTAAAACCCCTTCGTGGCATGGGCGTCTCGCCCATGAAACACGGGCAGGATGCCCGTGCCACGACTGTAAACAAAGGGTTTTTAAGAGCCTCCGTGTACGAAAGAAAGGCAGAGAGAGATGGCAGAGAAATGTTTCAAGGGTATGAGCGGGGCGCATGCGGCGATGTTCACGCCGTTCGATGCGAAGGGACGCGTGAACCCGGAGATGATCGCAAAGATCATGGATTATGGATACGCGAATGGCTTGAAAGGGTTCTATCTGACGGGAACGACCGGCGAGTGGTGGCTGCTCTCCCTTGAAGAGCGCAAGCAGGTGCTCGCGGCGGCGGTGGCATCGAATAAGGGACGCGGCAAATTGATCGCGCATGTGGGGGCGAACCGCACCGATGATTCGGTTGAACTTGCGCGATATGCGGCAGAGATCGGCATCGACTGGGTGAGTTCCATCGCACCGCAACTCTACAGGACTTCGTTTGATGCGACGCTGTACCACTACCGCAAGATCGCCGAGGCGACCGACCTGCCCTTCATGGTGTATTCGATGGGCGCGGCGCTCGTCCCGGAGCGCGACATCCGCTTCTTTGACCTGAAGAATGTGAAGGGCATCAAGTACACGGGACGCGACTACTACGCCGCGCAGCGGTTGAAGCGTGTGCTCGACAAGAGCAAGGAGACAATCTGGTTCGCCGGCTGCGACGAACAGCTTCGCTGTGGGCTCGCCCTCGGCAATGTTTTCGCGGGCGGTATCGGTACCTCCTACAACATCATCCCGAAACACATCGCGATGATCTGCGAATATGCCGCGAAGAATGATTTCCGGACGGCGGCAAAGTGGCAGGACGAAACGAATCGCTTAATTGAGCTGATGATCGAATCAGACAACTGGAGCTACCGCAAGGCGATGATGCGGTTCATCGGTCTTGACTGCGGTCCGTACCGCAAGCCCTTTGAACCGCTGACGGCCGCGCAATACAAGGCCTTCGCGAAGCGTTTTGCCGCGCTCAACATCGTGAAGGCCGACCAGGCGATATGAATGCCGAACGCCGAACACAGAAGTGAAACCCTGAAGCCGTGAGACATAGTGCTGAACAGATCTTCTTGGCCGGCGTGAAGCAGGTTTTGCCGGACGCCCTGATCCGTGCGCAGCTCGAGCGTGAGGCGGATCGGTTGGTGATCGCCGGGCGTGACGTGCCGCTGCCGCGTTCGCTCTACCTGCTGGCGGCGGGCAAGGCGGCGGCGCTGATGGCCAAAGCTGCGGAGGAGGTTCTGGGGGCGCTCATCACGGACGGCCATGTGGTCACCAAGTATGGGCACGGTCTGCCGTTGGAGCGGATCGCCCTCACCGAGGCGGGTCATCCCCTGCCCGACGCGGCAGGAGTGGAGGCCACGCGCCGGATGCTGGCCCTTGCGCGGCAGGCGGGCGCAGATGATTTGGTGCTCTGTCTGCTGTCGGGCGGGGCGTCGTCGCTGATGGCTGATCTGCCGGACGACGCGACCCTGGACGAACTGGCGGCGGCCAATGAGTTGCTGGTGAAGAGTGGTGCCGACATTTGGGCGATCAACTGCGTGCGCAAGCACCTTTCCGCCGTGAAGGGCGGACAACTGGCCGCTGCAGCCGCGCCCGCGAATGTGGTGAGCCTGATTCTCTCCGACGTGGTGGGTGATGACATCGGCGTGATCGCCTCCGGCCCTACAGCGCCCGACGAGAGTATCTTTGCCGATGCGCTGGCCGTGATTGGTCGTTTCCGGCTGTCGGATCGTCTGCCGGCATCGCTCTGGAACCACCTGCAACGCGGCGCGTCGGGGCTGATCCCGGAAACTCCCAAGCCGGGTGATCCGCTTTTCGACAAAGTACAGAACCGAATCATCGGCAGCAACCGTTTGGCGTTGGAGGGCGCGGCGCAAAAGGCGAACGCACTCGGCTTCGAGCCGCGCATCATCACCGACACATTGCGAGGTGATTGTGGCGCGGTGGCGGAGTTCATTCTTCGTACCCTCGACGATCATCTGGCGTCGGAGTCGCGCCGTCCGCTCTGCCTGCTGTTCGGTGGCGAGCCCACGCTAAAGGTAGAGGGCGACGGGCTGGGCGGTCGCAACCAGCACTTGGCGCTTTTGTTGGCGACGCGGCTTCAAGGTCGGCAAGGAGTGACTCTGCTCTGTGCGGGCACCGATGGCACCGACGGCCCCACCGATGCCGCCGGCGCTGTAGTGGATGGCCGTACCTTGTTTGACGCATTAGAGAAGGGAATCGATGCTCAAGCGTATCTCGACCGTTACGACTCCTACCACTTCTTCCAGCAGGCGGGCGGCCATATTCTCACCGGCAGCACCCATACCAACGTGATGGACATGGTGGTGGCCGTGCTGCCGCGCACGGCGCGGCAACACGGAGGTAGCATTTAGGATTTAGGATTTAGGAGTTTATGTTTTACTGCGTGATTAATGTGGCACGGGCATCTTGCCCGTGTTTTCATGGGCGTGACGCCCATGCCACTGGGAGTTTTTTGAACTGCCGGAACTGCCAGCACTGTCGGCAGGATCGGCAGTGCCGATAGTCCCAAATCCTAAATCTTGCTTCTCGCCTCCATATCATACGCATGCAGCGCATCGAGCAGGGGATCGAGTTCGCCTTCGACGACGCGGTCGAGGCTGTAGAGCGTGAGGTTGATGCGGTGGTCGGTCACGCGGTTTTGCGGGAAGTTGTAGGTGCGGATGCGCTGGCTGCGGTCGCCTGAGCCGCGCAGGTCGAGGCGCGTCTTGCCGAGTTCAGCTTCTTCGGCCTGACGGCGCTGGTCAAGGATGCGCGACCGCAGGACGGCCATGGCCTTTTCCTTGTTGCGGTGCTGCGAGCGTTCATCCTGGCATTGCGCCACCAGCCCGGTCGGCAGGTGGGTGATACGGATGGCGGAGTAGGTGGTGTTGACGCCTTGACCGCCGTGACCGCCGGCGCAGAAAATATCGACACGCAGGTCGCTTTCGGGGATGTCGAGTTCGTCATCCTCGTCAGCTTCGGGGAAGACAATCAGCGTGGCCGCTGAAGTGTGGATGCGGCCCTGAGCTTCCGTTTCCGGTACACGTTGTACGCGGTGGCCGCCGCTCTCGAATTTGAAGGTGCCGTACGCGCCGTCGCCCACGACCGTGAAGACGATCTCTTTGTAACCGCCCAACTCGGTGCCGCTGGCATCAATGATCGAGATCTTCCAGCCTTTGGCGTCGCAGTATTTAGAGTACATACGGAAGAGCACGGCAGCAAACAGCGCCGCCTCCTCGCCGCCGGTTCCGGCGCGGATTTCGAAAACCGCGTTCCGCGCGTCTGTCGGATCGGGGGGGATCAGACCGGCCAAGACCTGACGCTCGGCTTCAGGCAGCGCGGCCTCGATGCGCTCAAGCTCCTCCTGCGCCATGGCGGCCAGTTCGGGATCGCCGTCAGGGTCACTGGCCAGTTCGCGGTTGCCTTCCTGCTCGTCCAGCAAGCGGAAGTAAGCGTTCGCAGTGCTCTCTAACTTACGCAGCGCCGCATGCTCGCGCATCTTCTCGCGATACGCCTTGGGGTTGCCGAGCACGGCAGGGTCCGACAAGTCCGCCTCCACGGCTTGGAGCTTGTCCAGTACACGCTGAATATGCGACCTATCGATCATGGCAATACACAAAACGGGCCGGAGGAGCCTTCGCCGTACGGCGGCACCCCCGACCCGTTGTTGTGAAAACAGCTACGCCTTCTTGATGTTGTAGCGCCGCATGAACAGGTCAACACGACCTTCGGTGTCCAGCATGGTCTGCTGACCCGTGTAGTAGGGATGGCAAGCCGAGCAGGTGTTGACATTCATTGTTTTCGTGGTCGACCGCGTATTGATCACATTGCCGCAAGCGCAGCTAATCGTCGCGTCACCATAATTTGGGTGGATATCCTTCTTCATAAAACAAAGCCTTTCCGTGAACGGAACGCCCAATTTAGCGTATTTCGCACACACCCCGCAAGGGGAAAGTTTTTTTATTCCGGCTTCCGGCTTCCCGCCTCTGTCTCCTCCCGCAATGAGTTGCTCCCTGATGGACGAGCGATGTGGTGAAAACGTCCGCCTCCCGCGCTCTTGCACTATTCGCTGTCACTGTTTCCTCTTACGGAGAAAGTGCCACAGGAGAAGGGCGGCGAGAACGCCCCCGCCGACAGCGAGCAGAACGGCAGGGCAAAGAGGACATGAGGGAAGAGAAGTTGCCGGTGGTTTTTCTGCAATAGGCGGGGCATTGGTATGCACTGGGGTGACGGGAGCGGTCAAATTTTTCAGTGTTGCCGTGACAGGGGAAGTTATGGCGACAGGTGTGGGAGGCGGCTCTGAATCAGTCGGAGAAGCGTTCAAATGTTTCCAGATTCCCTTACGTTCTGCCTGCGCCAGTCTTTGAGCCTCTTCCATTTCTCCGGGGCTTATATCGGACACATTACACGCGCCGCTCCATTTTGCGACTCCATCCCGTACCAGCCTGAGATTAATGTTGTCTTCTTTTGCATAACGTCGTGGATCGTCGGTAACATAGACGCT
>DUPH01000148.1 GCA_012838435.1 Lentisphaerota bacterium | reverse complement strand
GCCGATCGCGGCGGGCAACGCGAATCGTATTTCGCCGTCCGCCCTTTTTTTATCGAGCGCCATTGCCGCCCGCACGGCTGTCAGGTCGATACCGGCGGGCATTGTCACCGGCAGCCCCACCTGCGCGAAGTGCGCGGCGAGCTGTTGCGCCAGACCTGGTTGCGCCAGTCCGAGTGCTTCTGCAAGCTGCGCTTCCAGTACGGTGCCGATGGCGACCGCCTCGCCGTGACGCACGGCGAAATCCGTCGCCTTCTCAATACCGTGTCCGATCGTGTGGCCGAGGTTGAGTGCGGCGCGCGCGCCCTTCTCAAACGGATCCTGCTGGATGATGCGAACCTTGACGGCCATTGCACGCGCGACGAAGGACGCTAACCAGTCGCTTTCCGCTAGGCATGTGCATGGGGCGTTGTCGGCGCTCTGCGCACAGAAGGCGAAGCGTGGCAACTCGTCCAGCAGCCCCGGATCGCCGATCACCGCGTGTTTGATGACCTCCGCCAAGCCGCACCGCAACTCGACCGCGGGCAAGGTTGCTAACGTTGACGTGTCGGCCAGCACCAGAGACGGCGGATGAAACGCGCCGATCAGGTTCTTGCCTTGCGGCAGATCGGCACCGGTCTTGCCGCCGAGTCCGGAATCGACCATTGCGAGCAGTGTGGTCGGCAGGCCGATCCAGCGCACCCCGCGCAACCACGTGGCAGCCGCGAAACCGGTGAGGTCGCCGACTACACCGCCGCCCAGCGCGACCACCGCATGGCCGCGTTCGATACCGGCGTCGAGGAAGGCCGACCAAAGCGCGGCGACGGTCTCGATGGTCTTGGTCGCTTCACCGGCCGGGATCTCGGCGAGACTGACCGTCATGCCGCTTGCGCGCAACGAAGCCGCTACACGCTCGCCGTAGAGCGGCAGGGTGTGCGAATCGCCCACCACGACCGTGCGGTTGCCGCAGCCCAATTCAGCCATGCGCGCGCCAAGCGTGTCCAGTACACCATCGCCGACGCGGACGGAATAGGCGTTTCCCATACCGCTGATGCGGAAGCGTCCGAGTACGGCTTGCGCCTGATCCGCCGTCACATCGGGCGGCAGGTCGCTGACCGACAAGCGGCATGCGAACGAGGCGTAGTGGTCGGCGCGCTCGGCTAGGAGTTGGCCGATGGGTTTGGCTTGGCCGGGGGAGGGGGGCGTGGCGCACTCCATGTTCGGCACAGCGAGTAGGGGGCGTTGGCCGGGGTTGCGGTTCACGCGCGATTCCAGCGTGGCGGCGTCTGCCTGGAGGCAGAGGATGTCACCGGTGGATTCGGCCAGAGCACGATTCTTGGCGTTGAGCAGGGCACCACCGCCGAGGGCAATGACTGCTGCCGATCCGTGTGCGGCTTGGTCGAACGCGGCAGCTTCACGAGCCCGGAACCCCGCCTCGCCTTCGAGGGCGAAAATGTCGGGGATGCACTGTTTGGCCGCGCGTTCAATGAAGGCATCGAGGTCGATGAAGGGCAGGTCCAAGCGCTGCGCAAGGATTTGGCCGATGGTGGATTTGCCGCTGCCGGGAGGGCCGTAGAGATAAAGGTGCATACGCGCAGGATGGAGGGGTTCGGGGTTACGGCCAGAAGAGATGCGGCTGGCCGGACAGTCGTGTGTCGTCGAGGGTTGCACGCCGCAACGCGGCGAACCGGGGCGTCATCTCCGCGATGCTGTCGCCGCCCAGTTTTTCCATCAGGGCGTCGGCCATGACGAGCGCGACAACGGCTTCAAGCACCACGACCGCGCGCGGCACAGGACAGATGTCAGAACGTTCATAGCAGGAGGTACACGGTTTGCCGGTGGCGAGGTCAACGGTATCTTGACCTTTGCGTGTAGTGGGAATGGGCTTCATGGCGGCGCGCAGCCAAACGGGCTGGCCGTTGGAGATGCCGCCTTCGATACCGCCGCAGACGTTACTTCGGCGTTCCAGCCCTGCGGTGCCGGGCACAATGGCGTCGTGCGCCTGTGAGCCGGGCTTGGCGGCGTTGGCGAAAGCGTTGCCGATTTCGATCCCTTTGATTGCTGGCACGCTCAGCACCGCCTGCGCGAGGCGCGCGTCCAGGCGTCGATCCCAAGCGACATGTGAGCCGAGCCCGGTCGGTACTCCCTGCACGACAACTTCAATGATACCGCCCAGCGTCTCGCCTTGAGCTTTGGCTTGCTCGATCGCCGCAATCATCTGCGCAGCGGCTTTTGGGTCAGGGCATTGCACGTCCGAACTGCGAGCGTACGCGATGCGGTCGCTGAAGGTCATGTCCTCCAGACAGGCGGCGTGGCCGCCGATGGCCGAGACATAACCTTCCACCGTGATACCGAAAGTTTTGAGATAGGCACGGCAGACAGCACCGACGGCTACACGCGCGGCGGTTTCACGAGCCGAGGCGCGTTCCAGTGCAGGCCGGATGTCGTCGTAACCATATTTGATGGCGGCGGCGAGGTCGGCATGGCCGGGGCGCGGCGTGGTGTAGGCCGGCACGGCCTTGCCTTTCCAATTGGCGTGGTCGCGGTTGACAAGTTGGAGCGCGATCGGAGCGCCAGTTGTCATGCCCGCCATCACGCCCGACAGGATCGCGGCATGATCCTGCTCAATCGCCATGCGGCCGCCGGCACCGGCACCGGCCTGACGGCGCGCGAGATCAACGGCGATCATCGCTTCGGTGAGCGGCAGGTCCGCCACCATGCCTTCAAGAATCGCGGTCAAAGCGGGACCGTGCGACTCACCAGATGTCAAGTATCGTAACGCCATAAAAACCCCGTTGGAGAAAGTACCCCACAGTGTAACGGGGAGCGGGATACGATTCAATGCTGATTTTGGGGTTTCACAGACGGGCCGCTTGTGCTACTCTCTCATCCCACAAGGTCATCCTGCGACCAGTTGACCTTGGGGTTTGCTTTTTAGATGTGTAACTTGTTTGTTTTCAAGTGGTTACAAAGCATGCTCGCGTCATGCGTGTGCGTACTTTGCGGGGACGGAGTCTTGTCTGTTCCTGATTTTATCATTCGTGATTTCCATTTTCGGACACTGATCGCACCGAGGTAGGGGAACGCGACTTAAAGGATCCTAGTTATGAGTAAGATGACAACGCGCCATGTGTACACCTCCGAATCGGTTTCAGAGGGCCATCCTGACAAAGTGTGCGACCAGATATCTGACGCGATTCTGGATGCCTGTCTGGCAAATGATCCCGCCGCGCGTGTAGCGTGCGAAACGGCGGTCGGCCCTAACCTCGTCGTCAACCTCGGGGAGATCACCTGCAAAAACTGGGATCGGATCAATCCCGGTAAGATCGCGCGCGAAGTGGTGCAGGACATCGGTTACGATAATCCTACGGAAGGCTTCAGCTACGATACGTTCAACTATCTTTGCGCACTGCATGGACAGTCAGGCGATATCGCGCGCGGCGTTACCAAGGCCAAAGCCGAAGATCAGGGCGCGGGCGATCAAGGCATGATGTTCGGCTATGCGTCGAACGCCACGCGGCAGTTCATGCCGGCACCGATTGTCTACGCGCATTCGCTGTTGCAGTTTTTCACGGCGCTACGCAAGAAGGGCGAAATTAAGTACCTGCGTCCCGACTCAAAGTCTCAGGTTAGCGTGTTGCACGAGGACGGTTGTGCCAAGGAGATCACTGCTGTGGTAATCTCGCATCAGACCTGCGACGTGCCGATTACGCGCATCCGTAAGGATCTCGAGGAGGTCGCGCGCGATTTTCTCAAAGACACCGGCATGCTGACCAACAAGACCAAGTTCTACATCAATCCCACCGGTCGTTTCGTAATCGGCGGGCCTTGCGGGGATTCCGGCGTGACCGGCCGCAAGATCATCGTCGACACCTACGGCGGTGTCGGATCGCACGGCGGCGGCGCTTTTTCCGGCAAGGATCCATCGAAAGTCGATCGCTCGGCTGCCTACTACTGCCGCTATGCTGCAAAGAACATCGTGGCTGCTGGTCTTGCCGACAAGTGCGAGATTCAGGTCGCCTACGCCATCGGTGTGGCCAAGCCGCTCAGCATCAACGTCAGCACCTACGGTACCGGTCGTATCGACGATGAGAAAATCGCCAAGATTCTGATGGCGAATGAAATCTTCGATTTCCGTCCCGGCATGCTGATCAAGGACCTCGGCCTCACCAAACCGAAGGGCTGGTCCTACCGCGGAACCTCCAACTACGGCCATTTCGGCCGTGAGGGATTCCCGTGGGAAAAAACCGACCGCGCCGCCGCCCTCCGCTCCGCCGCAGGTGTGAAATAATTAT
>DUPH01000147.1 GCA_012838435.1 Lentisphaerota bacterium | reverse complement strand
CTGCGGCTGATCAGCTCTGCGATACGCTGGAGCAGTTTCTGCGCCACGAACTGACCGAGGAGCAGCGCCGCGCCTATCAACAGTCTGTGGTGGGCGAGGTGACGGCATGACCCGCAATGAGCGCTACGCGCAGGCCTTCGCGCGCGCCCTGCAAGGTGCGGCCGCAGCCCGACGCGAAGAAACACTTGTGACGGCGAATGTGGTCGCGCTGGAGCAACTCTGGCAGGTGTCGCCGGAGTGGCGTCAGTTCTGCCGCACCCGTCAACCGGGCGGTACCCGTGTGCGCGTCAAGCAGGTGCGACAACTCTTTGAAGGCAAACTGCCGGAGATCGTTGTGCGGTTTCTGGAAGCCGTGGCGCAGCATGACCAGCTTGCGCTACTGCCCGATATCTGCGTGCAGTATCAGCAGTTGGCAGCGCGGGCGCGGGGATGCAGCCGGGTGCAGATGAGCTTCGCGTGCGAACCGACCGAAGAGCAAGTCGCGCGCGTCCGCAACTGGGTGGCGGCGACGCGCGGCCCGGAGATGGAGGTGACCGTGCTCACCGATCCGGAGTTGATCGCTGGCATGCGCCTCTTTGTGGATGACACGCGTATCGATGCGTCACTCGCCGGACGTCTCAAGCGTCTGCGTGTGAGCCTGCGCAAACCCGTGCCTGTGGCAGCGGGAGAGAATGAGAGTGGAAAACAGGCATGAAGATTCAATTGAAACCCGATGAAATCGCGGCCCTATTGCGTCGTCAGATGCAGCAGGTAGACCAGCCGATAGACATCGCCGAGGTGGGAACGGTACTGAGCGTCGGCGATGGTATCGCGCGCGTGGATGGCCTCTCCAAGGTCATGTTCAACGAACTGGTCGAAACCGAAGACGGTGTGGCCGGATTGGCGTTGAACCTTGAGGAAGAGTCGGTCGGCGTGGCGATTCTCGATGATGTCACCCATGTACGTGAAGGCGATCTTCTCCGCAGAACCGGCCGCGTCGTCTCGGTGCCGGTCGGCCCGGCGCTGACCGGCCGCGTGGTGGATGCGCTGGGGCGGCCGTTGGACGGTCGCGGCGCAGTCATCACCGATGAACAGTTGCCGGTCGAGGGTTTCGCGCCGTCGATCACCGAGCGTAAGAATGTGTGCGAGCCGTTGCAGACCGGCATTCTGGCGATCGACGCGCTGACGCCGATCGGACGCGGCCAGCGTGAACTGATTATCGGCGACCGCAAAACCGGCAAGACCACGCTGGCGATCGACACGATCCTGCATCAAGCCGGTACCGGCGTCCACTGCTTTTACGTGGCGATCGGCCAGAAGCTCTCGACCGTCGCCGCGTTGCACAAACTGCTGATGGAAAAGGACGCGATGGCCTATACGACGATCATTCTGGCCAACGCCTCGGATCCCGCACCGCTGCAATATCTGGCACCCTATTCCGGATGCGCGATGGCCGAGTATTGGCGTGATCGAGGTGAGCACGCGCTGGTGGTTTATGACGATCTCACCAAACACGCGCAGGCTTACCGGCAGATATCGCTGTTGCTGCGGCGACCGCCGGGACGCGAGGCCTTCCCCGGCGACGTCTTCTATCTGCACAGCCGTCTGCTGGAGCGGGCGGCCAAACTCTCGGACGCCAAGGGCGGCGGCAGCTTGACCGCGCTGCCGATTGTCGAGACGCAGGCCAACGACATCTCGGCCTACATTCCGACCAACGTGATCTCGATCACGGACGGCCAGATCTTTTTGGAGTCCGACCTGTTCAACGAGGGACAGCGTCCGGCAATCAATCCGGGCATCTCGGTGTCGCGTGTCGGCGGCGACGCACAGGTCAAGGCCATGAAGCAGACAGCCGGCCCGTTGCGCGTGCTACTGGCGCAGTATCGCGAACTCGAAGCCTTCATGCGCTTTTCGTCGGACCTCGACGCTAACACGGTCGAGCAACTGGCGGTGGGGCGCTCGCTGATGCAGGTGCTCCGCCAGCCGCCCAACAAACCGGTATCGGTCGAGAAGCAGGTGGCCGCGCTGGCCGCCGGTGTCCAGAAGGCGCTTGTGAAGGTGCCGGAGAAACGGTTGCCGGAGGCGATCAAGGCATTGTACGAAGCGATCGATATGCGTGAGGCGGGCCGCACCTACGCCGCGCGTTTCGCGGCGAACCCTGTGATGGACGAAGAACTTTCAAAGATGCTCGCGGCGTTGATCGAAGAGGCCGTGCAGCCCTTCAGGAAAGGGTGAGTGCGGATCCGGCGGACGGACGGTTGAACCATGGCAAATTTTCGTGAATACAGCACGCGGCTCGCCTCGATGAGCGGCATACGGCGCGTGACGGCGACCATGAAGATGGTGGCCGCCTCGCACCTGCATCGGGCGCAGGCCGAGTTGCGCCAGCCTGAGCCTTTTGCCGAAATCTTGCGCGGTCTGCAACCGATCGTGTACGGACTGAACGCCGCCCGTCACCGCGTGTGTGCCGCGCCGCCCACGCAGGACAGCCGTATTTTGCTGGTGGTAATCACCTCCCATCGTGGGTTCTGCGGCGCGTTCAACAACTCGGTGATCCGTGAGGCGCGGCGGTGGGCGAACGAGCAGACAGAGAAGCGCGGTGCGCAGTTGGAGGCACTCTACGCCGGACAAAAAGGGTATGCGGCGCTCAAGGCGGAAATCACGCCCTACATGACGCCGCTCACGGTTGCCGCGCATCCGTCGTCTCAAGAAACGGTCGCGCTCTCAAGTTTTACAATGGACGCTTTTATGGCTGGCCGCTATGACGAGGTGTGGGTCGTGAGTAACCGGTTTGTGAACACCCTGACGCAAGAGACAAAGATCGAACGGCTGCTGCCGTTTGAGAAAGGTACGATTGCCAGAAAGGGCAAGTCGCCGAAGATGATCATCGAACCGTCCGACGACCGCATGATCACCGCGCTGGCGCGGCAGTGGCTGCACCTGGGACTGTACACCTGCCTGCTCCACAGCGCCGCAGGCGAGCACGCCGCACGGGTCATGGCGATGGAGAATGCCACCATCAACCTGAGGCGGATGGAGAGTGATTTGATCCTGTTGCGCAACCGTGCCCGGCAGGCGGCGATCACCAATGAATTGACTGAAATCGTCAGCGGCGCAGAGTCGCTGGGATAAGTGAGGCGGAGTATGAGTGAGGCAAAGAGAGAAAAGGCGGACCAGGGACGGGTGATCCAGGTACTGGGCGCTGTGGTCGACGTTGAGTTTCCGGATGGCTACCGGCCGCGCATGCAGCATGCGCTGAAAGCGACCAACCCCATGCTGAACGACCGCCCCGACAATCTGGTGCTGGAGGTGGCGCAGCATCTCGGCGACAGCCGGGTGCGTACGATTGCGATGGATTCGACCATCGGGCTCGTGCGCGGTGCGCGCGTCCGCGACACGGGCGAGCCGATCGTCATGCCGGTCGGCATCGCGACGCTCGGCCGCGTGCTGAATCTGCTGGGCGAACCGATCGACGGCCAAGGCGCGGTCAAGGCGGAGCAGCATCTGCCGATCCACCGCCAGCCTCCCGCCTTTACCGACCAGAACCCCGAGACGCAGGTGTTAGTGACCGGCATCAAGGTCATCGACCTGCTGACCCCCTACCGCAAGGGCGGCAAGATCGGTCTTTTCGGTGGCGCGGGTGTGGGCAAAACTGTCTTGATCCAAGAGTTGATCCACAACGTCGCGCAGGAACACGGCGGCTACTCGGTGTTCGCGGGCGTCGGTGAGCGGACGCGCGAAGGCACGGCCCTGTACCAAGAGATGGCCAGCGCGGGCGTGCTGGACAAGACCGCGATGGTCTTCGGCCAGATGAACGAGCCGCCGGGCGCGCGTTCGCGCGTGGCGCTCTCGGCCTTGACGGTGGCGGAATACTTCCGCGACGTGATGCATCAGGATGTGTTGCTTTTCGTAGACAACATCTTCCGTTTCACACAGGCCGGCTCCGAGGTCTCGGCACTGCTCGGACGCATCCCCTCCGCCGCCGGATACCAGCCCTCGCTCGGCACTGAAATGGGCGAGCTGCAGGAACGCATCACCTCCACCCGCAACGGCTCGATCACCTCGGTACAGGCTGTGTACGTACCCGCCGACGACTACACCGACCCCGCGCCAGCCACCACGTTCGCGCATCTCGACGCCACGACAGAGCTGTCGCGCGCGATCGTCGAACAAGGCATCTATCCGGCGGTCGATCCGCTTACATCGAGTTCATCCATGCTTGCGCCAGAGGTGGTGGGCGAGGAACATGTGCGCGTCGCACGCGGTGTGCAGGAAGTGTTGCAGCGCTACAAGGAGCTACGCGACATCATCGCCATTCTCGGCATGGATGAACTGTCGGAGAGTGACAAACTGGCCGTCGCGCGCGCCCGCAAAGTCCAGCGCCTGCTTTCACAGCCGTTCCATGTGGCCGAGACCTTCACCGGCATGAAGGGTGCGTACGTGCAGTTGGAGGACACGATCCGCTCGTTCGCGGCGGTGTTGGACGGCAAATGCGATGACGTGCCAGAGCAGGCCTTCTATATGGTCGGCACGATCGAAGATGTGTACGCAAAAGCCGAAACCCTGAAGGCAAAATGAGAACGTTTCCGTTTCGCATCCTGACACCCGGCGGCACGATCGTGGGCGGCGACGTCACCCACGTCCAAGTGCGCACGCAGATTGGATCGCTCGGCGTGATGGCGCACCACGCCCCGATGGTGGTGGCTTGCCCCGCTGGCGTGGTGCGCATCCAGCAAGAAGGCGTCTGGATCGAGTTCAAAACCGATGACGCGATCCTCACAACCGATGGCACCCAGGCCACCCTGCTCACCGCGCATGCGCAATTCTCAGGCAGCGCGTAGGGAAGTTCTTTCGTGCATTGGTTGGTTCGGGCAGTGCTCGGTTTTTTTATCCACAGACGGGAGACTTCAAGCGAGTCGATATCGAGAGTGGCCAAGCAGGCCAGATCATTCTGCTTCTTTGAGGCCTCTTACTTTTTGTAGAAGATCAGGCGGAATGAGCGGGGATCGAGCTTGACGGTCAGGTTTTCGAGTTCAGCACCTTTGACGGATTGGTCGGAGCCGCCGTAAGTCTCCACGTGATAAGCCGCGTCGGAATCAATTCCGCCGAGCTTGAACGCACGGGAGTCCTCCTTGGCGTCAGCGCGCCGGAAAAAGAGCGCGAAGCCCGCTTGCAAATCAGGCCGGTGGCATTGCCACGCGCACCAGAGGTCGTTGCCGGCGCCGGTCTCATCGGTCAAAGGGTAGAAGTCGCCCATGTAGAACGGCTGCATGCGGGCGGCCACGTTGAAGATTTTTTTAAACCAAGCGGTTTCGGAATCGGCGAACGTGCGCTTCAGAATGCCACCATCGAAGTCTGACGGCGTGATGACTGTTCCGGAAGAGATGATGCTGAAAGCGCCATAGTCATCGCCGATCGGTACGCAGTTGAACTCGCAACCCTGGAAGGGCAGATAGGGACTGAGGTTCAATGTCGCGTTCTGCCCCAGAATGAAGGCGGTGTCGTGGGGTTTTTGTCCGATGAAGTAATCGCTGCGGCAGTAGACGTGCGCCCGCGAAATCATCTCGATGTCGATGCGACGCCCGCCGGACGCACAGTTTTCCTGTAGGATGTTCGGGAAGCGCGCACGCATGTCGTCGAGAAATCTATACAGAGCGCCGATGTGCTTGGCTTCGGCGATGCCGACACGGTCCGCCGCGTCCATGCTGTGCCAGACGGGGCCCGGCTCCATGTTGAAGTCTTGGCGGTAGACATCGATCTTATGTTTCTCGATCACGCCGTAGATCGTGTCTTGAATCCACTTGAACGCCTCGGGATTGCCGTAGTTGACAAGCTGTCCGTTGCGGTATTCGGGATGCGTTTTGAGAATCGGCGCGATATCGGTCATGCGCTCCGGCTCGAACCAGAGCAGAAACTTCATGCCGGCCCGATGCACCGCGTCGGCGATCGGCAGCAGGTCGCCCGTCGGATGCGTCGTTGTGTTGACGCGCCAGTCGCCCACGTACTTCCACCAGTTCGGGCCACAGTTGGAGTACAACTCGTCTTCATGCGGTGCCCCGTACCAACCCGCGTCGACCCAGTAGGTGTCGAACGTCATCTTGTTGTCGAGGCAATACTTCAGTATGTCGGCCATCATCTGCGGCGTCTTGTTGCCGCCGCCCGACGCGACGGCCAAAATTGGCGGAACGATCTCTCCCTTGGTGTCGCGCGGCACTTTGTTCTCAAGCATGAAGCGGCGGACCTGCGTCTTGAAGGCGCGGCGCGTCTGATTCATACGGGTGAAGACGAGAGCGGAGGGTTGGCGAATGGCCTCCCCCGGCAGAAGCCGGAAGTGGCTCCGCTCCATGCCGATCTCCACATCGACCCCAGCGCCCGTATTCACGAAGCGCGCCTTCCATGATCCGGTCCAGCCCACCGCGAACAGATAGCCGGTCTGATCATCGATGCTCAGTTCAAGAAACGGAATGAAGTCGTTGGACGAACGTCCGCAGACCGATGCTAGAACGCGTTCCTGTCCCTCCTCGATGGTAAAGGTTTCCGGCACAAAATCGGTCGCCTTGCAGGTCGATCCCCGCAGGACATGCAATGAAACCGCCGCTTCCGGAGCAGGCTTCCCAGCTGTGAGCTTCAACGAGCGGAAGTTGCCGACCACGCCTGTCGGCTCGGACGCCGCCGAGTTGGTCACCAGCACGGCGTACTCTTCGGCTGGAAACGCCTTGTAGCTTTTGCAGGCGAGCCGGATGAGTAGCTTCCCGTCCGTAGCGGCCATTGTCTTTGTCTCGGCGACATAGCGTTCTGTCTCACTCCGTGAACCCGGCACCGATGTCCGTGAAAATGCGCCCTCTTCTGTCGACGGCTTGCCGTCATAATCCAGTGCGGGCCAGCCGGCATCGAGTCGGCAGAGCAGAGGCTGAGCATCGACCCGCAGCACAAGTGCAACCATGAGTGCCGATGTCCAAACGAGGGTTTTCGCGAAATTCGTGTTAGCATTAGTTGTCATCATACCTGAATTGTACCACTTAGCCGCAAAGAAACAAAGATCGCGAAGCCGTTTTAAAAAACACGAAAACTTTTGGAAATGCGGTGCCGCGACCCGCGCACAGCGAGAATCTTGTCACCGCAAATTTCGTCGTGTAATCGGTTAGTGACAGGGGTACGCGAGTCAAGCGCGTGTTTTATGCGCAGTCGGAGCGCGGGCATCCTTGCCCGCAGAAAGTTGAAAGATTTTAACGCAGAGACGCAGAGGCGCAGAGATTTTTACGGGATGGCGTCGTGACCGCCGCCGAGGGGGGAGGGACGAGCGTCTGCTCGTCCACGGGCAAGCAGACGCT
>DUPH01000146.1 GCA_012838435.1 Lentisphaerota bacterium | reverse complement strand
GAGGCAGCTTTGCCGGCGACTGCGCCGGTCAAACCGCTGCGGCCGCGCAAGCTGTTGATCTTCAGTTTGAATGTGGAATACGGCGGGCACCGTTCGATCCCGACGGCCGAGCAGGCCTTCACGCTCATGGGCCAAAAGACCGGCGCGTTTGAGACGGTCATTTCGCGTGATCCGGCGGTGTTCCAGCGTGAGTCGCTGGCGCAGTTCGACGCTGTCTTTCTGAACAACACGGTCGGCAATCTCTTTACCGATCCGCAACTGCGGAAAAATCTGCTGGAGTTCGTGGTCGGAGGCGGCGGCTTGATGGGAGTACACGGTGCTTCCGTGGCCTTCCTGCGTTGGAAAGAGGGCGGGAAAGAGGATTGGCCGGAGTACGGCATCATGTTGGGGACGCGTGGCGCGGCTCATCGTGCGGCGGATGAGCAGGTCTTCATGAAGCTTGACGATCCCGACCATCCGCTGCTCGCCTGTTTCGGCGGTCAGGGTTTCAAGCTGCAGGATGAGTTCTTCCGTCCGCAGCGCACCTACTCGCGTCGGCGCAACCGCGTGCTGCTCAGCATCGATACCGAACGGACCGACCTTTCCAACGAGCCGCGCGACGGCGCGTATCGCGCGGACAAGGATTACGCGATGGCGTGGGTCCGGCAGTACGGGCGCGGGCGCGTGTTCTACGCGGGGTTCGGACATCATCCGGCGATCTTCAAAAACCCGAACCTGCTACCGTTCTTCCTGGCCGGTGCGCAGTTCGCGCTGGGCGACCTGCCCGCACCGACCCTGCCGAGCGGTCTGCTCACGCCGGCGCTCCGGGCACAGGAGAAACTGGGATGGCGGTTGGGTATCGAGGCCTACACTTTCCACAAGTACACCCTTTTCGAAACCATCGAGAAGACCGCGAAGCTGGGGTTGCCGTATGTCGGCGGCCTGAGTTTCCAAAAGGTTAGCAAGGATATCCCCAAGAATTTCACGCCGAACCTCTCGGACGATGAGTTGCAAGCCATCCGGCTGAAAATGGACGAAGCAGGCGTGCGCATGCTGACCTACTACTACCATACTATCCCGAACGATGAAGCGGGATGCCGCGCGGTTTTTGAGTTCGGGCGTAAGATGGGCATTGAGGTTTTTATGACGGAACCGGCGGTGGAGGCGCTGCCGATGATCGATCGCTTCTGTCAGGAGTACGGCATCAAAGTCGGGCTGCACAACCATGACCGCAAGGCCTCGCCGCACTATTGGAGCCCCGAGGCGATCCTGCGTGTGTGCGCGGGACGCAGCAGTTACATGGGGGCGTGCGCGGACGTGGGCTACTGGATACGCGACGGGATCGATCCGGTCAAGGGCATCGAGCAGTTGAAAGATCGCCTGATCACGTTGCAACTTCACGACTTGGACGTGGCGGGGCCGAAGGGGGCTGATGTGCCGTGGGGAAGCGGCGCGGGACAGACCGAGGCGCTGCTGCGCAAAATGCACGAACTACAGGTAAAACCGGTCATGGTGGGGCTCGAGTATTCACGTGACTGGCTGGAGAACGAGCCGCCTGTGCAACGTTGTATTGAGTTTTTCAATCAGCTCAGCTTGTCGTTGAGCAAATAGGAAAAGGGGAAGAGATGTCACTCAAGCATTCACTATCACGTCGGGCTTTCATGAGTGGGACGGCAGGCGCGCTGGCGATGCCGTGGATCGTGCCCGCATCGGCGCGCGGCGCCGACGGGACAACAGCACCGGCCAACCGGATCGCTGTGGGACTGGTCGGACACGGTTGCATGGGACGGGGACATTTGCGGCGGCTGGTCGGTGACAAGGGCATTCAGGTGTTGGCGGTGTGCGATCCCGACCGGTCGCGTTGCCAAGATGGCAAGGAGGTTGTCGAATCGAACTACGCGGTGTCGCGTCCCGAAGGCAGCTACAGCGGATGCGCGGCCTACTCCGACTACCGCGAAATGTTGGCGCGCGCCGACATTGATGCCGTGGTGGTGGCGACGCCCGACCATTGGCACACGCCGATCTCCGTGCATGCGGTAAAGGCGGGCAAAGACGTCTACTGCGAAAAGCCAGTTTCGCTGACGCTGCGCCAAGGCCGTGCGCTGGTCGAAGCCGTGCGCGCCAACAAGCGCGTATTCCAGACCGGCTCGCAGTACCGCTCGATGCAGACGCTCAACCAGGCGATCGCTTTCGTGCGCGCGGGCGGGCTGGGTAAAGTGAAGCATGTCTTTACCATCTGGGGGTGGCAGAACATTCCGTTGCTCGGCAAATCACGCGTGCCGCTGAATCCGGTGTTGCCGGAAGAACCGGTGCCCGAAGGTTTGGATTGGGAGCAGTGGGTCGGTCCCGCGCCGTGGCATCCGTACAACCATCACTACCACCGCAATCCGATTCCGGGTGTGGTGCCGTGGAATTTCTGCGAAGATTTCGGACTGGGGGCGTCGACCGGCTACCACTCGCACGCGACCGATGTGATCCAGTACGCACTGGGCCTTGAGGAGAGCGGTCCGGTTGAACTGATTCAGCCGTCAGACGGCGGCTACCCGACATTGACCTGCCGTTATGCCAATGGGGTTCTGCTGCACCATGTCGACAACTGGGATCAGGCCAAGAAGTTATACAAAGACGTGCTGCCACAAGAGGCACGCTTGGTGGGGAATTTTGGCGGGGTGTTTGTGGGCGAACGCGGCTGGCTGACGATCCTGTACGGCGGCGGCAAGTTGGAGGCGGGGCCGGAGAGCCTGTTCGACGAAATGAAACTGACGCGGCGGGAGGTGAGCGGTGCCAACAACCATCACGCCAACTGGTTCGAATGCATCAAGAGCCGCGAGCGTCCAAGTTCGCACGAGGAAATCGGGCACCGCTCCGCATCGCTTGGGCAGTTGGTGATAATTGCCTATAAGCTGGGACGCTCACTCAAGTGGGATCCCGTAAAAGAGGTGTTCGCGGGCGACGATGAGGCGAACCGGATGCTGGAACGCCCGATGCGTGCGCCTTGGAAGCTTTGACACAACGCGTTTCAAGTCGGGGTTGCCGGTTTCAAGTTCCGGCAACCCCTTCTTTTCTTTCGCGAGGTCGTAAGTTGTCAGGCTTGTGTTGCCGGCGGATTGGCGATGGCGATTTGGCGATTTTTTAGTTAAATTTTGAGCTATACACCCCCCCCCGATTTCCGATATAATCGGACGGCAAAATGTTATTTTCATCACAGAGGAGTCTCTAGATGGCTATTTTTCAACAAGGTTTGGTCTTACTGGTCGCAGGCATGGGCATCGTTTCCGTGTTCCTCGCCCTGTTGGTCTGGGTCATGAACCGCTCCACTACGATTGTGTCGCGCTTTAATCACATCCTGCCGGATGAGGAGCCCAAGAAGCGGACGCGTCCTGTCGCACGGGCTGATGACGACACCGTGCTGATCGCGATCGCGGTTGCGGCGGCTCAAGCACGCGTAAACTAAGACCAAACACCAACCATTTTTTTTCAACAACCCCTAACACCCATTACCTATCCCGCAAGGAGCATACCGTGGCTAAGAAAAAAGTTGATTTCATGTGTACCGCTTTCCGTGACGGTTTTCAATCCGTCTACGGCACCCGCGTCCTCACCGAGGATTTCATGCCTGCTGTGGCGGCGGCCCGCGACGCCGGTATTACCTACTTCGAGGCTGGTGGCGGCGCGATGTTCCAATCGCTCTACTTCTACTGCAATGAAGATTCGTTCCGCATGATGGACCGCTTCCGCGAGGTGGCCGGGGCGGACGCGAACCTGCAGACGCTCTCCCGCGGCGTGAACATCGTCTGCCTCGACTCCGCTTCGTCGGACGTTATCCGTCTGCATGCGCAACTCTTTAAGAAGCACGGCATCACCACGATCCGCAACTTCGACGCGCTCAATGATGTCAACAACCTGATCTACTCCGGCCGCTGTATTCACGAGGCCGGTCTCAAGCATCAGGTCGTGGTGACCATGATGGCGCTGCCCCCGGGCTGCACTGGCGCGCACGATCCGGACTTCTACGAGAAGACGTTGCGCTCGATTCTTGATGCGGATATCCCGTTTGATTCGGTCTGCTTCAAAGACGCCTCCGGCACCTCGGTGCCGGCTTACGTCTACGAGACGATCAAGCGCGCCCGCAAGATGCTGCCGGAAGGCACGCAGCTTCAATACCATACGCATGAGACCGCCGGTTGCAGTGTCACTGCCTACAAGGCCGCGCTCGACGCTGGTGCGGATGCGATTGACCTCTCGCTCTCGCCGGTCTCGGGCGGCACCTGCCAGCCCGACGTGATCGTCATGTGGCATGCGTTGCGCGGTAGCGAGTATCATTTGGACGTCGATATCGACAAGGTACGCGAGGCCGAGAAGATCTTCAACGAGTGCATGAAGGACTACTTCTTACCGCCGGAGGCGACCAAGGTCGAACCGATGATCCCCTGGTCCCCCATGCCGGGTGGTGCGCTTACGGCCAACACCCAGATGTTGCGTGACAACAATCTGATGAGCCGCTATAACGAGATCATCGCCGCGATGTCTGAAGTCGTGCGTCGTGGTGGTTTCGGCACCTCAGTCACGCCGGTCTCGCAGTTCTACTTCCAGCAGGCCTTCAACAACGTGCTGCAGGGGCCGTGGAAGAAGATCGCCCCCGGCTACGGCAAGATGGTGCTTGGCTACTTCGGCAAGACGCCGGTCGAGCCTGACCCTGAGATTGTCAAGATCGCTTCTGAACAACTCGGTCTGCCGCCCACCACGAAGACGGTGCTGGAGATCAATGACGCCGACCCGAATAAGTCGATCGCCCACTTCACGAAGATGCTGACCGACAAGAACCTTCCGGTCAACGACGAGAACGTCTTTATCGCCGCCGCCTGTCAGGAGAAGGGTATTCTCTTCCTCGAGGGCAAGGCACAGCTCGGCATCCGCAAGAACGCGTCTGCCAAGAAGGCCGCGCCCGCCGCTGGCGGCGCTAAACCGGACGGCTATACGGTGACGGTCAACGGCAAAGCCTTTGCTGTCGAGCTGAAGGATGGCAAGGCGCGGGTGAATGGCAAGGAGTACGCCGTGAGCGTGGCCGACGGTCTCACCGTTGCGCCGTCCGCTTCTGCCGCTCCGGCGGCCCCGGCGGCATCCGCCGGTGGCGCGGAGACCGAGGTCAAGGCTGCCGTGCCCGGCGTGGTTCTGCGCGTCAACGTGTCGGAGGGCGACGTCGTCGCCGAAGGCGATGAGCTGGTCGTGCTGGACGTCATGAAGATGGAGACGCCTGTGGTCTCGCCCTGCGACGGCATGGTGAAGGCCGTTCTTGTGGCCCAGACCGACAAGGTCAACACCGGCGAAGTGCTGGTTGTGGTTGGCTAATGTGTCACCGGGCCGACGCTGTCTCACCACACGATCGGCCCGCCACCTTAACCTAATTTTGGAAATTTGCTATGAAGACTTTTATTCTGACTTGCGCGGTCGCGCTCACGCTTGCCGGTCCGGCGTTTTCGGCGGACGCCGATGCGCAGCCTACGGCACCGGCTGCAACGGCTAGTGGTACGGTCGCAAAGACAGCCGCAGACGACGATTGGCGGACGATGGTCCGTAAGGTCAAACAACTCAAGGATGACACCGGGATCAAGGGGTTCCTCTCCAAGGACCCGCCAAAATATCTGACTGAAGGCTATCTGACGCCATCGGGTGCTCACATGCCGGGGCAGGAGGTGAAAGTCATCTTCGGACTGCCGTACGGGTTGGGCCAGGCGATCATGATCCTTGTTTGCCTTGTGTTGCTCTACTTGGCGATTGTCAAGGAGTTCGAGCCGTTGCTGCTGTTGCCGATCGGTTTCGGCGGGCTGCTGGCCAACATGCCGTTCGCGAATGTCACCGCGCCGCCGGTGGTGGACGCGGCCACGAAGCTGGTGCTCGAACCGGGCGGCTTTCTCTACTACTTCTTCGAATTCGGTGTCAACACCGGTCTCTTCCCGATCATCATCTTCATGGGCGTGGGTGCGATGACCGACTTCGGCCCGCTGATCGCCAACCCGCGCACGGCGCTGCTGGGCGCGGCTGCGCAGTTCGGCATTTTCATCGCGTTGCTGGGTGCACTCTGCCTCTCGATGATCTTCCCCGAGCATATCAACTTCGGACTAAAAGAGGCGGCGTCAATCGGCATTATCGGCGGTGCAGACGGCCCGACCGCCATCTGGTTAACCTCTAAGCTGGCTCCACACTTGCTAGGAGCGATTGCAGTGGCGGCTTACTCGTACATGGCTCTTGTGCCGATCATCCAGCCGCCGATCATGCG
>DUPH01000145.1 GCA_012838435.1 Lentisphaerota bacterium | reverse complement strand
GTTTAGTCTACTTTATGGGGATTGATTTGGGGGGAGGATATGTTTCTTACGCTGCTGTCGGAGGTTTGGATGGTTCTGGTGGTTCGGCTAGTGGTTATTTTAACGTAGATGATGAGAATTATTGGGGTTTTGTAGCTGGGCAAACTGCAAATTATCCTTTCGCAGACAATGGTCGTTGGGAAGCCTTTGTCGATCTCAATGGAAATGGAAATTATGGCACTTATGATCCTGAAACGGGGCTTTTGATTGCAGAATCTGGTGAGAGGATAGGTGACGTTTGCGTCTCTAATTTCCAAGCATTTCAAACAGGCGCGGGGACTTTGTCTGCGGGGGATATTTCTGGGTGGTATGTGGTGCCTACTTTGAAACCTCTCGGTTTGAGCACAGAGGCTTTGTCTGACGGGACGAATGTTGTCCGCTTTCAGATTGCGGTGACGAATCTTGCCTCGTTCCGTCTGGAGTGTCGCGACAGTCTGACGAATGCGGCGTGGGCGAGTCTCGGAACTTTTGCCGCCACCGGCGCGGTCACGGAGGTCTCGGATACCAATACCGTGCCTTCGCGGTTTTATCGGGTCGTGCGGCCGTGAGGTGTTGCACGGCTCGCGAAAAAATCTGGAGTGCGGCGGCAAAGCGGTATTCCGCGCGACGCCGCTTTTTGAGCCGGGGTGCGGGGCAAGGCTACGCGCAAAAGCGGTGCCGCGACCCGCGCACAGCGCGGCTCTTGTCACCGCACTCCAAAACGGGCGCAAAAATTCGCAAAACTTCGCGCTTGCCTAGCGTAAGCCAATTTGCTAATTTACTCGCCTTTGTTCGACGCAAAGAGGCGAATTTCGCGGGCGGTTGAGCCCGTTTTAGGATAAGCCGGCAGGGTTGCCGGAAAATCCGCTGTTCTTTGAAAAGTCAGGGTGAAGGGTGAGCGTCTTGGAAAGCAAGGCAGACAGAGAGCGTATGGCTGCGGCCGGCGGTATGCCGGTCGGCGGCGATGTCTCGCTTTGCGGGATCCGGAACATCGGCATCGTGGCCCACATCGACGCGGGCAAGACCACGACGACTGAGCGCATTCTTTTTTATGCAGGGCGCACGCACCGTCTCGGCAATGTAGACGAAGGCAACACTGTCACCGACTGGATGATCCAGGAGCGCGAACGCGGCATTACGATTACCAGCGCCGCCATCACTTGCTTCTGGCAGGATGTGCAGATCAATTTGATCGACACGCCCGGTCACGTCGATTTTACGATAGAGGTTGAACGCTCATTGCGCGTGTTGGACGGCGCGGTGGGCGTTTTTTGTGCCGTCGGCGGGGTGCAGCCGCAGTCTGAGACGGTCTGGCGTCAGGCGGATCGCTATCATGTGCCGCGGATTGCGTTCATCAATAAGATGGATCGCATGGGCGCCGATTTTGAGGCCTGTGTGTCGGAGATCCGCTCGCTGCTGCATGCCAATCCGGTGTGCGTGCAATTGCCGATCGGCAAAACAGAGACGTTCAGCGGCGTGATTGATCTTTTGGAGATGCGCGCATTGACGTATGACGATGGCACCGAGGGGCGCGGCGTCAGCGCGTCGGAGATTCCCGCCGAGTTGAGGGAGGCCGCTGTTGCGGCGCGCGCCGTGCTGTGCGAGCAGGCGGCCGAGGCCGACGATACGTTGATGGAGGCCTATTTCGAGAATCCGGAGTTGTCGGCGGAGGTGCTGCGCGCGTCGTTGCGGCGTTCGACGATCGCCGGCAAGGTCGTGCCGGTGCTGTGCGGTTCTTCGCTGCGCAACAAGGGTGTGCAGCAGTTGCTGGATGCGGTGGTGTGGTATTTGCCGTCGCCGCTTGACCGTCCGCCGGTGGAGGCCACGGACCTGAAGAGCGGGAACAAGGTGACGCGCGAGCAGAGCGCGTCGGCGCCGTTGACCGCGTTGATTTTTAAGATTGCGACGGATTCGTATGTGGGGCGGCTCTTCTTTGTGCGGGTGTATGCCGGCACGCTGAAGAAGGGGCAGAATGTTTACAACCCGCGCAGTCGCAAGCGTGAGCGGATTTTGAAGCTGGTGCGGCTTTTCGCGGATGACCAGATTGAAGTTGAGGCGCTGGGGCCGGGTGAGATCGGCGCGATTGTGGGGCTCAAGGAAGCCACCACCGGCGATACGCTCTGCGCGGAGCACCAGCCGGTTTATTTAGAGCGCATCACGGTGCCGGAGCCGGTGATGTTCATTGCGATCGAGCCCCGGTCGCGCGCGGACAAAGAGAAGCTGGAGCAGTCCATGGCACAGTTGGCAGCAGAGGACCCAACCTGCCAGGTGCGTGTGGATGCGGAGACGGGGCAGACGATTTTAAGCGGCATGGGCGAGTTGCACCTGGAAGTTCTGGTGGACCGTCTGCGCCGCGAGTTCAAGTGTGAAGCGAACACAGGCCGTCCGATGGTGTCGTACTACGAAACCGTCACAACCACGGGCAAGAGCGAATACCTCTTTGACCGCGAGTTGGGCGGGAAGCGGCATTGCGCCAAGGTGACGGTTGAGGTGGCTCCTCAGAAGCGGGGCAGCGGGCATGCGGTGGCGATTTCCGCCGCCGCGCGCCGCCAGCTCCCTGACGAGAAGCTGGCCGAGTGCGTGGAGCAGGGATTGACAGACGGCATCCTGACCGGGGTGCTGGCGCGCTATCCGGTGACGGACGTGCTGGCGACCGTGACGGACGTGGCCGTCTCGGATGAGGAAACGGCGACAGACGTGGCTTTCAGGACCGCGGCCGTGATGGGGTTCCGCGAGGCGGCTTTGGCCGCCGCGCCGGAGTTGCTGGAGCCGATCATGTCCCTCGACATCGTGACGCCTGCCGACTATGTCGGCGACATCATGGGGGACATTAACGGCCGCCGCGGTTCGGTGCGCGACATGACGACGCGTGGAGACATGCAGATCGTGCGCGCGCAGGTGCCGTTGGCAGAACTTTTCGGGTACTCAACCGCAATCCGGTCGCTCTCGCGCGGCCGCGCCAGCTATACGATGGAGCCCGGCGAATTTGCGGTCGTGCCGCGGACGGTAAGAGAACAACTACTGAACAGGTAACGTTAGAATGCAAAGTCAGCGTATACGCATTCGTTTGCAGGCGTACGATCACAGGGTGCTGGATCAGGCCGTGAGCGAGATCATCGACACGGCGCGCGGCACGGGGGCCCAGGTTGTGGGACCGATTCCTCTGCCTACGAGGATTGAACGGTTCACGGTCAACCGCAGCCCTCACGTGGACAAGAAGTCCATGGACCAGTTCGAGATGCGCACGCACAAACGGTTGTTGGATATCGTGGGCCCGACGGCGAAGACCGTCGACGAGCTCAAGAAACTGAACCTGCCGGCTGGCGTGGACATCACAATTCGAATCTAAGGACGGTGACACCATGGAAGGCATTTTAGGCAGAAAAATTGGGATGACGCAGGTCTTTGATGACCAGGGGCGTCGGATTGCTGTGACTGTGCTTGAGGCGGGCCCGTGCCCGGTCGTGCAGGTGAAGACGCCTGAGACCGACGGCTACCGCGCGGCGCAGCTCGGCTTTGAAGAGCAGAAGCCTTCGCGCCTGGCCAAGGCCGAGGTGAAGCACTTCGAGAAGGCCGGGGTCAAGCCCTGCAAGATGACCAAAGAGTTCGCGTTCGACGAGGGCACGGAGGTCAAGGCGGGCGACACGGTGACGGTCAACATCTTTGAGGGTGTCAAGTACGTCGACGTCTCGGGCGTCACCAAGGGCCGCGGCTTCGCGGGCGTGATGCGGCGTTACCGTATGGGCGGCGGCGCGATGACCCATGGCGGCCACTCGAAGCGCCGCATCGGCAGTATCGGTGCGCGCAGGCCGGGCCTGGTCAGGAAGGGCAGGCGTATGCCGGGCCAGATGGGCGCGGTCAATCGCAAGGCGCGTAATCTGGCCGTCGTGGAAGTCCGCGGCGAGGATAACCTGCTGCTGGTGGCCGGCTCGGTGCCGGGGCCCAAGGGCGGCGTGGTCATTATCAGGAAAGCCCTGAAGAAGTAAGGGTGGAGAGCCGAGATGAGTACGATCAAAGTTTTTAATCCGGCCGGTGAGCCAGCGGGCGAGATGACGTTCGCTAAAGAGCGGCTGGAGTTGGAAAAGGGCGAGCAGGCTGTCAAGGACGTGGTGGTGGCGATTCGTAACGCCTACCGCGCCGGCACGGCCTCGACGCTGAGCAAGGGCGAGGTTGCCGGCAGCAACAAGAAGCCGTGGCGGCAGAAGGGCACTGGCCGTGCCCGCGCGGGATACCGCCAGAGCCCGGTGTGGCGTGGCGGCGGCGTGGCCTTCGGGCCTAAGCCGCGCGACTACTCGCAGAAGATCAACCGCAAGGTGCAGCAGCTCGCCTTCACACGCGCCCTGAGCGAGAAGATCGCCGGGGGGCAGACGATGGTGATCGACACGATTGATCTGGCCGAGCCGAAGACCAAGCTGTTGAAAGCGCTGCTGGCGAAGCTGGGTTTGGATCGCTCAGTGTTGATCGTGCTGGATCAGCACGAGGAGAAGGTGATGTTGGCGGCCCGGAACCTCCAGAAGGTTGAGGTTGTCAGTGCGGCAGAAGTTGATGTATATTCATTGCTTTTGTACCGCACGCTGGTGGCCACCAAGGCGGGGTTTGAGGCGCTGACGGCGCGCATGAGGAAGAAGACGGAGGTGAGCGCATGAAGCATGCAGGAATCATCCGCAAGGTGCAGATCACAGAAAAAGGCACGAAGCTGGCGTACGAGAACCAGTACATTCTCGAGGTCGCTCCCAAAGCGAACAAGATCGAGATCAAGCAGGCCGTTGAAAAGCATTTCGGCGTGCATGTGCTGGCGGTCAGAACCCAGAACTACAAGGGCGCGTTGCGTACCCTGAAGAACCGGCGTGTCGTCCGCGATCCCGGCTGGAAGCGCGCGATCGTGACAGTCAAGGCGGGCGAGCGCATTGAGAGCGTCAGTTAACTGCCGTCGGAAAGGATAAAAAGCCATGGGGCTCAAGACATTTAAACCGAGAAGTCCGGGTGTGCGACACCGCGTCGCGTCGGATTTCAAAGAGATCACCGAGGTCAAACCTGTCCGCAGGTTGACCGAGGCGAAGAAGCGTAAGGCTGGGCGCAACAATCAGGGGCGCATCACGACCCGCCACCGCGGCGGCGGCGCCAAGCGTCGTTACCGCATCGTGGATTTCCGTCGCAACAAGATCGGCATCCCGGCGCGCGTCGAGGCGATCGCCTACGATCCGAACCGCTCCGCCAATCTGGCGTTGCTGAAGTACGTCGATGGCGAGAAGCGCTACATCCTCGCGCCGCAGGGCTTGAAGGTGAACGACGCCGTGATGGCGGGGCCGGAAGCCGAGCCGAGCGTGGGCAACTGCCTGCCGCTGTCGCTGATTCCGCTGGGGTTATTCGTGCACAACATTGAGCTGGTGCCCGGTCAGGGCGGCAAGCTGGCCCGTTCGGCGGGCAATAGCTGCCAGGTGATGGCGCGCGACGGCGATTTCGTCACGTTGCGTCTGCCCTCCGGCGAGGTGCGCCGCGTGCTGGGCAAGTGCATGGCGACGGTCGGCCAGGTCGGCAATTCCGAGTGGAGCAGCATCAATCTGGGCAAGGCGGGGCGCAAGCGCTGGCTGGGCATCCGCCCGACGGTGCGCGGCGTGGCGATGAACCCGGTTGACCATCCGATGGGCGGTGGCGAAGGCCGTACGTCTGGCGGCAGTCACCCGCGGTCGCCTTGGGGCAAGCTGGCGAAGGGCGGCAAGACGCGCAGCCGCCGGAAGACCAGCAGCAAGTTTATTGTGAAGCGGAGAAAGTAACGCATGGCACGGTCTATCAAGAAAGGCCCTTACGTAGAGAAGAGCCTGCTCGATAAAGTCGAGAAAATGAACGCGTCCGGCAGGAAGCAGCCGATCAGGACTTGGTCGCGCCGCTCGATGATTCTGCCGGATTTCGTCGGGCATACGTTCGCCATCCACAATGGCAAGCAGCATGTGCCGATTTTCATCACCGAGAACATGGTAGGGCACCGCTTGGGCGAGTTCGCTCCGACGCGAACCTTTAAGACGCACGGCATCCATACAGATAAGGGTGCCGCGAAATAACGGAGTCTGAGAATAATGGAAGTGACTGCCATTACCCGAAACGTCAGGATGTCGGCGCGGAAAGGCCGCCCGCTGGCGCGCAAGTGCCAGGGGTTGCCGGTGTCCGCCGCCCTGCAGATCGTTGAATTTAGTCCGCGCAAAGCGGCGACCATCCTGAGCAAGACGCTCAAGTCGGCGATCGCCAACGCGCGGAACAATGCGAACCTCGATGTCGACACGCTCAAGGTCAGTCTGTGCGTGTTTGACGAGGGGACGCGCATGCGCCGGTTCTGGCCGCGTGCTCGCGGAAGCGCGAGCCCGATCGCCAGAAGGCTGTGTCATTGCAAGGTTGTCCTGACTGACGGTCGTGACGACATCTAAGGAGCAGAACTGTGGGACAAAAAGTAAATCCTATCGGTTTCCGGATCGCAGTTGACAAGGAATGGCGCAGCCGTTGGTTTGCCAACAAGAAACAGTTCGGTGAACTGTTGGCCGAAGACATGATGATCCGCGAAATGGTCAAGAAGCGCCTCGAAAGCGCAGCGATCACCAAGATCCTGATTGAGCGTTACGCCAACCGCGTGCGCATCAATCTGTACACCGCCCGTCCGGGCGTTGTGGTCGGGCGCAAGGGTCAGGACATTGACAAGATCCGTCAGGAACTCGCCAAGAAGACCGGCAAAGACATCTACATCGAGATCCACGAAGTTCGCGATGCCGACGCCAACGCGCAGTTGGTCGCCGAGAACATCGCGCAGCAGGTCGAGCGCCGTGTGGGCCTCAAGCGTGCCATGAAGCGCGCCGAGAAGGTCGCCATGGACATGGGCGTCGACGGGATCAAGATCCGCTGCAGCGGCCGTATCAACGGCGCTGAGATTTCGCGCGTCGAGTGGAGCAAGCAGGGCAAGGTCCCGCTGCACACGTTGCGTGCGAACATCGATTACGGTTTTGCCGAGGCGTACACCACGGCGGGGCTGATCGGCGTCAAGGTCTGGATCTGCAAGAAGGAAGATTTCCAGCCGGTCCGCACCGGCGGTCAAAGGAGGAGAAGAGATGCCCTTAATGCCTAAGCGGGTTAAGTACCGCAAGCAGACCAAGGGAAACCGCGCGGGTTTTGCGACGTCCGGCGCTGAGCTGGCATACGGCCAGTTCGGGCTGAAGGCGCTGGAGCGCGGCTGGGTCACCAATACGCAAATTGAAGCCTGTCGTGTGGTCATCAACCGCGAGATGAGGCGTAAAGGCAAGCTGTGGATCCGCATCTTCCCTGACAAGTCCGTGAGCCGCAAGCCGATCGAAGTGCGTATGGGCGGCGGTAAGGGCAACCCCGAATTGTGGGTTGCCGTGATTCTGCCCGGCAAGATACTGTTCGAGATTGACGGCGTGCCCGACTCTGTAGCGCGTGAGTGCCTGCGCTTGGCAGACACCAAGCTCGGCATCCGCACGCAGCTCGTCACGCGCCGCTAACCAACGGGAGCTTACGGAACCATGAAAGCAAGAGAGATGAGAGAACTCGGAGCGGCGGAACTCGACCAACTGATCCGCGAGCGGTCACAGGAACTCTATGACCTGCGGATCAAGCACAAGTCGGGCGCCGGCATTGAAAAGCCGGCCCGTCTGCGTACGATGCGCCGTGAAATCGCGCGCATGAAGACTGTGAAAGCTGAGCGGGAGGCGAAGTAAAAATGGCCGAGACGACAACAAAGAAACGCGGCAGCCGCAAAGTCCGCAAGGGCGTCGTGGTGAGCAAGAGCGGCGAGAAATCGGTGATCGTGCAGAGCGAGCGCCGTGAGCGCCATCCGATATACGGCAAGGTGATCCGCCGGTTCAAGAAGTTCCACGCCCATGACGAGGCCAACACCGCGCAGGTGGGCGACGTGGTGACCATCGCGGAAACCCGTCCGCTGAGCGCAACGAAGCGCTGGCGCATTGTCAGCAAGCCCGAGGTGAATTGACATGATCCAAGAACAAACAATGATGGTGGTCGCGGACAACAGCGGCGCTAAGCGTGCGATGTGTTTCCGTATTCTGGGCCAGCGTAAGCAGTACGCCCGTCTGGGCGATGTCGTGCGCGTGGCCATTAAGGAAGCGACGCCGGCCAGCGCGATCAAGAAGGGCCAGGTCTGCACGGCGGTTATCGTCCGTACGGGCCAACCCATCCGTCGCGACGACGGTTCGTATGTCCGGTTCGACCAGAATGCGTGCGTGATCGTGGACAACAAGATGAACCCGATCGGTTCCCGCATTTTCGGACCTGTCGCCCGTGAGTTGCGCGACAGGAACTACATGAAGATCATTTCGCTGGCACCGGAAGTGGTCTAAGCAGTGAAGGCCGTAACGCCGATGAGGGTCCCTGCCCGCGCAGGGCGGCGGCCGTCAAAACGGTTACGGGTTAGGAAACAACATGAGTGTTGCTAGAATCAAGAAGAACGATACGGTGATCGCCATTGCTGGCGAAAGCGCCGGAAAGACAGGCAAGGTGCTGCGCGTGTTGCCCAAGAAGGGCAAGGCGGTGGTGCAGGGCCTGAATATGGTGAAGAAGGCTATCCGCCGCTCGCAGACCGCCCCCGAAGGCGGTTTCGTGGACCGCGAGGCCCCGATCGACCTTTCCAATCTGATGCCCTACGATCCAGACGCGAAAAAGGGCGTCCGCATCCGCCGCGTCCGCGAGGGCGACAAGGTGGTGCGTAAATCCAAGGCTACGGGCAAGAGCCTGGACTAAAGGGGAGCGGACATGGCCAATCTTAAAGAGAGATTCACGAAGGAACTGACGCCGAAACTTCAGGAGAAGCTCGGCCTCAAAAACAAGATGCTTGTTCCCCGCCTGCAGAAGGTGGTGATCAACATGGGCTTCGGCATCGTCGAGAAGGATGTGCAGAAGGCGATCCTCGACGACCTGAGCAAGCTCTCCGGCCAGAAGCCGGTGCTGTGCAAGGCCCGCAAGAGCATCTCGAATTTTAAGTTGCGTGAAGGCATGGTGATCGGCGCGAAGGTGACCCTGCGCGGCGACCGCATGTTCGATTTCGTGGAGCGCCTGATCAACAGCGCGCTGCCGCGTATCCGCGACTTCCGCGGCGTCGCAACCCGCGGCTTTGACGGACGGGGCAACTATACGTTGGGCCTGAAAGAGCACACGATCTTCCCCGAGCTGATAGACTCTGGCGGACATGGCAATGATGTCGGTATGGACGTCACCTTCGTCTCGACGGCAAGAGACGACAAAGAGGCCCGCGAGTTGTTGACCGCCCTGGGTATGCCGTTCGCCGGCAAATAAGGAGGATTTTCACAATGGCCAAAACCTGTCTGATAGAAAAAGCCAAACGCACGCCCAAGTTTTCGTCGCGTAAGTATCATCGGTGCTCCCGGTGCGGGCGTCCGCGCGCGTATATCCGTAAGTTCCAGCTCTGCCGTATCTGCTTCCGCGAGCTGGCGTTGTCGGGCATGATCCCGGGTGTGACCAAGGCAAGCTGGTGAGGAGAGTAACATGACGTCGGATCCGATTTCTGACATGCTGGCGCGCATCCGTAATGCGCTGAAAGCTGGATTGCCCTCGGTCGAGCTTCCGGGCTCCCGGATCAAGGGCGAGATTCTTCGCGTGATGAAGGAAGAAGGCTACATCACGGACTTCACGATGACCGATGGCGTTCCGCGCCTGCTGAGCATCGAACTGAAGTATAATGACGACGCCGAGCCGGCGATCCGCGGCATGCGCCGCGAGAGCAGGCCGGGCCTCCGCAAGTTCTGCGGCGTGCAGGAAATCCCCAATGTGCTGGGCGGTCTGGGTATCGCGGTTTTGAGCACGTCGGGCGGTATCCTCAGCGGCAAGGACGCCCGTAAGCGCAAGCTCGGCGGTGAACTGATCTGCACAATCTGGTAAGGGGGTTCAACGATGTCGAGAATTGGTAAACTACCGGTCGCGATTCCTGCGGGAGTCACGGTGACCGTCGACGGCAGCACCGTCACGGTTAAAGGCCCGCTGGGCGAGTTGAGCCGCACCTTCCAGAAGGGCATCGCCTTTGAGATCAAGGACGGTGAGGTGCTGGTGTCCCGCGCGGATGATTCGCGCGAGCAGAAGAGCTTCCACGGCCTGAGCCGGACGCTGGTCAGGAACATGATCGCAGGTGTGACCGTCGGTTACAGGAGAGAACTCACGATCGACGGTACGGGCTTCAAGGCCGCGCTTCAGGAACCGAAGCTGATCCTTTCGCTTGGCTTCGCGTCCCCGAAAGAGTATCTGATCCCCGAAGGCATCAAGGTGACGGTCGACCCGAACGGGCTGAAGGTCACGGTCGAGGGTATCGAGAAGGAACTCGTCGGCGATACTGCCGCCCGCATCCGCAGTTACTATCCGGCCGAGCCCTACAAGGGCAAGGGTATCAAGTACGTGGACGAACAGATCCGCCGCAAGCAGGGCAAGACGGTCGCATAAGGCCCGAACGGAGCTGAATAACATGAGTTTTAATCGCAAAGAACAACGCAATCGCCGCCACATGCGCCTGCGTCAGCGCGTGAAAGGAACATCCGCACGCCCCCGCATGGCCATCTGTATCTCGAACAAGCACATGTACGTGCAGTTCATTGATGACATCGCGATGCGCACACTGGCAGCCACCTCCACGTTGAAGGAGGCTAAGCCGTGCAATTTGGAGACTGCCAAGCTGGTCGGTGAGCAAGCGGCCAACGTGGCGAAAGAGAAGGGCATTTCGATCGTGGTCGTCGACCGCGGTGGGTTCAAGTTCCACGGACGCGTCAAGCAGATCGTGGAAGCCGCCACCGCCGCCGGCCTGAAGATCTCGGAACGTGCCGCTGAGACGGCAGAGGAGGCGAAGTGAGCGCAGAGGCAAGATTTCCTCGGAATGAGGCGCAGAGCGAATTCGACGAGCGCGTCGTGTTTGTGAACCGTTGCGCCAAGGTGGTCAAAGGCGGACGCCGTTTCAGCTTCAGCGCCGTGGTTGTCGTGGGAGACCGCGAAGGCCGCGTCGGCTTCGGCTTCGGCAAGGCCAATGAGGTCAGCGACGCGATCCGCAAGGGTGGCGACGCGGCGCGCAAAGAGATGATGCACGTCAAGCTCGCGGGCAAGACGATCCCGCACGAGGTGACCGGTGTGTGCGACGGCGGCCGTGTGCTACTGAAGCCCGCTCCGGACGGCACCGGCCTGATTGTCGGCGGCGGCATGCGCCCCGTCCTCGAGGCCGCTGGTGTGCGTGATGCCGTCGGCAAGTCGCTGGGCAGCAAGAACCGTCTTAATGTGGTCAAGGCCACGGTCGACGCGCTGAACCAACTGCGCTCGGCCGAGGAGATCGCCGCCACACGCGCGTAACATAGGAGTTTTCGCAATGGATCTGTCATCACTGAAAAACACCCCGGGAGCGCGCACGACGCGCAAACGCGTGGGTCGCGGCCGTGCGTCAGGCATGGGCAAAACCTCGACCCGCGGCCACAAGGGCCAGCAAGCCCGCAAAGGCCACAAGCATAGACTGGGCTTTGAAGGCGGCCAGATGCCGCTCATCCGGCGTCTGCCCAAGCGTGGCTTTACCAATCCCACGCGCGTGGTTTACGCGCCGGTCAATGTCTGCGACCTTGAGCGCTTCGAGAACGGTACGGAAGTCACGCCGGAACTGCTCCGCGCGAACGGGCTTTATGCCAAGAAGTTCGACGGCGTCAAAATCCTCGGCCACGGCGATCTGACCAAGAAGTTGACGGTCAAGGCTAACGGCGTCAGCGCGTCCGCGAAAGCAAAGATCGAGGCCGCCGGCGGCAGTGTCGAAATTGTCTGAGAGGTCCGATCATGGCCATGTTAGAGTCGTTCGCGAACACCTTTAAAATCCCGGAGCTCCGGAAGCGTATCCTGATTACGGTCGGCTTGGTCTTCATCTGCCGGATGATCTCCATGATCCCGACTCCGGGCGTGGACTGGATGACCCTGCAGCAGGAACTCGAACGTATCCGCGAGACCGCCGGCGCAGGCGGCGGCCTCATGGACTGGTTCAACGTGTTCAGCGGCGGCGCGCTCAATCAGTGCGCGGTCGGCTTCCTGAGCATCTGGCCGTACATCAGTGCGTCGATTATCATCCAGCTTCTGACGGCGGTAATCCCCGGGCTCGAGAAACTGCGCCGCGAGGGAGAATCGGGCCGTCTCAAGCTGGCGCAGATCACGCGCTATCTGACCATCGGCATCTGTGTCTTCCAAGCCTTCGCTCTCGCCACCGCGCTGCAAAATCCGGCGTCGTTCGGTCTGGGCGGCGTGCAGATTGTGACGCGGCCCGGTATCGGGTTCAAGATCACGACGGTCATCGCCATGACGACCGCATCGCTGCTCGTCATGTGGCTGGCGGATCAGATCACGCAGCACGGCGTCGGCAACGGCACCTCGCTGATCATTATGATCAACATCACCTCGCGCCTGCCCGTGGCGATCATTGGCGCCTGGACGCGCTACTTCGGACTGGGCGGCATCACCGCCACCCGTAGCCCGGTCGAGTTGCTTCTGCTGCTGATCTTTGGCTTCCTGATCATGATGGGTACCGTGATGCTCACGCAGGGCGTCCGCAAAGTGCCGATCCACTCCACGCGCCGCTCTGCCCGCGGAGGCAACTCCTACGGCATGCAGCAGACCTATATGCCGCTGCGCGTGAACTACACCGGCGTCATGCCGATCATCTTCGCCGGCCCGCTCATCCAGTTCCCCGCCGCGCTCTTGAGCCGTATTCCGGCCGAGATCAGGTGGCTGGGCTGGCTGAAGTGGATCGGTGCGCAGTTGAGCGATATGACCAGCCCGTTGCATCTTACGGCCTACGCGCTGCTGATCATGTTCTTCGCCTTCTTCTGGGTGGCGACCCAGTTCAATGCGATGCAGATCTCCGACAGCCTCAAGCGCGAAGGTTCCTATGTGCCGGGCATCCGGCCGGGACGCGCCACGGCGGAGTATCTGGATGCGTTGATGACGCGCGTCACCCTGATTGGTGGCACGGGTCTGTTGATCATCGCCCTCGTGCCGCAATTCCTGCGCGGCATGCTGGATCTGCCTTGGGAAATGGCCTCGTTTTTCGGCGGCACCAGCTTGCTGATCATCGTGGGCGTCGCGCTCGACACGCTGCGCCAGATGGAATCGCACCTGCTGATGCGCAACTACGACGGCTTCCTGAAGCACGGCCGCCTGCGCAGCAGACGCTAGTCTGCATTGAGCGTTGAAAGTTGAGAGTTGGGCGTTAAAAAATCAAACGCTCAACTCTCAACTTTTTTGTGGACATTGTGGACGTCGTGGACATTGTGGACACGCAACGCATCAAAATCGCT
>DUPH01000144.1 GCA_012838435.1 Lentisphaerota bacterium | reverse complement strand
GGCGGAAACGGTAACGGTTGTCGTCTACGTCAGACATCCAGTTTCTGTCGCGCCGCCTGTCGGGCGGGTCTTGGTCCCAAGCGTAGTATGATTCGAATCTGCCGCGCCCGTACTCCTTGAGATCCCAACGCAGGTTCTGGCCGACGGCCACACCGCGCTTGGTGCGGTAGTCGAGGCGTGTGGTGCCATCCAACTTGGGGCCGTTCTCATGCGGCGATCTGTAGATGTTGAAGACATAACCGCCCAGCATGTAGGCTCCCCAGCGCGAGGTGTAACCGGGCACCAGCCGGAAGCCGTAGTGCGTGTCGAGGTCGCGGTACCAATACGGGAGGTAAGCGAAGGGTACGCCGAACAGCCACGGCACAGCGTCGAAAACCTCGATGTAGTCATTGTCCTTGTAGCGCACGTGTCCGGTCATGCGCCAGTGGCGGTGGCCCGGACCATTGGTGCAGGTGGTGATTTCGGCGTAGCGGGCGTCGAACCGGCCGTCCTCGCGCCGGGTCACCTCTTTGGCGCCGATGTGGTAGACACCGGCCCGCAGTTCGCCGAGGCCGGTGAGACCTTTGCCCGTCTTGTAATTATACTCAATGTAATCGCCGGACCACGCGCCGAATCCGCGCTGACGCAACACCACGTTACCGCGCGCTTGGACGTCCCCCTTCTCCTGATGCAAGCGCACGCGATCGGCGCTCATCTCGTGCTCGCCGGTTTTGATGCGTACGTTGCCCGTGGCGGTGGTCCATCCGCTCTTTTGATCGACCTCGAATTTGTCTGCCGTGATTTCGAGGCCATCGTTGCCCGGCTGCTTCGGCAACGGCACCATGCCGCCGCCTTGCGCCCATGCGCGTACCGCAACCATGATACAGGCCGTCAGGCCGATCAGCCTAGCCACAAGGAGGAAGTGCTTCATTGTCGTTTTGCCATCTGAGTGAAAGTTAAGCCGCTTGCCGTTCCATTGATTTAAGCGTAAGAGAATCCGCCGTGAGTGACAAGCGGAATCTCGCTTTTTCCGTATTCGCCTTGGCGATGATGTCTGTTGTCAGCCCCGGACAACTATCGTTATGATACTGCAATCAGCAAATGGAGATGGAGAGAATGATGCAAGAACACGGTTCTAGTACACGGAAGAATAGCCGTCTGGCCGCCTTCACGTTGTCTTTGGCGATCGCTTTGAGCGCAGGTGCGGATATCGTTGTGGGCATCGGAGACATCTGCCGCACTTCGGACCCGAACACATATCTCTCGGAACAAATTACGTGAGTGCCATTCGGCGGGCGGGCGGCGTGCCCTTTCTGATCGGTCGCTCGACTGACGCGAAGGAGATTGGCGCAGCACTCGACCATGTGGACGTTCTGCTCATCGCGGGTGGAGCTGACATTGATCCTGCGCGCTACCGGGAACCGTTTACACCGCAGATGGGCGAAACAAATCCCGATCGTGATGCGTTCGAATGGGTGCTGCTCGCTGAGGCGGCGAAGCGCAACATGCCGGTTTTCGGTATCTGCCGCGGCTGTCAGCTTTTGAACGTCTATCACGGCGGCACGCTGCATCAGGACATTCCCCACGACTATCCGAATTCGGAGGTCTGCCATCGTGGTTACAAGGGGAAAACACGCTTTCCCGTGCCGCATGAAGTGGTGTCGGAACCTGACTCTTGGGTGGCGAAATGGGGCGGCGAACGGTTCGATGCGCCGTCCGCACACCATCAGTCGGTCAAGGCTGTCGCACCGGGCTTCCGGGTGACGGCGCGGGCACACGATGGCGTGGTCGAAGCCATTGAGAGCACGAACGCGATCGGCGTTCAGTTCCATCCGGAGAAGATTATCGAGCCGCGCTTTGACGCATTCTCGAAACGGATGTTCCAAGGCGTGATGACGTGGTATGCTGAGCGGCTTGCCGCCGTCAGGGCAAAACGCGCCGCCCGCATTTCCCACTAGCGGAGATCGTCCAAAGTAACGCGCCGCCGCTGAGGAGGAGCCGCCCGGCAACAAACCATGCTTTTTGCGGACATGGGTTTGTGATATAAAGAACGGAGTCTTTTTAAGGATATGAAGGGAGATCGATCCATTTGAAGAAACGAGCCGTGTTGATTGGGATGACAGTCTTGGGGGTCTGCTTGGCGGCGGCCCTTGTGATAGCGGGCGCACGCGACCGACGCCCGGTGTTGGTCTGTCTGGGGGATAGCCTGACCTCCTGCGGAGGGGCGGGCGGTCATTTTAGCCATTGGTTGCAACGTCTTATGCCGGATGTGCGGGTGATTGATGCCGGGATCGGCGGCGACACTTTGGACGGCGGGCGCGCACGTTACGACCGCGACGTGCTGGCGCACAACCCCGATGTGGTGCTGATCGCACTCGGCGCTAATGATTTCTGGCGCAATTCGCGTCCGGTTTCGGTGATGGGCGGCGACCTACGTGCGATGGTGAAGGAGGCGCGCCGACGCGGGATGCAGGTGGTCGTGGCAAGCTGCTTTGGCGATCGCGATTTCTGGGAGGAGGTCTGTACGGAGTTTGATGCTTCGCGCTTCGAACTGGCTGAACAGATCGCCCGCATGGAACGTGCGATATGTGATGAGTACGAGTGCCTGTATGTGCCGAACATGCAGATCGACGTCAAGCCCAACCGGTTGCCGCCCTTCTGGGATGAGACCGACCATCCCAACCGTGCAGGCAACGAACAGGTGGCGCTGTGCCTGCTGCCCGCATTGCGGCAGGCGGTGTCGCGGGTGAAGACGAAATAGATGGCAGAACGAAAAACGGATACCAACAAAGAACGGGGGCTGAACATGAGTGACTGGCGGAATGAGTTGGGCGAGATCTTGGAGGGAAGGCTCCGCGCAACGCGCGCAGAACAGGAGAACGCGCAGTTCGAGGCGTTTCTCGACGCCGTGGCGTTGCCGGCACTGAACGAGATCGCAGATGAATTGTCCCGTAAGCACGGCCGCCTCGCGCAGGTACGCCGTGCGCCGGCATCGGTGACGTTGAGCGTGCGGATGGGCGACGTAGAGGAGATCAGTTTCCGGGTAATGAAGCATTTCGTGCAGACCGGCATCCTGCCGCAGGCCGAGGTGCGCCTTAACCGCGGCACGCGCCTGGTCAAATACGAGAGCATGTTTAGGGAAGAGCCGCATAACTACCGGATTACCGACGTGACGGCGCAGGAGGTCATCGCCACCTTCCTCAAGCATTATCGGTTAGTGATGGATTCGAGTCCGACCGCTACTGTGGAGTAGTCCACCGGACGGGGTAACGTATGGAAGTCTGCGTACTAGCGAGTGGGAGTAGGGGCAACAGCATCTATGTGTCGGGCGGCGGCACATCGCTGCTGGTGGATGCCGGACTTTCCGCGCGCGAGTTGACCGCCCGATTGCGCACGGCTGGTATTGCGCCGGGATCGCTCCGAGGCATCTTGCTGACGCACGACCACGAAGACCACTACCGGGGCATTGAGATCCTCGGCCGCAAACATGCATTGCCGCTGTTCGCAAACGAGGGTACCGCCTCTGGCATCGAAGCACGCTGTCCGAAGGGCGTGTTCCAGTGGCAGATTTTTGAGACCGCCTCAACCTTCGAGGTCGGCGACCTGCGCGTAGAGGCGTTCACGGTGTCGCACGACGCGGCCGATCCCGTCGGGTTTGTCTTTGACGACGGGACCTCGCGCCTCTGCGTGGTGACCGATCTGGGACAGGCCACCCCGCTGGTTCGCGCCAAGCTGGCGCGGTGCCATGTGGCGATTGTCGAGAGCAACCACGACTATGATATGCTGATGCAGTCCGACCGCCCGTGGTCGCTCAAGACGCGCATCGCCGGCCGCAGCGGCCACCTCTCCAACGACGACGCGGCCGCGTTGATGAGCGCCGCGATCCCCCGCCAGATGCACACGCTCTGGCTGGCGCATCTGAGCGGGGAGTGCAACACGCCAGCCTTGGCATTCAACACCATGCGCCAGGCGCTTGTCAAAGCCGGACGCGCCGATGTACACGTGGATGTCCTCAGCCAAACGCAGGTCAGTCGGCGCCTTGTGTTTTGATAAGTTCAACAAAAAACAGGTTGTTTGTTTTGGCATGGCTCAGCTTTTTGTTTAACGCAGAGGCGCAGAGACGCAGAGTTTTTTTGGGGGGGGAGTGAGCGTCCCCGCCAGCCGCAAGGCGCCCCGGTCGCAAGGCGCAAGCCAACCTTTTTTGTTGCGACCACGCAGTGGCGCGCAGCGGCGAGTGTAAAAGCGTTGCTCGGTTGTTTCATGTGAGGGCGTGAAGATGCAAATTAAAATCATGAGGATTGCTTTCGCTGTGGCGATGCTGGTAGCAACGGGTCGAGCGCAGGAGCGGTATGTGGAGGCACCGGCGCGGACGGTGCCGGTGATCGACCGCGTGGATATCGTGGTCGTCGGCGGCAATGAAGGCGGCATGGCGGCGGCGTGGAACGCCGCGCGTCAAGGTGCGCGCGTCATGCTGCTCAACGAGACCACGTTTCTTGGCGGCGAAGTAATGACCAAGGATCGCTTCGATGAACTTCAGCAGGGACCCAAACCCACAACGGAGTTCAGCAAAGCGCTCCTGCGCGAAACCAGCGCATCACGCTATCCGGTGGTCGCGGCGAAACTGCTGCTGGAGGCCGGCGTCACGTTTCTCTACAACACGCGGCACGGCGGTGTGTTAATCGATGATCAGAACCGCTTGTGCGGTGTGGTGACGGCCAACAAGGCTGGCTTGCAGGCGGTGATCGCTAAGGTGGTGATCGACGCCACGCCCGCAGGGGCAGTCGCCGAAGCCGCCGGTGCGCGTCGCGAGCCGTGGCGCGTCGAGACGCTGCGCGTGTCGCGTCCGCGCCGTGCGGCCGACCGCAAGACGCGCGAGATGATCGAACAGGACGCCCCCATGACGGCTTTAACGTGGGCGGCGATCAACCGTGCCGAGCATGCGTTGCGCGAAACATGGCACACGTATGCCAACCCGCCCTTTGCGCATGCCATGAACTTTGTTCTGCCCGCCGCGCTAGTCGGATCGGCCACATGGGAGGGCGCGGAGTTGCCGAAAACCGCCAAGCTCGATCTGGGCGTCTTGCGGCCAGCAGGAACGGAGCGGCTCTACGTGCTCAGTTCGGCGGCGTCGGTCAGCCGCGAGGCGGCGCGCGCCCTGATGCACCCCGTGACGCTGTCGGAGATCGGGGAGCGTGTCGGAATGGCCGCGCTGCAGGAGGCGCGTGCAGCCACACTGCCGACGCCCGGAACCGTCCGGGTCAAGACTGCGGCGCCGACGGCCGACACGCTGCCCGCGCTAGCCATTCGTCAATTGAGCGAGGCCGAGCGACCCTACCGCGCGCGACAACGCGAGACGGTGTCGCAAGCGCGCGACGCGATTCCGGTCTGGGCGGAGTATGACGTGGTCGTGGTCGGCAGTGGACCGGCCGGTCATGCTGCGGCCATCGCGGCGGCGCGTGGCGGTGCGCGCACGCTGATGATCGAACAAGCGGGCTTCATCGGGGGCAACGTGGCGCTGGGCATCAAAGGATTCTGGCGCGGCTACCGTCACGGCTTCAACCAAGAGTGGCGCGGCAAAGGCGACCCGCAGTATGCGCGGTTGTTGCGCGAGGCGAAAGTCGATGTCTGGTACCACTCGCTGGCCATGGGCGCGGTCATGCGCGGTCAGACGGTGGCGGGAGTCGAGGTTGCGACTTGGCTTGGACGCGGCGTGGCGCTCGGCAAAGTGGTGATCGACGCTTCGGGCGAGGGCGATGTCTGCGCGGCGGCCGGTGCCACGTTCTTCTACCTGAACGACGGCGACCTTTGTTTGGAAGAAGCCTCGTTTATGGGCCAAAAACGAGCCAGCAGCGGCAGTGACGGCAAGAACACGCGCGACCGGCGCGACCTCTACGCCAACTCGCTACCCGCCGATCCGATCGACATCGCAGGCTTCACCATGCACCATGTGCTGGCCGCGCGCGGCGGCGGCACGCAGAACTTTCCGATGGCGCAGATCCGCGAAACGCGCCGCATCAAAGGCGATTGGGTGATCGATGAGCGCGACGTGAATGCGGGGCGTACCTACCGGGATGTCATCGCGGTGTCGGCGTCGGCCTTCGATCCGCACGGTTTCTACAGCAGCGATTATTCATTCGCGGGACTGATGCCGATGACCAAACATGTGCGTGATCGCGACCTGACGGTGTACGTGCCGCTGCGCGCGATTCTGCCCGCTGGTTTGGAGAACATCATGGCGGTCGGGCGCTGCTACTCCACCACGCACGACGTACAGGCCATCATGCGCATGAATCCCGACGTGCTGAATCTGGGCTATGCGGCCGGTCATGCGGCGGCGCTCTGTATCAAAAACGGAACCACGCCGCGCACGGTGGATATCCATGCGTTGCAGCGCCATCTGGCAGAGATCGATATTCTGCCAGCGGACAAACTCGGCGAACTCACGCGCGATCTGCCGCCGCCCACGGATGCCGAGCTACGGGATGCGGCGCAGGACCCCGCGAACCCCACGAATTTGCTGACGCTGGCGCGTGGCGAACAGGCCGCATGCCAGCCGTTGCGCGATGCGTTGGCCCGTAATCCGACCGTGGCAACGGCAAAGGCGCTCTGTCTGCTGGGCGACCCCGCAGGCGTTCCGCTGCTGACCGCTTGGATCGATGAGACGCCGATCGCTGACGGCCCCGCCTACGATTGGGAGGGATTTCTCTCGGTGCCCGAACTGGACGGCGCGATGTGGGTGTCCGCCATCCCGCGCGACCGGCGGGCCACCGCCGCACTGGTCCGCAAGCTACAGCAGTGCCACGCCGAAACCAGTTTCAACACGTTGCGGTCGGTGCTGATGGCGCTTGGGCGGATCGGCGATCCGGCGGCGGCACCCGCGCTGGCCGAGTTTTTGCGCAAGCCCGGCGTACGGGGGCACCGCGATACCGGCACGCAGCCCGTAAGTGTGGAGTCGGCGCAGTTTTCTCGGGCGATGATCGAACTGTTCGCGGCGGCGGCGCTTTTCCGATGCGGCGATTCGGAAGGATTGGCGCGGGAGATTCTGATGGCGTATCTGGACGATTGGCGCGGTGTTTTTGTGCGCTTCGCCGGGTACACGCTTGAGGGAAGGTAGCAGTGCGGTGATGCGCCCTTTTCAACATCGACTAATTGATTTGGCTGTTGCCGACACAAGATGCTAAAATGCGGGCGAAAGGGAGATGTGTGATGTCGAGAGAATTCAGTGTTGTGATCGAGCAGGATGAGGACGGTTATTTCATCGCGTCTGTGCCCGCCCTGCGTGGTTGCCATACGCAGGCCAAGTCTCTTGATGTGCTGATGGAACGCATCAAAGAAGCCATATCACTGTGCCTGGAAGTGGAGGACGAACCAGTGTCCAACCTGTTCATCGGCGTCCAGCGCGTCGCGGTCATGGTATGAGCACCTTCCCGGTATTCAGCGGTTCCCGACTGATCAAGGCTCTCCGACGTTTGGGCTTCGAGGTCATACGTGTCAAGGGGAGTCATCATTTTCTTCGGCATCCTGACGGACGCTGTACCGTTGTGCCGGTTCATCGTGGCGAGACGATCGGCTGTGGTCTGCTGGCCCGGATCCTGCGCGACTGCGAGTTGTCCCGTGATGAATTAACCATTGAACTGCATTGACAATCTGGTCTGCGCTGGTGCATATTACGAAACAAGGAGGCGAGGTATGAAGCATCTGTTGAGTATGGTGGCGGTGATGATGAGCGCGGTGGCGCTGTTTGGCAATGAGGCTTGCTGCGCGACAGCGGCGAACACGCTGACGGCGAAGGAGCGTCAGGATGGGTGGCGGTTGCTGTGGGACGGCAAGAGCGGCGACGGCTGGCGCAGTGTCAGATCCGACAGCTTCCCCGCGCGGGGATGGGAGATCGCGGACGGTGAGTTGACCGTGTTGCCCAAAAACGCGGGCGGCGGCGCGGGGGATATCATCACGCGCGAAACCTACTCTTCGTTTATCCTCAAGCTGGAATTCCGGCTCACGGACGCGGCCAACAGCGGCGTCAAGTATTTCTTCGATCCCAAACGTCATGGCGGCACCACGTTGGAATATCAGGTGCTCGACACCAAACACCCCGACGCCACGAAGGGGCGCGACGGCAACCGTATGGTCGCGTCGCTCTACGACGTGCTACCGGCGGTCGGTGCGAAACTGAAGCCGACCGGCGAGTGGAACAGTGCCATGATCGTGAGCAAAGGCAAGCAGGTCGAGCACTGGCTGAACGGCGAGAAGGTGCTCACGTTTGAGCGCGGCTCGGAGACGTTCCGCAAGGCGGTCGCCCTGAGCAAGTTCAACAAGCATCCCAACTGGGGCGAGCAGGAGGCGGGACATATCCTGCTGCAGGATCATAACGACCGTGTCTCCTACCGGAACATCAAGATCAAGGTTCTGGAGTAGAGGCTGACAGGGGCGATGACCGTCCTCTTCAAGCGCGTCCACGCGGACGCCGTGCTACCGGCCTATGCCCATCCCGGCGATGCAGGGCTGGATCTCTGCGCGTGCGAAGCCGCGACGTTGCTGCCGGGCGAACGCCGGTTGGTGCGCACGGGGTTGGTCATGGAACTGCCGTCCGGCACCGAGGCGCAGCTCCGGCCGCGCAGCGGTTTGGCGCTCAAGCACGGCATTACACTGCTCAACACACCGGGCACGATCGATGAAGGCTACCGGGGCGAACTCGGCGTGATCCTTGTCAATCTCGGTCAAGAACCGTTCGAGGTCGTGCCCGGCATGCGCATCGCGCAGATGGTGATCGCGCCGGTGTTGCGCGTGGCGGTCGAGGAGTCAGAAACCCTCGGCGAGACCTGCCGCGGCGAAGGCGGCTTCGGCTCGACCGGCGTCTGAGCGTTGAAGGTTCACCCTAGTCGTAATGTCCGATGCAAGAAAACAAAATCAGATCAGGTTTCACAACTTTGTAAATGAGCCGGTTCTTTTTATCGATACGGCGCGACCACAATCCCGCCTTGCCGTATTTAAGCGGTTCAGGCTTCCCAAGGCCAGAGAAAGGATGTTCGCAGGCATCCGCACAATCAGGCGAAATATCCTCGCTACGACAGCTTGATTATTTCTCAGAGCCTTCAGTTGCGCGTTGAACGTCTCCGTGCGATAGGGAGTCAACATACGGCTCTCCGAATGTGTCCTTGAACATCTCGGCAACATTGCCGAATGAAGCCCCACGTCCCGCTTCGTAATCAGCCCGGGCAGCGTCTATCTCGCGATACGCCTTGAGTAGGTCCGCGTATTTCTTGATCCCCAAGACGCGCATGTCGTGAAGTTCCTCCTCGGTGGGCCGCTGCTCTTCAGCGAAAACGAACGGCATCGCTCTGTCCCTGCTGACCTTATTCAGGAACATCCTGAAAGCGGTCGAGATATCGAAGCCCCAAGCTTCAAAGAGCTTCTCGACATCTGCTTTCACTTCCGGCGAGATTCTCGCCTGAACTAAAACGGTTTTCGACATGTGTTCCTCCCGAAAGCTCCGTGTGCAACATCAACTTCCGCGCGGTTCAATTCAAACGACGTCATTATCATACATACCCATACTCAGATGTCAACGCTCTTCGGCTTCTGGCATGATTCGGTTTTTTGATTCGCAAATGACGCAGATTTCGCAGATTTTTTGGGGGATGGCACTGCTCGGTTTTTCACACGAAGGTTTGCGGAGCGCCGGGAGGGGTAAGTGTCACTTGCCCGCGGACGAGCAGACGCTCGTCCCTCCCCAGCGGCGGTCACGCCGTTACCCCATAAAAATCTCTGCGTCTCTGCGCCTCCGCGCCTCCGCGTTACAAAAAGGGACGGGCAAACCGCTCGTCCCTTCTTTAGTCATTACTGTGTTCACCCCGTTTTCGGGCTGCGCGTGCTACTAGCCGGCTTTAACGGCGATGCGGCGCGGCTTAACCTCCTCGCGCTTGGGCAGCGTCAGAACCAGGAGGCCGTTCTTGGTGGCCGCCTTGATGCCGGCTGTATCTACATGATCCGGCAGATCAAACGCCGCGCGATAGCGCGCTTCGGGCAGTTCGTGCAAGACCAGGGTGTAGTCCTTGAAGACCTCCAGCGTGTTCTCGGCGGTGATCGACAGCACCCTGTTCTCAAGGGTCAGCTCGATCTCCTTCTCAGACACGCCGGGCAGTTCAACGGTCAGGGTGTAAGCGTTCTCGCACTCCACCACACGGCTGGCTGGTGTCAATTCAACACGGTCCACTTTCTGGACGTCTTGTTGGTCAGATTTCTTAGTCAGGCTCATGGTTTCCCTCCTTTTCGATATAGGCTTCGATTACAGTTTCTCGATCGCGATCTTGCGCTTCTCGATCGGCTTGCGCGGGATCTTCACGGTCAGCAGGCCGTTCTTGATGGTCGCCTTGATCTTATCGTTCTCCAACTCGAACGGCAGGTTAAAGCTACGCTGAAATTCGGCGCGGCTTCCGTCCGCCTGCTCCCTCTCGCCCTTGATCGTGAGGATATTGGCATCGACCGCCACGTCCAGCTTGTCGGGCTCCACGCCCGCGACTTCAGCTTGGACCGCTAGGCCATCTTCGCTCTCCCACACATTGACGCGGGGATAGCGTCTGGCACGTGTACGCAGTGCGGTGTCGAACAGGTCAAAGGGAAAATCACCCATTACCTCGTCGAACACGCGCCACGGGTTGTTAATGGTGTTCAGGTAGGCTCTCATGATTGTTCTCCTTTCTTTACTTTCAAAGTTAGGTTCATTGGCCCCGGCCAATCTACCGGAACCGCCTATTATATTCGCAGAGGACGTGCCAATGCTTTAGTTGTGCGCAAGTTATTGATGCAATATGTTTATAATAAAGGAGTTACGAGTATTTCGGACCGCCATTAAGGGCACCTTAAAGGAGACAATAAGGCTCGGTTGCGTTTTTGAAACAGAGCCATAATGTCCCATTTTACATGACTGACGCGATTGACGCGACTGATACGATTGCGTTAATTGAGTTACTTTTACACTCAAGGTCGCGCGCCACGCGCCGCACTAACGGAGGAAGAGGATGGTGCCGTTCGGGAACGTGAGGTAGAGCGTCTTGCGATCAGCCGAAAACGCGAGGTTGTACGCCGGTTTGAGGTTCGTCCTATCCAACTCCGGTGTGCCCACGATGGGATCGCGCGCCGTCACGAGCGGCCAGTGGCCCGGCCCGTTCTCGATGTTCGCGGGATCAAAGACCTTCACCTTGGCGCCCGCCTGAAACGTGAGCGAGCCGCTTGAAATCTTCACTGGAGTGAGTGTGTTCAAAGCCTCGGCGTAGACCTCCACGCCCTCCGTCGCCGTCACGGCACCGTTGGCAATCGTGCCCGTGCCGCCCACGGACCTCAGAACCGAAGCCCCCGGCAGCGACACGATGCCGCTCCCGAGCGGACGGAAGAGCGAATTCGTGGGCACACTGGCCGCCGTCCGCAGGAACAGCGTCCCCTCCTCCACGCACGTCGGCCCCGTGTACGTCATCACGCCGTAGAGGTGGGCAGTCTGCGCCCCCCGTTTCATGATGCCGCCACCCTTGTTCGCGCTCAGTGCGAATGTGCAGGGATACGTTCCCGTACCAGACGCGTTATCCACGAGGATCGTGGGCGAGTCGGAGTAGTCGCACCCGCGCGAGGTCACCACCACGTTGGTCAGCGTGCCCGTCTCAGGATCGAAATCCGCAAACGCCGTGGCCCCCCCATCCCGTGGCGTCGAAGATGCGGATACGGGCAGGGCCGAGATACACCTCCTGCTTGAACGCACCCGACGTGGGGAGCGTAATCGAATCGAAACCCTTGCCTGTGGCGTCGCTGAAATTGAATGGATTCTCGTGCGGGGCGGCCGCCGTAAAGTCATAACTCTGGCACATGGACGTATCGAGTATCATGCCATGTTCGTGGAGCACCCACTTGTGGAAATCGCGCGTGTCGTTGCTTTCTCCTTTGTGATCCCAGCCCCAGCCGAAGGTCGGATACATGACACCGCCGTCCACACTCACCACGTTGAAGTTGTTGGTGAACGGCCACGTATCTCCGCTGGCCTGATAGAAGCGCGAAGCCAGGAATGTGCCGCCATTCATCACGGATACGACGTTCGTCTGCGGTGTGTGGCTCGTACCCACGACCAGACAGTCTGCATCAAACACGGTATTGGACCCCGTTATCGCGAGCGTTGCACTGCCGTATTCCGCCGTACCCATGCGCATACACTCCGAGCCTTGCGTAGCATTGTAGCGCATCGTATTCGTGCCGCCCGCCACGTACATCATGGCGTCTCCCGACTCACCCAGTTGGAAGGAGGAACTCTTGAGATTGAACTGACCGCCCTCCTGCTTGAAGATGGCGCAGCCCCCTTTGCCACGGGCGAAGTGAGGATTCCCGTAGCCATTCAGCTTGAACGTGCCGCCGTAGAGTTCGAACGAGAAGTACGAATTCTCGGTCTCGCTCACGTAGCAGTCTCCGCCCACCTGATCATACGTGCCGCCAAGGTGGCGATAGACACCCCGCCCGCTGTTGGAGAAGCGGATCATGCCGTTCTGGGTCGTGGTGCCCGTCTTGTGGATACAAGTGGCTCTTTCGCCACGCACGTAGAACGAGGCCACGGAGCGGTCCGCGTCGCCATCGAGGATGGCCGTGCCCTGCTCCACACGGAACGAGGCTGGCTGGCCGTCCCAAGTGCCCGACATCGTGAGCGTACCCTCGCCGTATTTTACGAAGTTCGTGATAAGCGCGTACGGGTAGGCGAACGAGGCACCCTTTGTCACATAAACCCCCACACCGGGCATCGTGTGATTTGCCTGGACGATCCTCATATTTTGCGCCATTGTGCGGATCTCATCCGCCGTCCAAGTGTCCTGCACGTTCAATCCGGGAATCGGCGCGCCAGCCACCGTCATTAGAGCACCCAGACCAGAAATCGTCACACGGCCAGGACTGTCCCATCCCGGCAGCGTTTCAGGCGCAGGGAAGAAGGTGTAGCCATCCCCGATGTAGGTGCCGCCCGTCCAAGCGTTGTTTGCATTGTCGATATAGACGTGTCCATAGGTGTTGCTTACCGCGCCGGGACCGCTGATGGGACCCGCGATACGCAACGTGGCATAGGCTCCGATGCTGTTCTGCCATGAAGATCCCAGGCGAAACGCGACCCCTTCTTCGATCGTGATGGGGCCCGCCCAAATGTTGAATCCGGTTCCTCGGCCCCAGTTGCCGACCAGCCGCATCGCGTTCTTCGCCGTAAGCGCGAGCGGCATGGGCGTCGAATTGTTCCAGGACGAGACATAAGACCCGCCGTCCACGATAAGCGGCTTCCCCGCCGATGCCGCGTCGAAATTGCCGCCCTGGAAGCAGACGTCTGCCGTGCCCTTGTGGACGAGTGTCCCCATGTTGCTCCAAGTGCCGTTCAACGTCATCAGGGTGGAGCCTACCCATGTCAGCGTGTAACCCGCGAAATCAAGCGCGACGGCACCCGCTCGATTCCCGCCCCAACTCGCGTCTGCGGCGAGAACCACCCTGTTGAACATCCGGTCCGCATAAGCGCTTCCCTTGAACTGGAGAGCGCCGTCATTCTGCGGACCGCTGCCCGCGATCGTCACGGTGCCCTGCACTTGAATGGTCGATTGCCCCGCAGAGGCGTGCGAGACGACCAACGCCGCACCGCTCGCCACGTTGATGGGACCCGTGCCGTAAGCGTTGGGAACGGTGAAATCCGCATAGCCGCCCTGAATGTCGATCGGACGCTACAGCCACTGGCAGCCTGCGAGAACTTTACGATGCCCGCGCCTGTCTTCGTCACGCTTGTGATGTCGTTTGCCAGCGGAGCGGGATAGACGTACGTCTCGTCCGCAGGCACGTCGATCGTCACGGCGCCCGCACCGTTCGTCGTGACCGTTGCACCAAACGCCATTCCAGCGGCAAGAGCCACGCACACCGTCAAACCGATTTCTCTTTTCATAGCACCACCCTTCACAAATCTTGAAACCAAACTCTGCGTCAAAAACCTCACTTCAGGAGAACGATAACAAAGGCACGCGGCGCGAGCGTCTTCGGGAGCGGGAGGCTTGCATCCGTGTGCGTATCGTCCGTGAGACGGCACGCGACGACCTCGCGTCCGCCGAAATCACAGACGAGAGGCACCTCCGCATTGGAATCGTTCGCGATCATCACCGCCGCGCCGCCCGTGCCTTTCGCGGCCGCCGCCACGAGTGACGATGCACCGGAAACTTTCGCCCGGACCGCCGTGCCGAGCTTGCGGAGTTCGTTGAACGCCGTGAAGGCGTAATAGGCTTTGTGCGGCTTGTAGGTCAGCGGATTGAAAAGCGGCGAGTAGTTGCCGACATTACAGCGCGCGTCGTAAATGCAGGCAAGGTCGCACGGACCGTTCTGGAGGCCGATCATCTCTGCGGCGATGCCGGTCGCCTGCTTCGCCGTGCCGAGCGTATCGTGGCTCACGTACGGCAGCCACTCGTTGAAGATGCGCTCGGTCTTATCTGCCGTGAATCCGTAGCGGTTGAGCAGCTCGTCGGCGTAGCGCACTTGACGAAGCGCTTCCGTTGGATGGGAGTAGGAGTGGTACGAGAAAAAGTCGAGCGGCCAACTGTTCTGCTGCGCGGCGGCGAGAAAGTTCGTTGCGCAGTCGATGAAATACTCCATGCGCGGTGACGAGTGCGCGGCAGCGACCTGCTCCGCGCCGACACCCGCATAGAAACCGCAACTCGAGTAGCCGCCGATTTTAAGGTGAGGGAACTTCGCCTTCAGGTATGGCGCAGCGACACCGTAGAGGCGGATGAACTCTGAGAACGGCGCGTTCCAGAGCGGGTTTTGCTTGGCGTCCGGCTGATTGTCGGGTTCGTTCCAGATCTCCCAGTAGGTGACCTTCATGCGAAAGCCGTCCGCCCAGCCTTCGGTGTAGTGACGGATCACGTGTTCGCAAATCCGCGCCCACTTCGCGAAGTCCTTCGGTGGATCGATGAAGTAGCCGGGGAAGCCGGCGCCGACGGGATTGTCGATCGTCACGCCCAACCGGAAGAACGGCTCAACGCCATTCTCATCAAGTGCCTTCATCAGTGCATCGGTGTAAGCGAAGCTGTAGCTCTTCGGATCGGTCTCGTCCGCGTCGAAATCGCGGAAGATGTTCGGGATGTCCACATAGCGGAACTGTCCGTAGACCCCGCCGACATCATGAAGCCGCGCGTAAGGGATCCCCGCCTCCTTGAGATAGCGCATCATCGGAAACGATGTTGGCGCCCCGATCATCGGCGGCTGCCCGACACCGTTCACGGGCTTCACGATCCCGACCGGATCATCCCAGTCAACGGAAACCGTCGCCGCCTCCGCGACAGACATTAGCGCCACGACGGCGACAAACACTCCAGCAAACATCTTTTTCATGGTCATCTTTTTTGACATGGCTGACCTGATTGGCGTAATTGACATGATTGAGATCAACACACTAAAACGCACTGTCATCCGCTTCCCATTCGCCATAGGCTTCCGGCTCCTCGCGAACGCCACCTTCGCGATGGGCTTTCAGCACCAGCATGTCGCGACGCTCCTTGATTTTGGCCACTCCCTCTTCACGCTCCTTGCGCTTGGTCTCGTTGAGCGTCTGCTGCATGTCCGTGACTCTCGGCGAGTATTCATAAGCGGTGTATGTGCTCAGTCGCAAGTCGTAGCCGTCCAGGCGGGCCACGTTGTTCATCTGGCGGAGCTGATCGGCCACGGTGGGCTTCAGGACTTCCAGTTGCGCTTCGATCTCAAAGAGCTGCTTGCGCAGTTCGAAATAGCGCATGATTTCTTTTGAGTTCATCTTGGCTTCTCCTCTTTGGATGGGGCCACGTTGTTCAACACGTTTCTCGTTGTATGGGACATAGTTTGGCATACGCTCGAAATGGCGGCAAGAACGAATAGCAAACTTGTATTTCCCCCCCTCTTATGCTACTATTATTCAATCAATCCATTCACGGAAAAAGGTATGTCAGACGATACGCATATTGATTCAAACGAGCCTTTGAAGGCAAGCCACTATACAGCAGCAAACATCACAGTTCTCGAGGGCATGGAGGCGGTCCGCAAACGGCCGGCGATGTATATCGGCGACACCGGCGAACGCGGCTATCATCATCTGGTATACGAGGTGGTGGACAACTCGATCGACGAGGCGCTGGCCGGTTACTGCACGCACATTGACGTCACGATCAACCCAGATGGTTCGATTTCGGTGTCAGACGATGGCCGCGGTATTCCTGTCGATATGCATCCCACGGAGGGACGCCCCGCATTGGAGGTGGTGATGACGACGCTGCACGCCGGCGGCAAGTTTGACGGTTCGAACTACAAAGTGTCCGGCGGTCTGCACGGCGTCGGCGTCTCCTGCGTCAATGCGTTGAGCGAGTGGATGGAGGTTGAGGTCCGCCGTAACAACAAGATCCACCGGCAACGCTTCGAGCGCGGGCATCCCGTGACGCAACTTGAGGTCATCGGTGATACCCATGGCACCGGCACCAAGGTCACTTTCTTCCCGGATCACACGATCTTCACCTGCCACACTTTTAAGTGGGACATTCTCGCCAACCGCCTACGCGAGTTGGCCTTCCTGAACCGCGGCGTGTCGATCCGTTTTCGCGATCTTGAGCACGAACAGGAGCGTGATGAGTCTTTCCTCTTTAACGGCGGCATCGTGGAGTACATCCAGTATCTGAACAAGAACAAGACACCGGTCCACGATCAGGTCATCTATTTTTCAGGCGCGCGCGACGCGGTCGAGTGCGAGATCGCGATGCAGTACACCGAGGCGTACAACGAAACCGAGTACAGCTACTGCAACAACATCAATACCATTGAGGGCGGCACCCATCTCTCTGGATTCCGCTCGGCTCTGACCCGTACGGTCAACAAGTACATCGCCGACAACAACCTCCAGAAATCGAACGAAGAGGCGTTGACCGGCGACGACATCCGCGAGGGTATCACGGTGGTCATCTCGGTCAAGGTGCCGAGTCCGCAGTTCGAGGGCCAAACCAAGACCAAGCTCGGCAACGGCGAGGTCGAAGGCATTGTCGCGCAGATCGTTAACGACCAGCTCGGCACCTTCTTCGCTGAAAACCCGTCCGTCGCGCGCAAAGTGGTCGAAAAGGCCGTGCTTGCCGCACGCGCCCGCATCGCGGCACGCAAGGCGCGCGACCTCACGCGCCGTAAGGGCGTGTTGGACAGTTTGGCCTTGCCGGGCAAACTGGCCGACTGCTCGGAGCGCGATCCGGCCAAGTGTGAACTTTATCTCGTCGAGGGCGACTCGGCCGGCGGCTCTGCCAAGCAGGGACGCAACCGCGAGACGCAGGCGATCCTGCCGCTGCGCGGCAAGGTGCTCAACGTCGAAAAGGCGCGCATCGACAAGATCCTCAACAACAACGAGATTCGCTCCCTGATCACAGCCATCGGCGCGGGCTTTGGCGCGGACGACTTCGACATCTCCAAGGTCCGCTACCACAAGATCATCATCATGACCGATGCCGACGTTGACGGTGCCCACATTCGCACCCTGCTGCTGACCTTCTTCTATCGCCAGATGCCCGAGTTGCTGGAGCGCGGCTACATCTATCTGGCCCAGCCGCCACTCTACAAAATCTCCCGCAAACAACACGAGGAGTACATTGATAGTGATGACGAACTCACCCGCAAGCTGCTCCTTCTCGGCGCGGACGACATGAGCATACGCACATCTGACGGCCGCGTGCTGGAGGGCGACGATCTGCGCGCCCTGCTTGAGTTGCTCGCCGAGTTGGAGGTGACCACCCATGCCGTGGCGCGTCGCGGCTTCGATCCGCACGCTCTCGTGCGCTTACGCAAGCCGGATACCGGCGAGTTCCCGCGCTTCATCACTGTCGTCGGCTCCGGTGAAGACGCTGTCTTCAACTACGCTTACTCCGACAGCGATCTGGCGCGCGCGCGCGCCGAAGCCGAGGCGCAATTGGGCGAAACCATCGACCTGGCCGAAACCCGCGTACAGGTCTACTATCCCACCGAGCAGATGCCGTTCCGCTGGCTTGAACTCTATCGCGCCGGTCTGCTCAAAAAGCAGATGGACGCCCTCGGCGGCATGGGCTTTTCCGCAGCAGACTGCCTCGCCGGTGACGCGCCGGTGGCCTTCATCGTCGAGGATGACGAAGAGTTGCCGGTCCAAGCGCTACCCGACCTGCTCGATACCGTGCGCGAGCGCGGACGCAAGGGACTGGTGATTCAGCGTTACAAAGGTCTCGGTGAAATGAACCACGACCAGCTCTATGAGACAACGATGAATCCGGAGAAGCGCCACCTGCTTCGCGTGCGCCTGGAGGATGCGGTAAAAGCTGACGCGATCTTCACGTTGCTCATGGGCGATGAGGTCGAGCCGCGCCGCAAGTTCATTGAGGACAACGCTCTGAACGTCCGTAATCTGGACGTCTAAAAAGCGGTCTATCGCGTTGCAGAACACGCGGGCGGTTTGCTATGATGCCGCCGTTTTCCGCCCCTGTAGCTCAGTTGGATAGAGCAACGGATTTCTAATCCGTGGGTCGCAGGTTCGAGCCCTGCCAGGGGCGCCATTTGTCTGGTTTTTATCCACAAGATGGACACAACAGAAAGGCCGCCCATGAAACTCGAGTCCCGTATGGATCATACCGTCGTTCCAACAGGCACGGCCAGTGTCGTGCACGTCCTGCTTACCCTCACGGCCCCCGACTCCCCGGCGGGTAGGAAAAGACCAGCGCTCAATCTCGCGGCCGTCCTAGACCGTAGCGGCTCGATGGCCGGTGAGAAGCTCGACTACGCCAAGCGATCCACCCAGCTCCTTCTTGATCAGCTCGCCCCCGATGATCGCTTCTCGCTCGTCACCTTCGACGACGAGGTCCAGCCCCTGGTGGAGTCCGCGACGGTCTCCGATCCGACCGCACTCAGTGCCGCGATTGCAGGTATCCAAGCCGGGAACTGCACCAACCTGAGCGGAGGGTGGCTCAAGAGCATAGAACTCGTCAGCCGCAACGCCTCGGAGGAGTGTGTCAACGCCGTGCTCCTGCTCACCGACGGGCAGGCCAACGCTGGCATCGTTAACCCGGATCAGCTCACCGCCCTAGGCCAGAACGTGCTCAAGGACAAGAACATCCGTACCAGTTGCCTTGGCCTGGGTGCCGACTTCAACGAAGACCTTCTCAAGCGCGTTTCCGAAGCTGCCGGCGGACGCTTCTACTACATCGAAAGCCCCGACCACGCCCCCGAAGTCTTCAAGGAAGAACTCGGCGGTCTGCTCGACACCGTCACGCAGAACGTCGAAGTCTCTCTCGACTTCACCGATGGCGTGATCGGCGTGGCTCAGCTCACCGGTCACCCGTGGAAGGCCGAAAAGAGTTCCTACCGCGTGTTGCTCAGCGACTTCCACGCCGCCCAAGTCAAGCACGTCCTGCTTGCCGTCCAGTTGCCCGCTCTGGCCGAACCGACCGATATGCACCTCGCAAGCCTGAGCATGACCTACGCCGAACTCCGCGAGGGCGCGGTCGACCTCAAGAGCCAAAAGCGGAACCTGATCGTCGGCGTTGCCAATGCCATCGAAGCGGCCATCCCAGGCGACCCCGAGGTTATTCTCCACATCGGCCTGCAGCAGGCCGCAAAGGCCCGCCTCGATGCCGTCAGCGAGTTGGACAACGGCGACACAGCCGCAGCCATCCGTGTGCTTAGAGCCAACCGCGATCATCTGCGCGAACTTGCCCCCGGCGCCTCAACCCCCGCCCTGCTCGAAAACGAGGCTCGCGAACTCGAACGCCGTGCCGACGAACTTCTCGACGAACAGAAGCTGCGTGAATCCCGCAAGTTCATGGTCAGCGAAAGCGCAAACATCCTACGCTCCGACATGCAAAGAACCTTTTCATCCCGCTCTCGCCACGACCGGTCGTCAAACACCGACGGTCACGCGAAATCCTGAAGTCTTTTAGGCTTGAATCTTCATGGCCGCCTTGACCTGCGGCGTAAGCATGGCGGGTTCGCGCCGCAGCGTAGCAAGGTCAAAACGCGGCAGCAGGTCGCGCAACGTAAGCCTTTCGCCCCATGCGGCCCAGCCGCACCACCACGCAAGCAGACCGATGACCTGTTCCGAGGTGATGCCCGCCGCGCGCAGGGCGCTGATGCGGGTATCGCCGTGACGTTTGGCGAGACGCCGCCCCTCCTCGCTCACCACCAGCGGCACATGGATGAAAACGGGCGGCGTGAGATCCAACGCGCGATAGAGCAGCAACTGACGCGGGGTGGCCGGCAGCAGGTCATCGCCGCGCACAACCTCGGTGACACCCATCGCGGCATCATCCACGACCACGGCGAGCATATAGCCCGCGCCGTCTGGGTCGCGCGCGAGCACGAAGTCTCCACTGACTGCACTGACCTCCTGCTCGCAGAGACCGCAGAAGCCATCCTCGAAACGCACGATCTCGCCCTGCGGCACGCGGAAGCGCCAAGCGGGCAGGCGGTCGGGGGGCAGGACGCGCCGCGCGGCCTCGTAGTCCGCAAAGCGGTCGCGGCAGAGACCGGCGTAGAAGAGGCCGTCTTCGGTGTGAGGCGCGGACTGGCCGCACTCGACATCACGCCGCGAGCAGACGCAGGGATAGGCAAGACCGCGCGCACGCAACGTCTCCAAGGCGCGAACGTAGTGGATCCGCCGTTGCGTCTGCGTGTAGGGCGCGTACGGACCGCCGATGTCGGGCCCCTCGTCCCAGTCCAGACCGAGCCAGCGCAGGTCCGCAAGCGCCGCGTCGGCCGCGCCGGGCTTGTTCTTGGGATGATCAAGGTCCTCCATGCGCAGCAACAGCGTGCCGCTACGGCTACGTACACTCAGCCACGCGATCATGAAGGTACGGGCATTGCCGAGGTGCAACGCGCCAGTGGGGCTGGGCGCAAGCCGTCCGCGGAGTCTGCCAGACTTGAAGTTTTGCGTCATGCGGACATGTTACGCCGTCACCCACCGCGAGGGAAGCCGAAAAGGTAATCCTAAAAAGAGCAGTTGAACCTTCAACTCTCTTTGGTTTCTGGTTTCAAGGTTTCAAGGTTTCAAGGTTTCATGGTTTCATGGTTTCATGGTTTCATGATTTCATGGTTTCATCCAAATCGGGATCGGGATCGCTATCGGGATCGATTGTTTAACCACGGAACACACCGAACACACGGAAAGGCATGGCTCTGTTTCCGT
>DUPH01000143.1 GCA_012838435.1 Lentisphaerota bacterium | reverse complement strand
GGTGTGGCACGGGCATCTTGCCCGTGCTTCATGGGCGGGACGCCCATGCCACGAGGGTGTGGCACGGGCATCTTGCCCGTGTTTCATGGGCGGGACGCCATGCCACGAGGGGTTTTGCAAGAGCCACGACATTACAGGCATTTCACGAGCGGCTTGTACTTCGCAAGATACGCCGCGTTCTTTTCGTCACCGCCCGGCGCGTTCGCCGAATTCCAGACCGGCGGAACGATACCGCGCGCGACGCACTGGCTGCAGCACTCAATCTCCAGAAGGTGGGCGATCGTGAAGTCGACGACATTCGAGACGGGGCCGATCGGCGTTGTCATGCCGGGCACGTTCACGACCGCATCCCCAACGGGGTTGTAGTCATCGATGCAGACGTCCGCGTAGTCGAAGAGGTTCTTACCGTTCGGATGGCGGATGAAGTGGTCCTTCGGCATCTCGTTCTGCCAGTGGCTCGATGCGACAGCGATGATCTTACAGCCGCGCTTCTTGCACTCCTCGGCCGCGTCGATCGTCGCCGGGTTGATACCGATATTGTGGAAGATGATGACGACATCGTCCTTCTGCGGATTGTAGTACTTGATGATCGACGCGCCGAAGTTCACGGTGCGTTCGAGTTCCAGGTACTTCAGCGCCTGATTAAAAACGGAGAGTGCCGTCTCCATCATCGGGTTGATGTTCGCGAGGCCTCCCGCGCGGAAGAACATCTCGCCCATCGCAAGCGTCGTGTGCCCGCCGCCGGCATAGACATAGATAAGCCGGTCGGCAGCGATGGCATCCGCCATCAGGGCCGCCCCCGCCTTGATATTCGCCTCCTGCTTCTCAGCGACAGCCTTGATGTTGGCGATCACCTTCTCCAGGTATCCAAAGTCATTCAACATTCTCTCTCTCCTTCCCAAACTCACCCATGCACATGCGGGCAGAGCCCGCAACCCAAGTTAATGAGTGCGTTAGTTTTTCCATGCGTTGGGAGGGGCAAGCGTCGGCTTGCCCGCGGACGAGCAGACGCTCGTCCCTCCCGGTGCTCCGCGACAGAGCCAGAGACCATCCTTCCGCGCAGCGGAAGGCGGCTCGTGGGGACACTCGCCCTCCATTGCCGCGTCCCGGCGGCTCGCGGGGGCACTCGCCCTCAAGCACTTCGCGCCTTAGCGTAAAATAACCGAGCACTGCTTTTACACTCATCATTGCGACCACTGGGTGGTCGCAATAACCTGCGGCCAGCCCTGCCCCTCAAACAAACTCTGTGCCCTCTGTGTTCTCTGTGGTTAAACAAGCCCGAGCAACGCCAAAACAAACTAACGCACTAACGCACTAATTAACTAATGAACTTTCCTCACTTCTTCAACACGCGCTTGTAGTTCTCGCCGATACGGTCCCAGAGCTTCAGCGCATCCGGTGCCGCCAGCACGGTGCCGTAGCCGCCGCGATAGGTCCAAGTCCCGAGCCGGTCCACGCCGGCCGCGTCATAGAGATCCACCACGCGGTCGATCATAGCAAAATCCGTCGGCTGCTTGTAGTAGCCCATCAGCCAGCGCTCGGACAGCTTGCCGTGCTTTTTCGCCACTTCGACGGTCCGCCGCGTGATGTTCTCGAAGAAGGCCTGCGGCAGTTCCCACGAGATGATCGTGGTGGAAAAGACATCGAAGTACGGACACGCCGCCACCATGTCCCAGTTGTCGTAACCGCGATGCTCGCAGACGTAGTAGGTGTTGAGCGTGGCGTGGACGCAGCAGGTGATCTCCATCTTCGGTTTGATCTCCTTGATCTTGCGCGAGGTCTCCTCAAGGATGACCATCGCCTCGCGCCAGCGGAACTGCTTGACGTCATCGGTCATCAGGCGCGGCATCTCGTAGCCGTAGTAGTCCTGGAAACGCCGCATGCAGATCGGGCAGCGGCAGGCCCAGTCCTCGCCCGCGCCGCCGGTGATCGAGGCGTAAGACTTCGGCAGGGCGTAGTGCGGCTCGTCCCAGAAAAAGCCGTCCGCGTCGGTCTCGCGCGCCAGCGTCAGGCAGAAGTTCTCGAAATAGTCGCGGAACGCCGGTGTATTGAAGCAGGCGCCGAGCAGCTTCTCGCCGGTCATCGCCGAGACCTGGCGGTTCTCGGTGTTGTTCTGCAGGAAGAGGCTCACCTGCTCCCCGCCGAAATACTTGCCGATGCCCCAAGGATCAAGCAGCACGCGCAGCCCGAGCTTGTGCGCCGTGTCCACGATCTTCGGGATGTTCGGACGCCAGAAGTTGAAATCGAACTCCGTGACCGCCAGAATCACCGTGGTGCAGCCGTGCTCAATCATCTCCTTGAAATCGCACTCCGCATGCTCCACATAATTCATGCCGTAGTAACTGATAGCTGTTTGCTTAATCGCCATGGTTGTTTCCTTTCTTCTTACCTCTTACTTCGTACCTCGTACCTTGTACCTCGTACTTCTTACCCATTGCCTCTTACCTGAGGCTCGTGCAAAACCTTCGTTGCTCTTTCATGGGCGGGACGCCCATGCCACGAAGAGTGTGGCACGGGCATCTTGCCCGTGTTTGCTTCATGGGCGGGACGCCCATGCCACAAAAGATACCTATTACCTCTCACCTATTACCTCTTAGCTGCCAGCTCCTCGATCATGTCGGCCAGACGCGTACGCCAGGCCAGCAGATGCGAGGGATCGCTCGCGTAATCATTCACGGCCCGCGCCACCGACGGGGGCACGACCAAAACCGCTTCCGCTCTGGCCAACAAATCGGGGTTGTCGTTTTGCTGCCGGAGCTTTTCAATGCCGTCACGCAACAGGCAGAGGTAGTCGTAGTCCTCCACGCCGTCCCGCAGATTTTCCAACCGCAATGACGGTAGCAGACGCCCGTCCGGGCCGGGATAAACGAAATTCCCCATGCCGTTTTTGTATACGCGCTTACCGCTAAACACACTGTAGATCCAGGGTTTCCACTCGCCCTCGGGCCAGCGCTCTTTTTCAGACACGTTGGTGGCCCACTCCCGGTTGATGCACCAGTACAGCACCCCGTCCACCTTGTACATCCAACTCAGCGTCGCGATGATCCGGCAATCGAAAACCGGGTGATCCAGAAAGAAGTTCGGATACGGCTTGGACGGATTGTCAGCCGCATACCACCAGATATCGTGGCCTTCGCGTCGCTTCTCCTCGAGCTTCGCTCGACGGTCGGCGATCGAAAACTGTTCAAAGAGCGGGCACCAGACATTGAACAGGGTTTCGAAGCGTGGGTCTGGAAACGATGTCTGCATGAACTTGGCGTCGGGCATGGCTTTGTGCAATGCGCCCATCACCTGACGGGCAGCATCCAGCGGGTCGGAGAAGAAGCCAAGTTCATCGTACAGGTAAACATATCCCGCCTCCTGCAAGCCTTTCTCCTTGACCCACTCATGCACCTTGACCGCCCGCTCCACCCGGGCCTTTAAGGTCGCTTCTGGCAGAGGCTTTTTAGCACTCGGCACGCCACCGTAAGTGAAGAAGTTGATCTGGTCGTGGTACTGCTCCAAGAAACGCCGCGCGGGATAGGTTTCACTGCCGTCGTAGATGTTGTTGGGTGAAATGCGGTACTTCAAAAGAAACTCATAGAGGTAGCGCTGCTGCTCCTCCGTCAAAGAGGAGTGCTTATACCATTTCCGATAATTTCCCTCAAAAAAGGAGAAGGCCATTTTCAGTGAAGCGCGCACAGGCAGCGTGAAGTTCCGCACCTTCAGCGTGACCGGTACCCGGACGCGCTGCCCGCCGGACACAAACACGACCCCGCCCTCGTACACGCCGGGCTTCGCGTCGCGGTCGACACCCACGCGGAAATAGACCGGCATGAAACTGCCGGGCGCGACATCGAAGGACCGCTCTCCCTCCATGATCGCATCTGGAATCGGCCCCACAAACGGCACGGGGATATCGGGCCACTCGGTCGTGATGTCGCGTATCCACCCCCACTCGATGTTGGTGGCGGGGATGACCGCACCGTCCGAACCCTTGAGTTCTTCTACTTCGACCCCGATGTTCTCAAAGCCGTGCCGCGCCGGCGCGAGCAACGCAACTTGAAAGCCCTCGTATTCGCCGCGAGCCGCCTCGATGTCGACCCGCCGTTTGCGCTCGGTGCCGATCGCTTTGAAAAAACAGGGCTCTTTGAACCAACGCTCCGCCGTCCCCATCACCACGGGACAGGGGCCGCCGTCCGCATCGGCCAAACGACAGTAGTGGATATCCGCCGCCAGCGCGGCAATCCGCGTGTCCAACGCCGAAAGCCTGACGCGAAACGCCTGCCAGGTCTCATCCGCGCCACGCCGCAAAGCCGACCTGATCTCTTTGACTTGCGCGGTCTGCCATTCATCGAGTTTGCCGCTGCAATGCTCTTGCAGCTTCTGCTCCAGTTCACGACACAGCCACTCTTCCTGTACGCCAACGCGTTGATACGCGGCCAGCCGTTGCGCGAACGCCTCCTTCTCCGCCGGTTCCGGCTCATCCAACGCGCCGTCATAGACGGTGATGTGGTCGATCAAGCCGTCAAACACGGCCGAGCGGCTGTCGCTGGCGAAAGTGATCCCGCTGCCGATCAACAGCGGGGCAGTATTCGCGACCAATGTCTTCTCGGAACCGCGAATGTCCGAAGCAGACAACTTCTCCGGCTGCCCGTTCAGCCAAAGCCTTACCTTGCCGTCCTTGACCGAGAAACGCACCCACACCCACTGGCCGGACTCCACGGGCCTCGTGCCTGAAAAGACCAGCCAGTCGCCCTGCCGATCCTTGAACTTGAACTCGGGTTTGCCGTCGCGGAAACTGAGCGTATAGTTGATGCGCTCCGGCTGGCAGGTGCGCACCCCCTTCATGATGACCGTGCGGAAATGACGAAGCTCACGCAGACAGACCACGCACTCGACGGAAAAATCGTCGGTCAAGTCCAAGCCCTCGTCATGGGCCGTCTCCACCGCGCTACGGCCGAAGGCAACGTCCAACGCGCGCCCGAACAGTCCCGGAGCAAAGCGCAAAGGGGTCTCAGGATAAAGCGGAACCGCCTTCGCCAGCCTCCCCTTCACGTTCACGACATCCGCCGCATCCGCGTCAAACCGCCAGCGGATCGACGCCTTTGAGTTCGGGAAGGTGGTCGCGGTCTCCGCCGCGACCCACTCCGGCGCCAACACGGCCCCGAGCACCCCGCAAAGGATGATAAAAACACGCAATCGGTTTTTAACGCAGAGACGCAGAGGCGCAGAGGTCTTTGCGGGACGGCGGCGTGAGCGCCGCCGGGCGGGAGGGACGAGCGTCTGCTCGTCCGCGGGCAAGCAGACGCTTGCCCCTCCCGGCGCTCCGCAGTGAAACCTGAAACTATCCTTCCGCACAGCGGAAGGCGGCTCGTGGGGACACTCGCCCTCCATTGCCGCGCCCCGGCGGCTCGTGGGGACACTTCGTCCAAACACTTCGTCGTTCACACTTCGTCCAAACACTTCGTCGCCCACACTTCGTCGCTGACGCAATCGACTAAGTGTAGCGACTAAGTGTATTCGACTAAGAGTGGGGACTAAGTGTGTCTCCGCGCACGGCGCGGTGGGAGCGTTGCACGTAGCGCGTTTTCCGGAACCGCCAAGATGCCCCTGTTTTTCATGAAGTTTCATGTGTTTCATGGTCCTATTCGCGGGCTTTGCCTACGGCGCTACTCTGACCGCAATTGAAACGGCCCCACAAATGCAACCGTCAAATGACTGCCCACCGGTTTGCGGTCAACGACACGGAAACGCAGCCGCACCTCTTTTTCTTTTCGGACTTTGTCGGTGATGTCCACCGTCACCCATGCGCGGTCCTTCCGGTCGAGAGCGATATCCTCGCTCCAGATCAAGGAGTCGTCTGCCCAGAGCTGCAAGAAACGAAACTGTTTGTAGCGGGCATCCCGGCGTGAATCCTGCACGAACACATCCAGCAACAGACGCTCTTTGAATGGGGGCACGTCGATGCGGGCCGTGACCTCCGCGTACTCTCCCACCGCTGAAGGCCGCCCGTCCGGATAAACCAGCGCCACCGTTTGAACCGTACCGGTCGTGTAGGCACCGATCCCCCACACGCCCCGCCAAGTTGCCGGTTCCTTGAGCCATTGGTCAGACGGGAACTTGGCAAGAACCTTTCCTCCTGGCGGATTGCCGTAACGATCGAAAATCATGCTCCAATCACGCTCGGTGGCATCCGGCAAGTAGGGCAACAACTCCTGCACGGGACGCGCCATCTGCTTCTTGAACAGCGCCTGCATGTCAGCGGTCCGTTTGTCCACAAGTGCCTGCCAGTACTTCACCCCTGAGAGCCGCTGCTCCCAGCGATCCACATGGCGGTCCACAGCTTTCAACTCGGCCAACTCGCGGCGGATCTGTTCCAGGCCAGGCAGGATTTTTTGCCTGCGTTCAGCCAGGATTCCCTCGACTCCGCCGGTTTTACCCGACTCCAAAAGATCAAGCATGTCGGATTCAAAGGATGCGTACGTGTAGTCGGGATATTCAAGTTCTGCCATTTTTTTGGCGAAACGCAGACTGGCACTCATCGGCTCAAGGTACCCTCTTTCCAGCCTCGTTGGCTCCAAGGCACTTTCCTGACGGGCGTTGCGAACCAAACGCGCGTAGATATTCTCCATCTCCGCGATACGCTGCAGGACTTGCGCCCGGTCTTCAACTCGTTTCAGCCGCCACGGCCACAATGGGGACTCCACAAAATTCCATCTCCCAGAAAGCTCATAATAGGATTTCAACGCCTTCATCCGGTCATCGAAAAGACGCGCGTCATCCATCGCGGGCGCACCATACACATGGCGGTAAATGGCGAGTCGCGTGTCGTCCCAATTGTGCTGCTTAGGATTCCACGCCCAGTATCCCAGCGCGGTCAACTCGTACTCATTGGGGAAGCCCGAACACAACCCCCACAGCAACACCGTATCCGTGTGCGACGCCGCTTCTCGGATCGCATCGTACTTGGGTTGCCCCCAACCGCTTGACAAGGGCTGCAGGTCGAGATATCCGGGGAGATTGCTCACTCGTAACGGCGCGACCACTTCTCCCGAATGTGTGAAGCCAGCCGTGATGTTCACAAGGTTGTGCCACCAACCAGGCAGCCGCCGCAACCCGATATCCTTGGCCATGGCCGCGTCCGCCGCGCACGGCACACGGGTAAAGAACCACGTCGCATCCGCCATACCCGGCACGGCGGCCATTTCGCGGTTGAGCGGCAGATTGATTGTTTGGTACTCCTTGAGTGGCGGCGTGATGGCGACAGCCCGCCCCTTGATGCCGTGTTCGGCCCCGAGCGCGAGCACATGCTTGATGATCTCGCAGGGCGAACCGCCTGCACCGGAGTCGTCAAACGAGATCCAAAGGCCATCCGTGCCCAGCGCTAACAATTCGCGGTAGGTGTTGAGCACTTGGTCAAAGCGTTCACGCGGCACGGCGCAGGACACCGTCCCGTAGACGAAGAAATCATGCTTGTGGGCGTTAGCGATGTGTTGTGCGATACGCTCTTTATCAAGCGGCACACCGGGCGGGCATCCCATCGACGCCTTGCGCGCCTCGTAAACAAGGTTCGCCCGCACATGCGGGTTATCGCGCACGTCAGTGAAATTGAGCCGCGCCCGGACGTATGCGTCCATGGACCCCGGTTCAAGATGATGCGCCAGCACCGAATGCGGGCGTCCGCGCCAAGGGATGCTCGGCCAGTCTTGCACGGACACCGCCGGGAAAACGATCCCATCGTCGCGACGTTCAAGCAGATCAAAGAACGCGTCCTGCCCATAGAGCACGCCGCGCGGACCGCCGCCCGCGATGATCACCGTGTCGCCCGCGGCAGCCGGAATCATCTCCAGCAGGAAGCCGTCCGATCCGAGTTTTTCCGCCGAAAAGGAAACGCTGCTCTTCGCCAGAGCCGCATTCAGACGGACATGCGAGGCGGGCAGCCCCAGCAGGATCTGCTGTTTCCCGCCGACCGTTGTATTGGCTTCGTCGACGATCTCCAGCCGTTTTTTGAAGCGCCGTGTGATCAGCGTCTGCAACCGCTCAGCAGCGGCACGTTCGGTCTGCCCCGCTTGTGAACTCACAACGATCACACTTTCCGAAGCGAGACGGCACGTACGCCCCAAATCTTTGAGGTTT
>DUPH01000142.1 GCA_012838435.1 Lentisphaerota bacterium | reverse complement strand
TCGATGACCTTGGAGTACGCCTACTCCGACTGGTGCATGGGCCGCTTCGCCGAGAGTCTGAAGAAGGAGACGGACGCCGCCGAGTACTACCGGCGCTCGATGGCCTACACCAATCTCTGGTGCCCCGAAGTGAAGTGGATGCGCGCGCGCGATAAAACCGGCGCATGGACGAAGTGGGAGGGCAAGACCCGGCACGGGCAGGGCTGCGTAGAGAGCAACCCCTACCAGCAAGGGTGGTTCGTACCGCATGACGTGTACGGGCTCGTCGATTTGATGGGCAAAGACTTTTTCATTCAGGAGTTGACCGCGTTCTTCGACAAGACACCGGAAGATTTCCTTTGGAACGACTATTACAACCACCCGAACGAGCCCTGCCACCATGTGGCGTTTCTCTTCAACTACGTCGGACGCCCCTGGCTGACCCAGAAGTGGACGCGCACGATCTGCAAGAAGGCTTACGGTACTGGCGTGCGCGGGCTCTGCGGCAACGAGGATGTCGGCCAGATGTCCGCTTGGTACGTGCTGGCCGCTATGGGGCTCCATCCCGTCTGCCCCGGCGACAACATCTACCTCATCACCAGCCCGGTTTTTTCGAAGGTAAGTATCCGTCTCGATCCCGCCTATTACGCGGGCGGCACGTTCACCGTTGTCGCAAAGAACAACGCTCCCGACAACCTGTACATCCAGTCTGCGAAGCTCAACGGCAAGCCGTTCGAACGCGCATGGATCACGCAACAGGAAGTCGTTGCAGGCGGCACGCTGGAGTTGCAGATGGGGCCAGCACCGAACACGGCTTGGGGCACCCCGCCGAAAAGAGTCGTGAACGCCGAACGTTGAACGTTGAGCGTTTTCTGGAACCGCCAAAAACGGCAAGATGCTCTTGTTTTTCATAAAGTTTCATGGTTTCACTTGAACGTTGAACGCTGTGGTCGCTGCTCAGCGTTGTTACAGGCAAGCAACAATATAAATTGTGGCCGGGTTAGCAACGGCGCGATTCGCTATTCACTCTCCGGCGGCAAACCTGTATGATTCAGGCCATCCATTATGAGGCGACTACGAATTAAAGCGGCGCTGGGCGACACCAAGCCCGGCACTTGTGTAACGGTCGCGGGCTGGGTGCGTACCCGCCGCGATTCGAAGGGGGGCTTCTCCTTCCTTGAAATCAACGACGGCTCCTGTCTGACCAACCTGCAGGTGATCGCGCCGGCGACGCTGGACAATTATGCCAGCGATGTGCTCCGGCTGCATCCCGGCGCGTCGGTGGTGGTGGAGGGGACGCTGGAGGCGTCGGAAGGCGCGGGGCAGGCGGTCGAGGTCAAAGCGCATGCCGTGCGTGTTCTGGGCTTCTCGCCGCCCGTGGCCTATCCGCTCGGTAAGCAGCGGATAGGGTTCGAGCGGCTGCGCGAGCTACCGCACCTGCGTGTGCGCACGAACAGCTTCGGCGCCGTTGCGCGCGTACGCCATCTTCTGGCGGTCGAGGTCCACCGTTTCTTTCACGAGCGGGGTTTCCTCTATGTGCATACGCCGATCATCACGGCGAGTGACTGCGAGGGGGCGGGGGCGATGTTTCAGGTTACGACGCTTGATCTTGACGCACTGCCGCGACGTGAGGACGGCGCGGTCGATTACGAACAGGATTTCTTCGGACAACACACCGCGCTGACCGTGAGCGGTCAGCTTGAAGGCGAGGCCTACGCTTGCGCGATGGGTGACATCTACACCTTCGGCCCGACCTTCCGCGCCGAGAATTCCAACACGCGGCGGCACTTGGCCGAGTTCTGGATGATCGAGCCGGAGATGGCGTTTGCGGACCTCGATGACGTCGCCGCGCTGTCCGAGGCGTTCTTGCATCATCTCTTCCAGGCTGTGCTGCGCGACAGTGCGGACGACCTACGCTTCTTTGACCAGCGCGTGTTGCCCGGCGTGTTGGCGCGTCTGGAGCGTCTGGCCGACGCACCGTTCAGTCGCGTGACCTATACCGAGGCGGTTCGCTTGCTCGAGGGCTCGGGCCGGACCTTCGAGTTCGCGCCGCACTGGGGCATGGACATGCAGTCCGAACACGAGCGTTTCCTGACCGAAGAGGTCTTCAAAGGCCCTCTGGTGGTGACTGACTATCCGGCCGAGATCAAAGCGTTCTACATGCGGCGCAATGACGACGGACGCACGGTCGCGGCCCTGGACGTGCTGCTGCCCGAGGTCGGCGAGATCATCGGCGGCAGCCAGCGTGAAGAGCGGCTGGAGGTACTGGAGGCGACCCTGCGCGCCAGCGGTTTGGAGTTGGGCGAGTACGCCGCGTATCTCGACTTGCGGCGTTATGGCAGCGTACCGCACGCCGGCTTTGGATTAGGTTTCGAGCGGCTGGTGCAGTTCTGCACCGGCATGCACAACATCCGCGATGTGATTCCCTTCCCGCGCGCCCCGCGTCTGTGTGTGTAAAAAATTGCACAAAAAGGTCACAAAAAAAGAACCCAATTGACTGATACAGGAAAGTGTGTGAAACTACGGACGGAGGTGGAAAGTGGTGACGAATCTTCAACTTGATGGACGTTTGATCGCGGAAGCTGCGAGGCTGGGGAAACACCGCACCAAGGAGGAGGCTGTAACGCAGGCGCTGACCGAATACGTCCAGAATCTGCGGCAGGAAGGGATTTTGGATCTCTTTGGCAGTATCGACTTCGATCCGTCTTACGATTACAAGCGGCAGCGGACAAAGTCGTGAAAGTGCTAGTCGATACCAGCATCTGGTCACTGGCCCTACGGCGTCGCGAACAAGCGCAGAACCCGGAGACAGAAGAACTGGCTCGTCTGATCGCCTCCCATGTTGTGGAGATCATAGGGCCTATCCGACAGGAGATTTTGTCCGGGGTTCGGGACGGTGCGCAGTTTGATCGTCTGGAGAGGCATCTTGATGCTTTCGTGGACCAGCCTTTGACGGTCGAAGATTATGTGACGGCAGCGAAATTTTACAACCTATGTCGCGCCAAAGGAATTCAGGGGGCTAACACTGATTTCCTCATTTGTGCTGTTGCGGTGCGGCACGATTTCTCGATTTTCACCACGGATCAAGATTTCCTTCACTTTGCAAAGTGCCTGCCAATCGTGCTACACGATGCTAGACTGACCCGATCAGCACCTGCACATTATCGTCGCTCCGATCCGAAACGTGAGGCTTGACGTTCGACGGAGACGATATAAGGCAAAAAGCGATCATCATGCTCGTGCTGATAGCCACTTGAATTCTGAAATCAACACTTTACTGATGAACGAGCATGAGGATGGCGGCAAGAGTGAGTACGCCGGCTTTGGATTAGGTTTCGAGCGGCTGGTGCAGTTCTGCACCGGCATGCACAACATCCGCGATGTGATTCCCTTCCCGCGCGCCCCGCGTCTATGCGTGTAGGGATCGACGCCGAATTTGCTGCACAGTTGACAGATCGATCAGGGTGACGTACGATATTGCGTACGAAAGGAGGTTGCTTATGATTACGCTTACGGCCACAGAAGCTCGAAAAACCTTGTATTCCCTTTTGGATGACGTGGCGGATTCGCACAGGGCCGTCCAGATCACTGGTAAGAGGAACTCCGCTGTCCTTGTTTCCCAGGACGACTGGCAGGCCATCCAAGAGACCTTGTTTCTCACATCGATTCCCGGAATGCGAGAATCCATCCAGTCCGGGATGAAAATTCCGGTCAGCAAATGCGGCAAGGAATTGAAATGGTGAAATGGACGCTTGTCTTCACCAAACTGGCACAGAAAGATGCAAAGAAGCTCAGTGCTTCCGGTTTGAAACCACAGGCGGAACGGCTTCTCGCGATACTTGAGAACGACCCGTTTCAGGATCCGCCTCCCTATGAGAAACTCGTCGGCGATCTGTCCGGCGCGTATTCAAGGCGCATCAATGTTCAGCATCGGCTTGTGTATCAGGTATTGGCTGACGTCAAGACCGTCAAAATCATCCGACTCTGGACACACTATGAATGATTGGCGAACAACGCGGTTTATGTGAGGAACAGAAGAAACCGCTCAATAACCACCTGTTCTGCAAGACAAATGAAGAAACCTATTCCAGAGAAGAGCAAGAGCCCGTATGGCTGGTGGATCGCCACCATTGTCGAGCGGTATGAGCACTTTGACGAAGACAAGACGAAACTAAACCGGCGCTGCACCGCATGGATGAACACCGTATTGATCAAGGCCAGCGACAGGGAAGAGGCCTATCGAAAAGCAATTGCGCACGGCAAAATCGGTACGGGCTCGATTTGTGGCCCCGAGGGCGGTCGTCAAGGACATTGGGTTTTTGAGGGACTCGCAAGCCTATTGCCCATTTACGAGCAGTTGGAAGACGGTGCAGAGATCATGTGGGAGCAAGCCACCAACATCACAGTCAAGACGGTAAAGGCCAGTGTCAAAAAGAAAAAAGAGCTAGAGTGTTTTCAAGACGACGCCCCCGATAGCACAACCAGCAGCGACGCCCAACGGCGCTGACGTGCCCCTTTCTTTGGTTTCATGGTTTCGTCCAAATCGGGATCGCTATCGGGATCGATTGTTTAACCACGGAACACAGAACACACGGAAAGGCGTGGCTCTGTTTTCGTTTGTTTAGTGATGGCTTTGCGGTCGCGTACAAGTATCGGAGTTGATTGTGGATTGGACAAATGGGATTGAAAGGCCAATAATGCCTTTTTGCGTACGTCGCTAACGCGCCACCCCAGGGGCCGGACGTTGTGCTAGAGAAAGAGAGGAATCATGAAGATCATTTCAGCCATTTGCAGTCTGTGCATCTTGATAGGTTTGACTGCCAGGGCCGACGATTCGGACGACACCCTCCGGTTCTACGTGAAGAAGTCGGACATTATCGTGTCGGGGGCCGTTGTGAGCGAACCTAAGGGACTCGTTGACGAATCAGGTATCATCAACTGGGTCTGCACCTTCAAGGTGGCGGAAACCCTTCATGGAAGCAAGCCCGATGCGGAGATGATCGACGTCAATATTGTCAGATTCGGAATCGACGCCAAAGACAAACCATCATACCTGAAGAAGGATGCAGAGTGCATACTGTTCCTGAAGAATGTCGCCAAGGCGGAGAAACCGGCTTGGGAAACCGCCGATTTCTGGTTCGGCATCCAGCCGCGGTTTCCGATGATGGAAAGATCAATCAAGAGGCTGGCGGAGCAAAGCAAGCAGATTACGACCCCATTGCAAGGTAGCCGTTGACGTTAGTGCCTTACGAATCGACAAGCGCATGCGTTTTTCGTTTTGTGTGCCCGGAGCATGCGTGCTACCCTGCACAGTGAACGGACGCGGTTTGTGACGAACAACGTGGCTCATGTTGGGGACAGAAGAAGCCGCTCAACAACTTGTTGGGCTGAGAGAGAAATGATTAAAGAAGCATTCAAATGGCTCGTCTCAACTCCGCAAGAACCGCGGCCATGGTGGAAGGTCATCGTCTTGGAAGCGTCTGTTTGCGGAATCTGGAGTGCGGTGACAAGAGCCGCGCTGTGCGCGGGTCGCGGCACCGCTTTTGCGCGTCGTCCTGCCGCCGCAGTCATGCTCAAAAAGCGGCGTCGCGCGGAATACCGCTTGCCGCCGCACTCCAGATCTGTTTGCCAGGCTTGTGAGTGAAGCATTTCAACCCCCCGTGGCATGGGCGTCCCGCCCATGAAACACGGGCAAGATGCCCGTGCCACACCCTATTTGCAAGACACGTTGTTGCGGGCGAGGACGCCCGCGACCGACTCTCTGCTCCCTCTTTTCATCAGAAACGCACATCCCTGTCACTAACCGATTACCCTAAAAGGAGCAGTTGGATGTGCGGATTTTGAGCAAAGGCCTGTAAACATTGGCTTCCGTTGAGATCCGTGCCGCACCTATCTGGTGCAGAACGCAATTTCTGATTGGAACCACGGAACACACCGAACACACGGAAAGGCATGGCTCTGTTTCCGTGTGTTTAGTGTGTTCCGTGGTTAAACAATCGATCCCGATAGCGATCCCGATCCCGATTTGGATGAAACCATGAAACCAGAAACCTTGAAACCAAAGAGAGTTGAAGATTCAACTGCTGGACATGCGAGTCGAGCGTGTGCTTTGTGCGTACGCAACATTTACATTCCCGTGCGAAGCGCGGGCGGCGGGCTAATTAACTAATTAAATTGGATTGCGGGCTACGCCCGCGTTAGGTTATCACCCCGGTATCTCGCCGACGCCGGCGAGCACGCCGTCGGGCTGGTAGGCGAAGCGCCGCATTTCGCGCTCGTTGGTGACGCCGCTCATCACGAGGATTGTGGCGATCTCTGACTCGATGCCCGCGATGATGTCGGTGTCCATACGGTCACCCACGATCACCGTCTCTTCGCGCTGCACGCCGAGTTTTTTGAGTGCGTGGCGCATGATCAGGGGGTTTGGCTTACCGACATAATAGGCCTTGGCGTTAGTCGCCAGTTCGATGGGTGCCATGAGTGCGCCGGTGGCGGGTACCAGTCCTTCTTCCATCGGACCGGTGACATCTGGATTGGTGCCGATCAGCTTGGCGCCGTTGAGCACGTGGCGGATGGCGCGCACAATACGTGCATAGGTGTACTCGGGCGTCTCGCCGACCACCACGTAGTCGGGGTCGTTGTCATTCATCGAGTAACCGGCATCATAGAGGGCGTGGGTGAGTCCCGGCTGGCCGATCACGTAGGCCGAGCCGCCCGCCTTCTGCGAGGCTAAGAACGAGGCGGTTGCCAGCGCACTGGTATAGAAGTGTTTTTCTTCGACATCGATACCGAGCCGATTCAGTTTTTCGCGGAGTTCCCGCGGCGTGCGCTCGCTGCTGTTGGTCAGGAAGAGGAACTCCTTGTTTTCGCGGTGGAGCCAGTCAACAAACTCCGTTGCGCCGGGCAACAGACGATTGCCGTGGTAGATCACGCCGTCCATGTCGCAGACGAAGGCGCGTTTGGAGCGGAAGAATTCGAGGTCTTTGTTATTCATCAGTGGATTCCAATAGTGCGCCGTGGAGGACGGCTGCCGCACGGCGCAGGTTGTTCGGTCACGCTTCGGTTGAGGCTTTTTTGGTTGATTTGCAGAGCGCATAAGCGTTTGCTATTAGAAGCACGCAGAAGAGCACAGGAAGAGCATAAAGCGCATTCAAGTTGTCCGTGGCCAACCAGATTGCTGTTGGGCCGTCAGATCCCCCAATGATGAGCGGTGCGACATCCTTGCCAATGAAGCCTAGAGACAATGCCGTCCAAATCGTCAAGCACATGATGACGATCGCAGTTGCCACGTTGATGAACGCCAGAGTTTTTTTCATTTCTTTTGTCAGTTCCATTGGGGCCAGCGAACACAGCGAACACGCGCAGACGCGTGATGGGCTTCGAGGAGTATCATATCCTGCCTAGCAATCATTGTAAAACCGGGGGAACGCGATCGCCACGGGCTTGTGCCGTGATGTTGTGATCGTGACCGAAGTATGAGGCGTTTGAATCCATGAAGAGCAACAACCGCAATCGCTCTTCCGCCGTCAACACGACATCGTGATGCCCCTTTTCCAGAAGCGTGTGCAGGGGTGAGGCCATCGCGCCGAACTTGCCCGGTTCGGTGTGCGGCGGTACGAATGCGTCGCGCTGCACGCCGACCTTGGACCAGTCGCCGCGGTAGGCATGGGTGAAATACTGAAGATAGGGCACCAGACTGTAAAACGAGGTGAAGAATGCGAAGCGGTTCTTGCCCGGATCGCCGCGCCGCAGATCCGGCATCGAGGCTTTGCGCGTTTCACCGTGACAGCCGACGCACTTGGCGTCAAGTACCGGCTGTACCAGCCGGGGATAGTTGTAGGGATTGGAGCCGTCCGGCCCCGCGGTCAGGCGCGATGGCGGACGCCGCATGGCCAGCGGTGAGGCGGCGGCGCGCAGTCCGCTTATGGCCGCCCCGGTACGCGCTTCGTGGCAGCCGTTGCACATCAGGGTCTCGCCGGGCGCGACATAGGTCACGCTGCGCATGCCCTGCACAGCGACGCCGCGTTCGTTCACTGCATGGAAGAGGATCGGAACTCCGGCAGGTGCCTCGAAAAGTGCGCTGCCGTCCTCCTCGACCGGTACACTCCCGAGGTACTGCCGTCCGGGGGTCTGGTCGCAAACACCGAGCCGTGGTTCGCCGACCATCGGTTTGAGCTTCGGCAGGATCTGCCACACGCGCAACGCCGCGATGCGTGTGCCTTCCGGAAATGGCCGACGCGAGTTGTAGACATTCACCAGACCGATGGTTGCGGTTTTCGGTAACTGTTCATCCGACACCGGCGCAGGCTTCGTGCCGTCCGGCAGACAGGGACGCCCCACCAGCGTGCCATGCGTCAGCACCGGCGGGCGGGGCCGCGCGTGTAGCGGCATCGGACTGAGGCAGGAGATCTGCGGATGCGTGTAAAGCGGTATCTTGTTGCCGAAGGCATCCAGCAGCGTCACCGCATAACGCCGCTTTGAACAGTCGATCGCGCCGTACTGGGAGTTCGCATTGCCATCGTACACGCACAGGTAATACGTTTCGCTCAGCGGCCATGGAGAAGCGTAGGCGGCCGATCCCTTGGCCGTCCGCCAATCGTAAAACTCCGCCTCCGGCAACAGTTGGTCAGGCGTGAGCCGCCGGATCTGCGACATCGCGCCGTCGTCGGCTACCGAGGTATCGATCACGATCAGCGACCCGCGCGCTTCCGTATGGTGCCCGCAGGCAACGGCCACGTATTTGGAGGACCCGGGGATCGCGCGGATGTCCATGATCATGTGCGGCGCGGTACGTTCCGAAAGGTGCGTGTTGCCGTTCAACTCACGCGCGTCGCGTCCGTCGGGGTAGGTGATCCAAGGGTGGTGCGCCTGATTGAAGCCGCGATCCACATAATCCCAGCGCGTGTAAACGATCATGCCGTTATTGTCGACACTCGGCTGCCATTCGTTGGTCTCGTGAGCGCTCAGGGCCACGATGTCCGAGCCATCATCGAACATGCTGTGCAGTGTGAAGGTGGGGACCTCGCGCCGGTGGCAACGGCCGAAGCCGCCGCGCCGTTCTGAAATGAAGGCGATCCGCCCGTTCGGCAGCCAGCATGGATCGAAATCGTTCATCGGGCCGTCCGTAAGCTGCACGAGGCCGGAGCCATCGGCGTTGCAGCGGAAGATGTGAAAGGTCGTGCGTGTGTTCCAGACTCGGATCGCGGGGTCGCCGTCGGTGTAAGCGAAGAGAATCTGCCGGCCGTCGTACGATACGTCCGGCGCGAGAAAGCCACCGTTTTCCAAGCGTTCGCCGCGGCGCGGTCCCGCCACGACCGTTGATTCGGCGAGCAGGTTGCGCGCGTGCGGCTGCGCCGACCAAGGTGCCTCCAGCACATAGAGGCCGTTCCCCTGTGTGGTGCCATGCAACGTGGCGTGAAACCCGAAATACTGGTCGCACATGTGTACGCCCCAGTGGTACTCGTCCGGCGGGAGGGCTTCACGCGTGATAAACAGAATCTTAGAGATCGACGTCAGCAGCGGATTGGCGAATGCGATTTCGCGGCGTAAGTCCAATAGGCGTTGCAACAGTTCAATCCGCGCCTCCAGCGCGTCGGGCTGCACGCGTGCGGTTGCTTGCTCTAAGGCGGCGAGCCGTTCGCCTTGCGGGGCGAGGTCGGTCCGCCGTGCGAGGTCCTCGAACAGTGCGCGCGTACGACGCAACACAATGTCGAGCGGGTCGCGGTCTTCCGGCAGAATCGTTGCCTGCGGATGGAAGGCTTGGTTGCGTCGCGCGGCTTCATCAAAAATCCCGTTGTGTGTGCGGGGCTTCTGCGTACGCTCGCGTTCGAGCAGACGATACTCGCGCAGGGTGTCAACGCCGTAGCGCGCGCTCAGCGCATCAAGGCGCTGCGCCGACAACGGCTCAGCTGCTACGGCACATGCCGCCCAGACACCCGCTAATACCCATCCCCATGCCGATTTTGCAGCCATTGTTTCTCACTTGATACGTGGATAGAGCATGATGTTACGATACTCGACCGATGTATGGTCGCCTTGGAAGTAGATCGGTCCCGGCAGGGTGTCGTCTGAGGTCAAGGCTCCGCCGGTGCAACCTTCGAGCGGATGGTTGTCGATCACGAGGCGGTCATTCAACCGGACGGTGATGTGGCGGTCGGCCAAAATGATGTCGAACGTCTGCCATTCGCCCGCCGGACGAGCGGCGTTCTCCAGCGGGACGATGCGGGAGTAGACGCCGCCGATGCCGCCCCAGCTCGGTGGCCGGCCGTGGTAGTCGCACACCTGCACCTCGTAGCGGCCGCGCAGATAAATGCCGCTGTTGCCGCCTTTCGGCAACCGGACTTCCAGCGTGAGACGGAAATCCTCGAACTCGCGGTCGGTGCGGATGTTGCCGAACTGTTTTGCCGTCGGCCCTTCTTCCAATTGCGGCGTGTTCACCAGCATGCCGTCGCGCGCCGACCAGGCGTTGTTGTCGGTGGGATTTGTCAGGCGCCATCCCGACAGGCTCTGACCGTCGAAAAGCGCGATCGGCTCAGCGAAACGCAACGTCGCCAGATCAGGGCGGGGCGGTAGCGGCGCTTGCCGCTTGCCGCGCATCGTTTGCACGGGCAGCCGGGTGCCGTCTTTGAGTGCGCGCGTCAGTTCGATCGTCATGGCGTCGCCCTGTACGGTCGCGCGCAACGTGTCGGTCCCGAGGATATCGCGCCGCATGCCCTTGGCCGTCATATACCAACGGTCGTGCGGTCGCTCCATGACGAGCACTTCGCCTTCGAGCGCGGCTTGCTTGATCGGCTCGACGCCGCCGATCTCCCACATGGCTTTGACGGATGGTGCGCCCTGATTCATCTCCACGTGCATCCAGACCGCGCCGCCGGACGGGGAGGTCAGGCACCATGCGCCCTCGAAGGGCGACGCAGCCATCACACAGCCTGCCGCACATACTCCCGCCATCACACTTCCGATCTTTCGCTTCATCCATCCTCCTTGGCCTGTCATTTTTTGGGCTTCTCCTCTCACCGCTTCAGCAGCATCACAATCGCTCTAGCCAGTTTGTCGCGGTGCGTCTCCATCGGCGCCGGATCAGTCGTGAAACTCGTCAGGCTGGCGGAGACATCGGTCGGTACCGTCAGCAACGCTGTGAGATTCTCACGCTCGCGCGGTGTCAGACCTGCGCCTTTTTCCGCGAGCAGACGTTTCAGTATCACGAAATACTCGTAGTCCTCAAGGCCATCGCGCAGCATCGCCAAGCGGAAGCTGATGACCGGCGGATCCAGTACCGGTGCCGTCGGCTTGCCGTTCGCCGCAGCAAGGGGCGGATAGAGGAAGCGCCCGTCGCCATTGCCCCACGCTTGCTTGGTGCCGGGTTTGAAGTCGTATCCAGACACCCAGCTCATCGGATCCAGATACGGGTTCTGCGGCTCTTGCGGATCTGGATACGCAGCGTTGCTGGTCCAGTACACCGTCTCCCAGATGAGAATGCCGGTGACACGTTCCGCCCATGTCTGCCACAGCCACAAGCGCATCTCTGTGCCGGGGTGGTCAATGAACTCGGTCACGTACGGCGCCTTCGGCCCGCAGCAGACATACCACCAGAACTGATCGCCCGCCGCGCGCCGCTCCTCCGCACCCGGCACGTTCAGCGACGGTGTCAGCGGGCACCAGAGGTTGGGGCCGCCGACCAGTTCTTCTTCGACCTGCTCGGTCAGCATGCGGCGCAGACCGGGCGCATGGCGCTTGAGCTTTTGGAACCCATTCATCACAAATGCGTAGTCCTTGGGATCCGGCTCATCGAACCAGTAGACGAACGCTTTGTCCAGCCAGCCTTTCTCCTTGAGGTGCGCCTCGATTCCACGCAGATATTTGCCGAACAGGATGTCGTACTCGGGCACGGTTTCCGGGTAGCCCATGAAGGTCGGCTCATACCTCGAATGAAACGTGCCGCCGCCGAGCCCGTGTATCCCTATCCGGAAGGTGTTCATGTGGTACACCTCGAAGGCATGCTCCATCGCGGCGTCCCAGCGCGTCCAGTCAAACACCGGCGTCATGGCGGCAACGTCCAGCGGCTCGAAGTCGCCGCCCGCTACCAACTCCTTGCCGGTCTCCGCATCCACCACGGAGAGCGCGTCCACCCACAGCGTGCCCGTGGTCACCCCCGGCTCTTTGTATTCGGCCGCATACAGGGTGAAGTGGCACGCCTTAGCACCGGCGGGGAATTTGGCGTACACCGTCTCAAAACGCTGCCACTCTGGGGTGCCATTCACGCGGATATCTGTGTTGCGCCCCGGCATCCATTTGCCGTCCGCCCCCAGATAGTTGATCGAGAAAAGGAAGGGGTGGGGGACGTCGGTGCGGTGCATGAACGTGATCTTGAATCCCTTCTCGGGCAACGCGACCGCGTGGGGATAGCGCGCACTCACGTTAGCGCTCGGGCTGTCGTCCACGATCTGCAGCGACCCCTTGCCCTCTGCTTTCACATCTGTCACGATGCGTCCGCCCTGCCAGGGGTTCGCGCCCGTCCAGCTTACGCTCCAGCCATCCAGTGGCGCGGGGTTGTAGACGGAGATGCCGTGTTCGCCAAGCGCGCGCAGATAGGCGTCCAGTACGGTGCGGCGTTGCTCCGGCTCGCGTACACCATGGTAGCGCCAGACGGTCGACGGACTGAAGCCGAACGCGGTTTCACAGGTCAGCGTGTCGGGTAGCGCAAAGCCGTAGACTTCGACATTCAGCCCCGCCGTGACGCTCACGCCGTCCGCCTGGACCGTGACTGTGCCGCGGTAGATGCCCGGCGCGGCCTCGCGCGGTGCCTTGACGCGGATCCAGTACGGTTGCTGGCGGCCGGGCGGCAGAATCGTCGATGCGGTCTGCGGCAGCAGCGGGTCCGGCCAGTTTGCGAGGGTACTGGTGCGGTCGGTCTTGTGCGTCACCGGTACGTAGCCGACTTGCAGGATCTGAATCTGGCTTGCGTCGATCACATGCGAACCAGACCGCAAGTCAGACACCGACACCGTCACATTTGTGAGCGCGATATTCGGTGCAACCACCAACTGCACCGCCTCCATCTCATTCGCGGCCAGCCGCAGCGACAACGCCTTGGCGATCTGGCGCGGCAGCGCGCGGTATTCGGGGATTTTCCAGCCCGATGATGCGCGCCAGAGATTGAGTGCGGGATGGTTGGACGGCAGCAACTCGCCATAGCTGTCATCGTAGAACTCCGGCACATGGATCGAACTGCGCGCCGTGAAGACGTCGCCCAGTTCGACGGCCATCTGCCACAGGCCGACCCCTGGTACCTCGTAAGGGATTTGCACGTCATAAGCACCGCCGCCGGGAAAACTCACATCGACCGCATTGGTACGTGGAACATCGCCCGGATGGGAAAAGATCACGCGCGCCTGTGTCTCCAAGGGTGCGCCGGTCGCATTTTGCACACGCAGGTCCACTTGGTTGGCACCGCCCGGCAGCGCCTCGCCCACGCCCCGCACTGTCACCCGCACGCGCGGTTCATGGGTTTCGGTCTCGATATATCGCGTCGAGCCTGTGAGTGTAATCGGATCGCCCTCGACATCGCCCTCAAAGTGGTATCCGTGCACCTGCAGGTTGCAAGGCGACTTTGCACCGCGCAACCGCACCCAGAGCAACTCGGCCGGGAACAACGTGGCGGGCAGGTCGATCTTCACCGCGCCGCTGTTAGTGAGCTGTCCTACATGCTCCCACGCCTTGCCGTCCTTCGAGGCATCGATCACCAACCGCCCCGAGACATAGTAACCACTGTTCACCTCGATCATGCCGTTGAGCAACGGACGCCCGCCGCCATCATGTCGGTAGGTCACGAAGCTCCCCTCGCCGAAACACCAGCGGTCGCTGTTGAAGCCCGCCGTAAAACCCAACAGCGGACGGCTGTGGTTGCGTCCCTCGCCGTTCAGCGGCGCGTTGAAGCGGTAGCGACGGCCATCACGCCGTTCTCCTTCGCCCAGCGCGGACTCGCCGAGCGGTGTATGCACCGCGATCACCGGCGCGACACGCACCGCATCAAAAAAGATCTGCCCCTTCACGTGCCACTGGCCGAGGCGCACCGGTGCTGTCAATTGCTCCTTGCGCATCGGCACCGCAAAAACATGCTCGTAGAGCCGCCACGTCGTACTCGGCACGCCGACATCCACGTTCGCGAACGACGGTCCGCTGACTGCGGTCCCACCGCTTGCCTCACCAGCGCGCGCCAAAAAAGAGAGCCGGTAGAGATGGCCGGGCTTGAACGCCACCGGGTCCGACAGCCACGCATTGTCGTCCTCCCCGCTGCCGTTGATCGCTATGCACGCACCACCGTCGACACCTTCTGTGCGCAGCCAATCGCCGCCTTTCTTGGCCAGCGTCCAGCCGACCGGAGTCTTCTCGCCCACCTCGAAATGTCCGTTGGTCAGCAGGTTGACCTGCCCCAGTAGCGTCAAAGACGCGAGTTGCAACGAAACCGCAAAGACCGTGATTCTACCGATGTTCATAAAATTCCCTTTCATTGTCCCGCGCCCAGTGTACCAAGTTCCACAATGCGATGCAAAGCGGGCGTCAGGCTACATAAAACATAATCAGCAAAACCAATTATCCCCAATCAAGTTATCCTTGCACCAAATCCCAAAATCTTCTATACGGGAGAGAAACCTGTGGCCGGTTTGTCCTGCTGGCCGCATCGGATCAAGGTGCGCCATCGAGAAGCGGATGAATGGCGATTTCTGAACAACGGACAACATGGGGTTTTGAAAGGATACGGGAATGGACAGACGCGGGTTCTTGAAAGGGGCGGCGGTTGCCGCGATGGGGAGTGGGATTCCGTTTGGCGTACGGGCGGAGACACCGGCCGTGCGTAACGGGCAGGTGACGTATTCGCGCACTTTCCCCGTCAAGATCGAGACGGATGTCATGGTCTGTGGCGGCGGTCCGGCCGGCGTTGCGGCGGCGGTCGCGGCTCGGGCTGCGGGGGCGCGTGTCTTTCTGGCGGAGGCGTTCACCTGCTTCGGCGGCATGGGTACGGCCGCCCGGGTGCCGGTTTACATGCAGTTCGGCGACGGGATCCGTCCGCTCGCCGCCGGTTTCGGAACGCGTTTCCGCGAACGCCTCTTGAAGGCCGGCGCGATATCCAGCAACTATGGGTCTTTCGACTTCGAGGCCGTTAAGCGCGAATATGACGCGGTGATGGTCGAGTCGGGTGCGGACTTCCTCTTCCACACGAAGGTCATCGATGTCATTCGTGAAGGTGACGCGATCCAGTATGCCATCTGCGCGTCGCAAAGCGGCATCTGGGCGGTGAAGGCGAAGGTCTATGTTGATGCGACCGGCAATGGTGACGTCGCCGTGCAGTCGGGCGTGTCGTTCGAGAAGGGCGATTCGATGGGCAAGATGATGCCGGCGTCGTTGCTCTCCTCCTGGATCGGCATTGACTGGGACCAGTGGCGGAAAGGGCGGCTGTCGTTCAATGCCGAAATCGACCGGGCACTGGCGGACGGCGTGTTCAAGGTTCCGGATCGCCACATGACGGGCATCTTTAAGTCCGCGAACGGTCTTGGGAACGCCAATATCGGGCACGTCTACGATCTGGACGGCACGGACGAACGTTCGCTGACGAAGGGCTATCTGCGCGGACGCGAGTCGATGCAGGAGTATCAGCGCTATTTCAGCGAGTACCTGAAGCACGGGCTTGAGAACATCCGCCTTATCGAGACCGGTGCGCTGATGGGCGTCCGCGAGACGCGCCGGATAACGGGCGACTACGTGATGACACTCGACGACTACGTAAAGCGCGCGGTTTTTCCAGACGAGATCGGACGCTACGCCTACCCGATCGACATCCATCCGTTGACCGCGGACAAGGCGGCTTACGCGCAACACCGCGAGGAGTTCGACCGGCTCTACAAGTATCAGAAGGGCGAGAGCTACGGCATTCCCTATCGTATCCTCTGCGCGAAGGACGTGAAGAACCTGCTCGTCGCCGGACGGTGCGTTTCGACCGACCAGAAGGTGCAGGCGTCGATCCGGGTGATGCCGGCGTGCTACATCATGGGGCAGGCCGTCGGCTTCGCCGCTGCGATGGCAGCGGACGGCGCGGGTGATATCCGCAGAATCCGCGTGCCCGAACTCCAGAAGAAACTGAAGGACTTTGGCGCCTATCTGCCGAACGCTTGATT
>DUPH01000141.1 GCA_012838435.1 Lentisphaerota bacterium | reverse complement strand
GCTTGACGCAGCGCAGCGGCGACGGCATCAAGTGTCGGTTCGGTCGCGCGTTGTGCGAACAGCGGGCTGACGGCGCAGGTGAGGAGGAGAATGAGATGGATTTTGCAAGCGTATCTGGTGACAAACATGATGGCTCCTTGTGATAGATCGGCACTGAACACCGAATGGATAATCCGCACGGCTAATCGTTTGCCATGGTTTCGGAAGGGTGGTCGAAGGCAGCGACTTCGCAGGGCATGCGGCGCGAGAGTAGCCCTTGGGCGAAGCGTACGCCATAAACCACGTGTGTGGCCATGACGCCGAGCCAGGTCACTAACCAGCGTGCGGGCGAAAGCGAAACCGAGGAGAGAAAGGTGATCAGCATATAGAAAGCCAGTACGGCAAAGTAGGCGATGCGCAACCAAGGATGGAGACAGGCCAGCACGGCACCGACCACGAGACCCAACACGAAGAAGGTGGGGATCAGGTAGCTGATGCGTAACGAGGTGGCAGGGAAACGCTTGGCGAAGTAGCCCCGGTGCAGGGCGTAGCGGCCGATCTGGCGCAGATGCGGGCCGAAGAGCGGTCGGCGGTGATGGAAGACCTGCACCCAAGGATCGTAGATGATGCGCCGTTTCTGCCCGATCGCGATGTCGGCGCAAAGGATGGTGTCCTCGCCCGGCCAGAAGTCGGTGCGGTACCCGCCGATGGCGCGCAGCACATCGGTGCGCACAAACAGGTTGCAGCTCGGGAAGTCGTCGATGCTGGCGCGTACGCGGTCGCCGAGATAGCGATGGCGGTAGTTGCCGGAGACCAGCGGGTTGGCGTAGACGCGTCCGCTGGCTTGACCGAGGAAGGGGTCGCCGGGCGGCGTGACACCGGGGCCGCCGACGCCGCCGACATCCGGCAGCGTGAAGTACTTGATCGCCTGCTCGATCCAAGCCGGGACGGGGTAGGCGTCGTCGTCGAGGAAGGCGACCACCTCGCCGCGCGCTTGCTGGATGCCGGTATTACGCTTTTCGGCTGGCCGGATTTTGCCGGTGGGAATCACGTGCAACGCGAAGGGCGTGGGGCCGAGGTCGCAGGGGGCGTCGGGTAGGACCAGAACTTCAAAGTGGGGATAAGTTTGAAGCGCGAGGGCTTCGAGGCACTCGGTGAGGTAGGGACTGGGGCCGGGGCAGGCGATCACGACCGAGACGAACAGGGGCTTTTCAGGCGGGGGAACGATCTCGACGCTGTCGTAGTAACGTAGGATACGCAAGCGGTAGAAGATGGCAAGCGTGTCGATCATGACCTGCTTGACGTTGGTCCAGGAGAGGCACCCGACTTTTTCGCCGAAATGCATCTCGATGGGAGCTTCGGCCACCTTGTACCCTTGGGCGTGGGCGATGGAGAGTACCTCGAGGTCGAAGGCGAACGTTTTGACGAGCATGCGTTCGAAGGACCAGGCGAGCGCTTCGCGCGTGAAGAGTTTCATGCCGGTCTGGGTGTCGGAGATCGGCAGACCGATCAGCAGGCGCACGATCGTGTAGTAGACCGCGCTAGAGAGGCGGCGGTGCCAGGGGTAGTCGATCACCGAGTCCGGGTGACGTTTCGAGCCGATGACGATGGCGGCCTGCTTTTCGGCCATGATGTCGAAGAAGGTGGTGATGCGGACCGGGTCGAGGTCGAGGTCGGCGTCCAACAGCAGGATGTGCGAGCCGCGTGCCGCCGCGAAACCGCATTTTAGCGCGTTGCCCTTGCCGGCGTTGACCTGCACGAAAACTGGGTGGACATGGTCCGGGTCGCGGGCGGCGGCACGGCGTATGGCCGTCGCGGTGCCGTCGCGGCTGCCGTCATCAACCGGCAGCACCTCGAAGGGTATGTTCCCCTCAAGAAGGCGGCAGACGGTTTCGATATTGCGTTCGATGACCGTCTCCAGCCCGTAGGCGGGCATGATCACGCTCAGCGAGCCGGTAGCGCCCAGACAGGCTTGTGCGGCAGACCAAAGATTTTTCGTGTTTTGGGTGGTCATTCTCGGCGAGTTAGGTACAATAGGAGTTCACTTTTTTTCGATTGTTTTTCAGCTTGGCTGAAGCTGGTCTCGTTTCCAGAACAAACCACATGATAGGCGAGCCGGGCGTGTAAACCAAACGAAAAATGAGGTAACCATTTTCTATCTTTCATGGAGCAGGGCCGATGCGTCGAATATGGCATACGATGTTGATGATGGTTTTTGGCGCCTTGCTGATTGGCTGTGGCGGCCCGGGAATCGCTGATACTGAGCGGGATGAACGCG
>DUPH01000140.1 GCA_012838435.1 Lentisphaerota bacterium | reverse complement strand
TCACGGCTCTGCGTCCAGTAGGGGTACCCCGCGCCGGTGCGCATGATGCCGAAAAGACGACCGTCCGGCAGCTTAACGAGACCGACCTCCTCTGCAACATCGCCGAATTTTTCGTGGCTGACGCACAGTACCTTCTCGTCGCTCGAAAACCAGCTCAGCCGGATGTCCTCGACCTTGGGATTGTCGTCGATGTTGTCAAACTGCAAGAACTCAATATAGCATCCGCCCCGTTTGGCGTCCGGCAGTTTACCGTGCCGCGAGACGCCCACCAGATAACGCCCCCCTTTGCCCAGACGCAACGGGCGCTGCCAGTTGCACCAGCTCGGTGGTATCAATGGATCGGGATCATCCAGAATGCTGCGCTTCAGCGGTATCATTTTCGGTGCCGACCATGTGTCTCCCTTGTCATCAGAATACGCGCCGAACATCTGGCCACAGTGCGGCCCGCGGCTGGTGGTTTGTTGATTCCACAGGCAGTAGATACGGCCCGACGCGCTGATCATTGGTTGTTGCCAACTCGCCAACAGCGCCGGGTTTTTCTTGTTGGGCGAACCGGCCAGAACCACGGGCTCGCTCCAGCTCTCACCCTTGTCCGTGCTCTTCGAAAATGCGATGTGTTGGTCAATATCCGCCTCGCGCGAGGCTTGCGTCCAGAAGGCGTACAGCATGCCCTCGTGCTCGATCACCTGAAAGTGGTCGTTGTAGGTGTCGCCAGGCCGAGCGGGATCGCGCTTTGTCTTGTCGCGCGGCTGCCGGGGAATGAACACCACATAGTCGGGACGGTTGACCAGAATGTCCTGCGCGTTTAGCTTTGCGTCCAGACGGGTCGTGTCGGCCTTCAGCGCCTCGACCACACGCGCCACCCGTGCGTTCGGCGTGAAGAAATCTTGGCCTGCGAAATCGACACCCGCCAGCACGACCCATTTCTTAAAGGTGAACGACTCGCCGCGCGTGACGGCTTTCTGATAAATGCGCACGGTGTCGACAGGATTCTCTCCGAACAATTGGAACTGCGCCGGAGACTGAACCCATGTGAAGCCGCGCGCTTCCAATTCGGGGGCATTTGAGCAGAACGCGCCCTTGATGTCCGGTGCTGGCGTGAGCACGGTGAGCAGGCCGTCTTTGGACACGGTGACCGGCACGTCGCAATCGATCGATCCCACCAACGCAGGCATACCCTTGAGGCCAGCGGGCGGCCGATGGTAGACGAAGGCGCGGTCGGTGAACACGGTGGCCCCCTCTTCGATAACGCCGGGATGCACACCGGTGATCTTCTCAAGCGCCGCGCCCGGCCCGCTCAACAACGCGCAGGAGACAAGCGGCGCGTTAGCGCGCGCGTGAAGCGGTACCAGCCCGCACAGTGTGATCGTTACGGTCGCGACTATCATCAACTCTCTCATCATTCCTCTCCTTAAACCATGAAACACATGAAACTTCATGAAATCAAGAACTCCTTTTTAGCGGAGCCCGCACCCCAATTCAATTTTGTGCGCCACCCAGATGCCGCCCTCCATCTCGTGTCATCTGGCTTGCGAAGCGCTGGGAGGGGCAAGCGTCTGCTTGCCTGCGGACGAGCGACGCTCGTCCCTCCCATCCTTCCGCTCAGCGGAAGGCGGCTCGTGGGGACACTCGCCCTCCAACCTTCGCGTCTTCGCGCCTTCGCGTGAAACAACCGAGCAGTGCTTTTACACTC
>DUPH01000139.1 GCA_012838435.1 Lentisphaerota bacterium | reverse complement strand
TCGAGGTATGGCGGCATATCGCGCGGCGTTACGTCGGTCATCCGATGGTCTGGGCGTATGACCTGATCAACGAGCCGTGCCAGAACCGGCCTTCACCCGAAGGCTGTGACAACTACTGGACGTTGCAGGAGCGCGCCGCGCGGGCGATCCGCGAGATTGATCCCGACACGGCCATCACGGTGGAGGTGGATCAGTGGGACGACCCCGGCGGCTTCAACTTCGTCCGTCCGATGAAGGTGCCGGGCGTCATCGTATACCAAGCGCACATGTACCGTCCTCATGCCTACACGCATCAGGGCGTGCATGGTGCCAAGGCACGTTGGGCTTATCCCGGTATGATCGACGGACGGCATTACGATAAAGAGGCGCTGCGACGCGAACTGCAACCGGTACGGGACTTTCAACTGGCCTACAACGTGCCCATCTACATCGGCGAATTCAGCGCGATCCGCTGGGGTCAGGGCGCCGCGCGTTATCTACAGGATGTCACCGAGATTTTTGAAGAGTATGGCTGGGACTGGTCATACCACGCTTTCCGTGAATGGAGCGGCTGGAGCCTAGAGCATAGCGACAACGAAGCCGACACACAACCGGTCGCAATGCCGCCGGAGCGCCAGAAGGTGATCCGGAAGTGGTTCGACCTCAACCGCAAAGCGACGCGATGAACGAGGCCGATAGGGTGCGTATTGTCCGTTGCGTTTGGTGCGGGAACGATCCGTTGTATCAGGCGTATCACGACCGCGAGTGGGGGGTGCCGCTGCACGACGATCGGCGGTTGTTCGAATTCCTGATCCTCGAAGGCGCACAGGCTGGATTGAGTTGGCTGACGATTCTGCGCAAACGCGAGAACTACCGCGCGGCGTTCCACGATTTCGATGTCGCGCGCGTTGCCCGTTACGGTGAGGCCGACACAGCACGCCTGTTGGCCGACCCCGGTATCGTGCGTAACCGACTCAAGATCGCCGCCGCGATTCGCAACGCGCGCGGCGTGCTTGGCATTATGGAGACGCACGGTTCGCTCGACGCTTTTCTTTGGCGCTACGTGGATGGCACGCCGCAGCAGAATGCCTGGCGGCGGCCGGAGGAGGTCCCCGCGCGGACGCACACGTCAGACCTGATGAGCCGCGATCTCAAACGGCTTGGCTTTGCCTTTGTCGGCTCAACCATCTGCTACTCGCTGATGCAGGCCGTCGGCATGGTGAATGATCACACGGTCGATTGCTTCCGCCACCGTGAACTGGCGGGAAGTACGGATAGCGAATAGTGGGGGCGCTGGCACGGACTTTTGGTCTCGCTGATCGCGCGGGCTTCTGGCATGATTACAGCCGGATAGGAGAGCGACGGACGGATGGTTTGTGGAGGATGAAAGATGAATGCGTTTGCGAGAGGCCTGCTTGTGGCCGTGACAATGATGGTGGTCCAAGGACTGCGCGCTGCAGATGCGATGTTGATCGAGGCGGAGGATTTTCAGTTTTACGGCGCATGGACGAAAAACGGTGACACCGCCGCCTCTGGCCGCGCCTTTCTGCTGGTGTCCCAAGACGCACGCGACGGCCGGTTTGACGCCGTCACGCGTATTACGCTGGATGCTGACGCTGAATACGCCTTCTGGGTGCGCTCGCGCGATTTCGCTCATGACCGTCCGAAAACGCGGCGTTTCGCCCTCCGAGTCAACAATGTCGCGTTTGAGAAAGAGGCCGGTACGCATGGCCGCGAAGGCTTCGCGTGGCAACTCCTCGGCAAGCGCACGCTCGCTACGGGCGATCATCTGCTGTCCTTGCACGACACCGCGCGCAACTATGGACGTTGTGATGCGATCTTCATCACCCGCACGGACAAAGACCCCGGCACCCTGTCCGGTGCCCAACTGAGCCGCCTCCGCGTCCGTCCGAAAACGGTGCTGCTTGCCGGTTCCGAGGCGTTCAATACGGTGGCTGTGGATTGCACGGAGGCTAAAACGCTTGTGCGACTGGAGACGCCCGTCCTGCGCGTCACCTTCGCGGCTGGCCGCGATCCGCAAGGCAAGCCTTGGATCGTGCGCCGTACCCGCTTGCTCAGAAACGGTGCGTGGGTGGACCTGCCGGATGCGGCAGGCGACGAAACGCTCTTTGTGCAGTATGCTGCCGATGCGCGTGCCGACTTGCGGCGCGTCGCGCTCTGGAAGGGCTCGCGCACGCCGATCCGCGTGACGCTCAACGATGTGACGATCGAAACCAGCAGCCAGACCACCGACCCTTACGCCGCCGCGCCGGCATGCCGTTTCGTACCGCGTGTGTTGCTGTCGGCCGATGCCGCGTCGATCGAACTGCGCTACGAATCAGCGGACGGCGAGGCACTGCCGGTGCGCTGGAGTATCGACCCCGACGACCCTTACACGCTGCGCGTTCAGGCGCGCCTCACTGCCAAGGACGGAGGCTCATATGCGCTCGGCTTCTCCGCCTTCGTGCCGACCGCGCGCGAACAGGTCGCGTTTGTGCAACTTCCGCCGCTCTATCAGTTCCAGCGGTTGCCGGCGACGGCGGATCTGTTGTGCAACACCCTGACGCCCCATCCGTTGGCACTGGCGCAGGTGCCGTGGCTGGCGGACGGTGCGCCGCTCTCGGTCGTGGTCGCGGCTGAGCCGGCCGACCTGCCGTTCGAGTGGCCGAACGCCACCAACGCGGTGTGCGGCTTCTCGCTGCTCAACAGTCGTGCGCAGGTGCAGCCCGCTTTCTTCAGCCCTGTGTTGGGAAGCCCGTGTTCATACCTCGCCGCCGGTGAAACGCGCCTCATCAACTGGCGTGTCATGACCCGTCCCGCCGATTGGAAAGAGACGCTGGAAGCCTGTTGCCTGAATATCCTGAAGGTCACCGATTACCGCGAGCCGCTCGGTGCCTCGCTCACCGATGCGGTGCTCAACATGACCGACCTGATGATGAACGACGAGTTCGGCGGCTGGAACAGCCACCTCCGTGGCTTCTATGACATCGAGAGTGCCACCATGAGCAAGCATGCCGCACCGTTGGTGCTACTCTCGGCCGCGTTGTTGTCGCGCAGCGAAACCTTCTGGCAGGCGCGTGCGTTGCCCACGCTTGAGTTCTTGCTGAGCCGCAGAGGATCGGACATTCTTCAGAGCGGGACCAACCGCGTCGGCCGTCCGGTCAAACAGCAGATCGCGATACCCGGTACTTTCTATGGCACCACCTGCTGGGAAGGCGCACTGCGCCTTACCGGCGGACTCAATCCGTGGCTCCGCGAATTTGCGTTGCCCGAGGGAAAATTCCGCCATGCGCGCAGCTACAACAGTTCAGCCCCTTGGACCGAGATGCTGGCCGCGCACCGTCTCGCGCCGGATCTGGTGCGCCTCGATGCCGTCATGGCCGACGCCAATGAATGGCTGGCCCAGGCGGTCTACGGACGCCAAACGCAGCCGATTGATTTCAGCGCCTTTTACAACATCAGCTTCTATCCGTATTGGTGGGATGTGGTTGATCTCTTCGAGGCAACCGGCGACACGAACTACCTCGCGGCGGCGGTCGAGGGCGCGTACCACACTGTTGCCGGCCAGTGGTCGCACCCGCGCGCACCCGCAGGCGAGGTGACAGTGCATCCCGACGGCTCGCAGGTTACCTATCACCGGATCTGGCACAAGAACGACCAACTCTTTCGCTTGGGCTGGCCACGACAACCCAACGATACGCCGACCCGCCGCGTTCCCGCGTGGCAAGTCTCGCCGGTTGGGCTCGGCCTTGAACAGCCCTCGACCTACACCGCCTTCAACGGTGCGATGAACAACATCATGCAATCGACCTGGGCGCCGCATCTGCTGCGCGTCTACCGCCATACCAACCGCACGCTCTTCCGGACCTTCGCGCGCAACAGCGTGATCGGCCGCTTCGCGAACTATCCGGGCTATTACCTGACCTGTTTCACCGACCTCGTCCACGATCCTCGCTATCCCTATACCGGTCCCGATATCACCAGCATCTACTACCACCACATCCCGGTACACTATGCCTTTGCCATGGACTACCTCGTGGCCGATGCCGAGGCGCGTTCCGGTGGTCAGGTCGTCTTCCCATGGGTCAAGCAGAAGAACTACGCTTGGTTCAACAACCGTGTCTATACCGCCGAACCGGGAACGGTTTACAGCGACCGCAACGCCGTGCTCTGGCTGGAACGTGGCTTGGTGACGACCGACCTGCAAACCGACTGGTTGGCGGCGCGTAGCCCTGACCGTTTCTGGGTGATGCTGATGAATCAGACGCGCGCGCGGCGCACGGTGCGCGTGCAGCTCGATACCGCAAAGAGCGGCGTCACCGCCGGCGACGGCCTTCTGTTCGAGGGTAATGCCGATCCGTTCCAAGCGGCTCGGGAGGCTACTGCCCGTCCCGCTCCGGCGTTGCAGGAGGGCGCCTTCACGGTCGAGATCGCGCCGCTCTCGATGGTCACGGTCGGTTATCCCGCCGCCACGCGCACGGTCTTCCCCGCGTCGCAGCCGCTCGCCACCTCGCACCGCACGGCTGCCGCCGGTGCGTTCGGCGCGGCCCACGCTTTCACGATCCGCTCGCCGTGGGGCAAAGACGCCGTCTACGCCGTGCTCACCGCCGACCCGATTTCCGGCGCGCGCGTGGTCTTTACCTGCGACGGTCAAACCCGCGTCTGCGAGCGCTTCCCGTATGAGGCGAGCTTCTATCCGGTAAGCGCGCCGAGTGCGGCCGTACGTATCGTCACGCACCTTCCCGGCCAGCCGGAATCCGTTATTGCGTTACCTTGAATCGCACGTTGAGAGAATCCATGAGAATCTATTTACGAGATCCCGCGCAGTTTTTCAGTTGGCTTGAGGAGAACGGTTTCGCCTATGCGGTGTTACGCGGCTACCTCAACATGGGCGAGTGTCCGGCGCGCGGCAGCAAGGATGACATGGACATCCTGCTTGAAGACCGCGCGGTCGAAGCGGTTGCCCGCTCATTTCGCGGGGTGCCGAAGTGGCAGGGGATCAAGTGCGATCTCTACAGCGTGACGGCCGGTCATGGCGCGGACTTTGTCGGCGGGGCTTACTTTCCCGCCGCATTGGCTAATGCGATCCTGCAACGCCGCGTACGCTGGCAGGATGCGTTCTACGTGCCGTGCGATGACGACCTCTACGTTTCGCTGCTCTACCATCTCGCTTACCAGAAGGCGGAGGCCTGCCGTGCGGACGCCACAGATCCGCTCGCCTTCCGGGCGTACAAACGTTACGGCTTCGTGAAAGAACTGGCGCAACGGCTCGGACGCCCGTACGACCTCTCGCTCTTCGACATGCACCGCCTGTTGGCAGAGCAGGGCTTCGCGATTGATGCTGAGACAGCGGCGCGTTATCTGCAGAATCAGTTCAAGCACCTCTTCAAAAGCCGGTTCTTCGCGCTGCTGACGGCGGCGCAGCACCCCGGCGAACTCAACCTGTTCGTGTTGCGCGCCAAGGCGGTGCGCAAAGGTTTCCGGCAGATGATGCTCGACGAACTGGCCCAGCACTACACATTGCTCGCCGTCAAAGACATCCCTTGGCTGACGCGGCTGACGCGTGCGAAATACATGCGCGGCAACAAGTGGCGGCGGGGCGGCTGGCCGGTGGTGGCGGTGGTGGTCTTCGATCCGGAACCGTGCTGGCGCTCGGTTGAGGAACGCAGCAAGGCGCACCCGCTGGTCCTCAACAGTCGCCAGTTCTTCAAGCCTGAGTTGCGCGAGCGGATTGTGCGCGAGGGGCGGCTCTACCACAAAGACAACGCCCTGCACTCAACAGACAACGAGGCCGAGGCGGTGGGCCACCTCGACCTCTTTTTCACGCCGCAGGAGGAGCGCGCGATTTACGCGCATGCGGCTGAGTTACGTGCCTCGCTTACCTCGCCCGCTTTCCCGGTCGAGGAGTGAACGGACGGCATTATTCCAGCGGGATTTTCGCCGCTTCAGCTTTGGCCTTGGCCAGAACCTCATCGAGGCGCACCGGCACACCGCCGCGGCGCTTGCTCTCGTCGGCGGCCTCCATGAAGGTGAACAGCTCGATCGTCTCCTCCGGCTTGACCGGCGCGACACCGGTCTTGAAGAAGGTCACGATCTCCGCCAGCATCGGGCCGTATCCCTTGAAATCGTCAACGCGCTGCAGGCCCTTCGCCAGAAAGACCGTCGCGCCGTAGCCATTGCGCGATTCGCGGTTGCCGCGGAAGGTGCCGATACGTCCCTCGCGCCATGTGCCGATCGCCAGATCTGTGCCGGGCGAGGAAACGCGCACGACCGACTCGCAGCCGGTGCCCATCAGCGTGAAGAGCGTTTCCACGCCATGGATACCGTACCAGAAAAGATCGGGATGCGTGGCTTCAAGTGCACAGGGACTGTAGGCTTCGACTCCCACGATTGCACCGTGCTGGCCGTTGCGCAGGGCTTGGGTCTTGGGCGTGTAGCGTAGCGACGAGCAGGAGAACATCGGCACGTTGTAGCGCTTGGACGCCTCAAAGAGCGCCAGCACATGCGGCAGCGAGCCGGCGATCGGCTTGTCGATAAACACGCGCTTGCCCGCCTTGAAAACCGGTAGCGCCTGCTCCAGATGGACACGCCCGTCGTTGCTCTCCAGCAACACCACATCGACCTTTTTCAACAGGGTGTCGATCGAGTCGACAATCTCGACGCCGAACGGCTTGACCTTCTCGATGTACCCCGGCACGCGGTTGGTGCTGGAGGCGATGTCGCGGCTGCCCTGCGGATAGGCCGCCACGATGCGGCAGCCTGCGTATTGCGGCTCGACGGTGTCGGCGTTCAGGAGTTTGGTAAACTCGACGCTGTGCGAGGTGTCGAGGCCGATGATACCGACCTTGATGACTTCGGCTGCCGAGACCGTGCATGCGGAAATGAGCGCACCGAAAAACAAAACATGCTTAATCATAATGGATTTCCTTCCTTTCGTAGTACTCACTGTAGCAAGACCAAGAAGCCGCACGCAAGCGCAGGCGGCGTGCATCTTTCTCAAGAAAGGTGCAAATAAAATCGTCACTACTCCAACGTCTTGATGCGGATATCCTTAAACTCCGCCCACATCGGCCGCCCGGCATGCAGTTGCAGGCCCAGCACGCCGTCCAGCAGAGCCAGCGCAGGGTCGTCGGTAAAGTCAAGGATCAGTCGGCCGTTCAGATAGTGGCGCATGTGGTTGCCCTTGGCTACGATCACGACATCGTTCCAGTCGTTGAGTTTGAAAAGCGCCTTGAACGCCTCGCCGTCGATCAGTGACGCCTGCACCTGCTTTTTGCCGTCGGTCCATATCGCCTGCTCGCCGACCAAGCAGATGCGGCCGCGCTTGCCGCCTTCGTCGTAGATGAACCCGGCGACATTCGGCAGTTTCTGCTCGTTGCGGATTTCGTGCTGGTAACCCTTGAGGCGCCACTGGTTCTTGGCACCGGGTTTGCTCTGCAGACGCGTGGAGCGGTACTGGATACCCGAGTTGTTCGCGGCAGTGCAGCGGAAAGAGAGGCGGAGTTCGAAGTCCTTCGTGGTGCCGTCTTTCCAGATCAGGAACGTGTTGCCTTGGGCTGGATTCTCGGCGGTTGTCTCGCCGCGGATGGCACCATCTTTGACCGACCAGAGCGAGGGATCGCCCTCCCAGCCGGTCAGGTCTTTGCCGTTGAAGATGCGGGTCATGCCGGGCGTCTCGGCCGGTGCCGTCTGGGGCTCGGCCGCTACGGTGTGAAGGACAGCCGCGAGGGCGGCGAACAAGAAAAGGGTCGTGCGCATAAAAATCCTTTGTTCAGGGTGTTGGCAATATGGTCAGGTGGCGCTTTTTACAGCGCCTCTTTGACGGCGGCCACCAAGGCATCCGCCTGCGTCAGTCCGGTGAAAGACTTGACGGTCTTGCCGTCTTTCAGGACCACAAGCGTGGGAATGCTGCGGACGCCGAACGTCTGGGCGGTGGTCTTCGCCTTATCGACATTTACTTTGGCGACCTTGGCGGTGTCGCCAAGCTGCTTGGCTACGGCATCTATGATCGGTCCTTGCGCGCGGCAGGGCGGGCACCAAGGGGCCCAGAAATCGACAAGCACCACGCCTTGCGCGGTCGCTGCGGCGAAGGTCGTGTCGTCAAGATCAAGCACACTGCTCGCGGCGGCTCCATCGGCCGCAGGTGCCGCACCGGCTTCCGCCGCCGATTCTTTCTTACAGCCGGCCATCACCAGCAGGGCACAAGCACAGATAGACAACAGTACACGCATCGTTTTCATCATTGTGTTCCTTTCTTCCGTTAGTTAGGATGCTTTCAGAATAACAAGTCCGTTGTTCCCCCGTCAATTTGGGTTTCAGGGTTTCAGGGTTTCAGGGCTTCAGGGTTTCAGGGTTTCAGGGTTTCAGGGTTTCAGGGTTTCAGGGTTTCAGGGTTTCAGGGTTTCAGGGTTCCACCCCAATCGGGATCGGGATCGATCGTTGCGACCACGCAGTGGCTCGCAACGGTGGGGTAAAAGCATGGCGCTGTTTTTTATCTGACATATCCTATATACTAAAACCCACATGCCAGAGATTTTCTATAATGCCATGGTCTTGCGTGAACCGTATTCCGGTGTGGAAGTGACGGTACATCAGTTGGCATGCGCATTGGCGCGGTATGGTTCGCTCCGAACCTGCGTCTGTGTTCCATCCGGACACCGCGCCATCCCCGTTGCGCCGCATGTGCGTCTGCGGACGATCTGCGCGGCGGCTTCGCGCTCGCGTCTGTTGCGTATCGCGTGGGAACAAACCGTGCTTCCGTTGCTTTTGTTGCGCGCCCGCGCGCCTCTGTTGCACGCGCCCGCCTATGTCGCTCCGCTGTTGACGCCCTGCCCCTTGGTGCTCACGATCCATGACCTGCATGTGATGACTCACCCCCAATTCTGTCGCACGCGCAATATCCTGCATTACAAATTGCTGATTCCCCCTTCGGTCAAAAAAGCTGCCGCGATCATCACCTTCTCGTCCTATATCAAAAACACCGTCCTGACACGCTTCCCCGCGGTGCGCGAAGAACGTATCCACGTCATATCGCCCGGACTTTCACAGGCGATGACGCATTGCACCGATCACGCGCGCTTGCAGGCCGTGCGCCAGCGTTACGACCTGCCCACCTCGTTCCTGCTTTTTGTCGGCGACCTGACATCACGCAAAAACATCCTCAGTCTCATCGACGCATTCGCTATCGTACAAAGCGAGCGGCCGGATCTGCATCTCGTGCTAGCCGGTGCGGCCGATTCTGCTGCCGCTGCGGTGATCGATGCGGCCATCCACCGGAACGGTGTGCGCCATCGCGTGATTCTCACGGGTTATGTCAGCGCTGAAGACCTGCCCGTGCTCTATTCGCTGGCGCAGGCTTTCGTCTTTCCCTCCCATGATGAAGGATTCGGCCTGCCGCCGATTGAAGCCATGGCCTGTGGCTGTCCGGTGGTCTGCTCGGGCGGCGCGGTCCTCGAAAATTGCGGCGCGGCGGCTGTCACCTGTGATCCGAGTGACCGCACTTCCATTGCCAGCGCGGTGAGCCTGTTGCTCGATCAGCCGGCTTTTCGCGAGGAGAAGATCGAGGCCGGCTACCGCAAGGCTGCCGAATTCACTTGGGAAAAATCGGCTCACGCCACAGAGGCCGTCTACCGGAGCGTATTGGACGCTTCCGCGTCGGCCCGACAGGAGATTCCAACATGAACGTACGTCCTCTTTTCTGGCTCGCGCCGCTTGTCTTGGTCAGCGCATGCCGTACCGCCACGCCGGTCGCCCCGACGCCGACCACTGCAGAACAGTATGCCGATGCGCTGATGGATATCGTTCCGCCGGAGATCATGATGGCGCAATTGGCGCGGCCCTACGCCGCAACCTACACGCGACCCGAAAAGCAGACGCGGGCGCACGACGCTTTCATGCGCAACGTTGATGTCATCGAACTACGCCGCATCATCCGCACAGCGCTGTTGCGCCACTTCAATGAGGCGGAGCTGCGTGCGCTAGCCACCTTTTATACCACGCCGGAAGGGCGCGCCTGCATGGCCAAGAGCGCCGCCTTTGCGGCGGAAGTGGTGCCGGCCTGCTCGCACGAAGCCGCCCAGGCCTTCCGCAAAACCGCAGTCGACGCAGCACGCGGCAGACTGCCGTAGCCTACGCCTACTCCTCGATCACGACTGGCGTGCCGTGCTCTACCATCGCGAGTAGCTTGACCGCGTTCCAGTTGGCGAGCCGGAAGCATCCCTTGGATTCGGCACGTCCGATATGTTCCGGAGTGGGGGTGCCGTGGATGCCGTAGCCCTGTAGCGAAAGGCCGATCCAGGCGAGCCCCACCGGATTGTTCGGCCCCGGCGGAATGAGGAGTTTGGTTTTTTTAGAGCCGCCCGGTACAAAGAGCTGAGGGTCGTAGGTGTAGTTGGGGTTCTGTGCGACAGCCTTGACCGAGACCTCGCCGTCAGGCCGCTTGGATTTTTCACGCGCGATCGAGCATGGGAAAAGCGCGACAAGCTGTCCTTCAGGATTGAAAACCGTCACCTCGGTGCGTGAGAGCGAGATGCGGATCGAGCCGGCCTTGGCGGGCTTGTCATACGCGCAGTTCGGCAACACGACTTCACTGCCCACCGGCGGATTCGGCCAGGACAGGCCGGGATTCAGGCGTTCGATAACCCGCTGCGAGGCGTGGCCTTTTTCGGCCAGGAACTCTTGCAGGGTCTCGTAGGGCAGTGCCTTGAGTCGCGCACGCTCTTCCCAATCCTGCGGCACCCGGCCTAGGGCAGCCACATCGGCGGCGGTGATGGTGTAGCGCGTCAGCACGTCGTCATCGCCGCCGAGTGCTTCCAGCACGGCGGCGTCGGGGATGCCGGTGGGGGGCAGGCCATTGAGCGTCTGCCAGGTCACCAGCGCGATTTCTGTTCGCAGTCCCCACACGCCGTCAACGCAGTTGCAGGAGAGGTGTTGGCGGTCGAGCAGGATCTGCAACGCGAGCGTGTCGCGGTTAAAGCCGGAACGGTATCCCACGAAGCGGTTGGCGGCCGGTTGTGCGTTCCCGTGCGAGAAGGCAAGCATCCCGCAGACAGCTAACAGAAGACACAGGAAAGGGGAGTGCGGCCGAAAGATGCGCAGTCGGGAGCGCGGGCGTCCCCGCCCGCAGAGCGTTGAGCGTTGAGCGTTGAACGTCGGGCGTTTTTTTAACGCAGAGACGCAGAGGCGCAGGGATCTCTTACGGGGTGGCGGCGTGACCGCCGCTGGGAGGGGCAAGCGTCTGCTTGCCCGCGGACGAGCAGACGCTCGTCCCTCCCGGTGCTCCGCAATGGATCCTGAAACCATCCTTCCGCACAGCGGAAGGCGGCTCGTGGGGACACTCGCCCTCCAAATCATGTCAGTCATGTCAGTCATGTCAATCATGTCGTTTATGCGCCCGCGTAGCGGGAAATCATGTCAAAGAGGTGTCAGTTCAAAGCGGTGCGGCTTGGGTTTGCGCGCGACATCAATCTGCGCCTCAAGGTCGGCGATGCGCAGGTCCAGTTCGGCCATTTTTTCAGCCGGACCGTTTGCGAGTTGCACCTTGCGCCAGCGCTCGAAATAGGCGTCGTTCTTTTTGAACACCAAGTCCAGGACTTGGAGCGCCTGTGCGGAGTTCGGCGTGGAGTAATTCACTAGGTCTACCCCGCGGGCAAGATCTTCGCGACTGAAATCGGCGACGTGCAGACCGTCGATGGTCAGGGCGTAGTTCGCGGCCTTGAGGCCCTCGACCTTTAGCTTGTAGCGGTTCAGATCATCGGTGATCGGTGCCAGCGAGAGGGCGGCCGTGGCTCTGGTGTCGATCGGCATCGGCAGCGCGTGGTCGAGCCGGTCAAAGCTGACAACGCCGTCCCTGACCTGCACATCGGAGAGCGTGCAGTTCCTTTGGCGTTTGATCTTGCTGAGGAAGAACCAGCGCGACACATCCACTTCGCAGCAGGAGACCAGCATCGGCGCTTGGAGTTGCTTCAGGATGATCCATGCCATCAGCGTATGACCGACCGGCCCCGGGTGTACGGCGTCACCGCCGCCGATCATGGCGTCCGGCTTGGCAGCGCGCGCGGTCAGCATGAGTTTCATATAAGGCTCGAACAGGTTCACGAACCACGCATTGCGCGCAGCCGCCACGTCGTACAGGGCGGCGGAAAATTTGTGCAGCGATTGGTTCTTCACGTTCTTGTCGTGTTCGACCGGGGACTTGTCCTCGATCGGCTGCGGAGTGATCAGGGCGACGCGGGCGCCTTCCTTCATGAGGGTGTCCACGATTTCGCCTTGGCTGCGTACATATGCGCGGCAGATGTCTTCGCGGAACGCCTGATAGGCATGGTCGTTCATGCCGAACTTGACCGTGACGGCCGTGGGCTTGTGCGGCAGTACGTCGCGCTTCAGGCCGGCCCGTACCGCTTTTTCCACCATCTCGTCCAGCACGGCACCTGTCGCGGAGAAGAGCGCTTTCTCATCCGTCTTGAAACGCTGGCGTAGCCACGCGGTATCACCGCCCCAGCCCACGTTGCGGAAACAGAAACGGTGGTCCGGGAAGCGCGTCAGCGTGTAGGCTTCGATGTAGGTGGTGTAGAGCTTTTGCTGGGTGATGCTGTCGCCCAGAAAAACAACCGAGTCGTTGTTCTTGAAGAAAAAGTCTTTTTCAGGCTGGCCGAAAGCCAGCACTCCGACCAGTACTAAACATCCGATTCCCAATGTACGCATGTTCATCAAGCTTCCTTAGGTTGTGTGCATCACCGATAGTGCCTAACGCGAGCTTAGCCCGTACCCCAATTCAATCTCACACAAAGGCACAAAGAACACAAAGGTTTTTTCATAACACCCTGTTTCCTTTAGCGCCTTCGTGTGAGAAACAACTCGTTCTTTGTTGGTTTTCCCAGCCCGATGGGGTGCCAGAACACAGAAAAGAATGGTAACGGGCGGAAACCCGTTTGTCGAGTCGAGAGAACGCGCCGATTAAATACACATATCAAACGAGCCTTTACAAGACATGTCAAGGGTGGACGTGTATGATTTAAGTGTATTCTGTTTGGTCTCACGATTTGTAAGAAAGGGAGGTTAGCCATCATGGGCGCTCGATCAGTAAAAGAGTTGAAGACTGTCAAAAAGAATGTGAATAGCGTTGCGGATGCCGCGCTGAATGCGGGCAACGGCGTGTTGCGGTTGACACCGAACTGGGTGCCGCGTTCGTTCTGTTATCCCGGACGCAGGTTGAAGCTTCACCCGGATGATCTCTATGCCTTCGGACTTAACCGCGGCGGTATCGACGAGCGCTGGTTCGGCTCGACCACCGAGGCGGCGAACGAGGGGCGTCTTCCGGATGAGGGCCTGAGCTATGTGGTCTTCGAGAACAAGCGCGTGCTGTTGCGCGATGTGGTGGCCGGGTTGGGTGCCACGATCGTCGGCGCGAAGATCTGGAAGAAGTACCAGCGCTGGCCGGTCTACAGCAAGTTCTTCGACAACCTCGGACCGCTGCCGCACCACCTGCATCAGGACGACAAGCTCGCTAAGCTGGTGGGGCAGGAGGGCAAGCCGGAGTCTTACTACTTCCCGCCGCAGCACAACAACTTGGGCGCGCGTTTCCCCTACACCTTCTTCGGTCTGGTGCCCGGCACGACCAAGGCGGACATCGTCCGCTGTCTCGAGCGCTGGAACCAAGGCGATAACGGTATCACCGACATCTCGCAGGCCTACCGCCTGAAGGTCGGTACCGGCTGGTTTGTGCCGCCGAACGTGCTGCACGCGCCGGGTTCGCTCTGCACCTACGAGCCGCAGTGGGGCTCGGATGTGTTCGCGATGTTCCAGAATTTGGTCGATGAGAACTACGTGCCGTGGTCGCTGCTGGTCAAGGACGTGCCCAAAAACAAGCAGAAGGACTTGGACTTCATCGCCGGCATGGTCGATCTCAAGGAGAACACCGATCCACACTTCTACAAGAACCACTTCCTCGAGCCGGTGCTGGCGGGAGGTTCTGAGCAGGACGGATATCTGGACTACTGGATCAACTACGGCCGCGTCAAGGGCTGGCAGTGCGTCACCGCAAAGCGCCTGACCGTGCTGCCCGGCTGCTCCTGCACCATCAAGGACAACGGCGCCTACTGCCTGATCACTGTGCAGGGCGAGGGCACCATCAACGGCCAGCGCATCTCCAGCCCCAACATGATCCGCTTCTACGACATCACGGACGACGAGTTCTTCGTGGTGCACGATGCCGCGCGCGCGGGTGTCACCTATGTGAACGCCTCGGAGAGCGAGCCGCTGGAGATCCTGCGCTACTTCGGCCCCGAAGTGAATCCGGACGCGCCGGAGATCGGCCAGCAAAGCTGAACTTAACCTCACACAAAGGCACAAAGGTTTTTTGACATGAGGCTCATCCAAAACCCTTTGTTTGCAGGTGTAGCACGGGCATCCTGCCCGTGCTTCATGGGCGGGACGCCCATGCCACGAAGTGTTTTACAAGAGCCTTGTGTGAGAAACAATCTGCTTAAGAAAGGAGAATATTATGTCTAACACTTTTCCGAAACTGCATAATGCCGCTTGGCCGGGTGTCGTAGGCAAAGGTCCCGATACGCCCGAGCCGATCATTGAACTCTCGACCATGATCGATCTCACCACGGCGGCCTGCGTGGACGGTGCCCGGTTTGATGGCATCGATCTCTTCCTCAGTGCGCCGCATGTCGATATCGATTCGACGGATGACGACCTCAAGCGCCTCGCGGATACCGTGACGGCCAAAGGGTTGGCCGTCGGTTCGCTGGTGGCGCCTGTGTGGAGCGGTTGCGCTTTTGGTGGCGAAGAGAAACGTGCCCACTGGCTGGATCAGGTGCGCAAGGCGTGCCGCATCGGTCAGCGGCTGCGCGAACTGGGTGTGCGCCCGTCGGGCGTCGTTCGCATCGATTCATCGGGCGGTGTCGCCGACTGGGCCAAAGACCCCGCCGGCAATACGCGGATGATCATCGACTCCTTTAAGCAGGCGTGTGACATCGCGGAGGATGCTGGCGAGTGGCTGGCCGCCGAGGGCGAGATCTGCTGGGGCGGCATGCATTCATGGCGTGCCATGCTCGACGTGCTCGAAGGCGTAGACCGTCCCAAGGCTCTGGGCTTCCAGGCCGACTTGGCGCACACGATGCTCTATCTGATGGGCTACAACGCGCCCGAAGCGCGTATCCTGCCGGAGAATTTCGACTGGTCCGACACCGCGACCTTCCGTGCCGCCTACACGAAGCTCGCCACCGCCCTGCGCCCGTGGACGATCGACTTCCATGTGGCGCAGAACGACGCCACGGTCAAGGGCCAAGGCTCGCACGACAAGACCGGCCGCCACTGTCTGCCGGACGACCCCAACGGCAAGCTGGACATCGTCTGGTGCGCGGGTCAGTGGCTGCGCGATGAAAACGGCGAACTGACACAGACGATCCGCCACATCTGCTGGGACGGCTGCATGTTCACCAACGAGGTGATGATGCGCCCCGGCACTTGGAACAGCATCCTCGGGGCAATGCTGAAGGTGCGCGAAGCCCACGGCTGGGCAGAGTGATATCACACATGAGGCTCTTGCAAAACCCCCTGTGGCATGGGCGTCCCGCCCATGAAGCAAACACGGGCAAGATGCCCGTGCCACATCCTTCGTGGCATGGGCGTCCCGCCCATGAAAGAGCAACGAGGGTTTTGCAAGTGCCTCGACATTTTCAAAAAAAAGGAGACCCAAAATGGCAACCAAAAAAAAGCTGAATATCGGAATGATTGGCCGCGGATTCATGGCCAAAGCCCACTCAAACGCCTTCCGCCGGGTCGGCAATTTCTTTGACCTCGCCTACGAGCCTGTGCTGAAGACCGTTTGCGGAACGAACGAAGCCGGGACGAAAGCGTTTGCCGACAGTTGGGGATATGAGTCCGTCGCGACGGATTGGCGGCGTGTGGTCGAAGACAAAAACATCGACCTCGTCGAGATCTGTGTTCCCAACAACCTCCACGCCGAAATCGCCATCGCGGCGGCCGAGGCTGGTAAAATGATCATCTGCGAAAAGCCTCTCGCCCGCGACGCTGCCGAAGCGCTGACCATGACCGAAGCGGTGGAGAAGGCCGGCGTGCTCAACTTCGTCTCGTTCAACTACCGGCGGATTCCGGCCGTGACCTTGGCGAAAAAGCTCATCGACGAAGGGAAACTCGGCAAGATCTTCCACTACCGCGCCAACTTCCTGCAGGACTGGACAATTAGCGCCGATGTGCCGCAGGGCGGTAAAGATACCTGGCGTCTGGACGCCAAGACGGCCGGCTCTGGTGTGACCGGTGACCTGTTGGCCCATTGCATCGACATCGCCCTCTGGCAGAACGGCCCGATCACGGACATCAACGCGATGACGGAGACGTTTGTGAAAGAGCGCAAGAGTGCCGATACCGGCAAAGTCGAGCCGGTCAAGATCGACGATGCCTGTACCTTCTTCTGCCGCTTTGCGAATGGCTCAATGGGCAACTTTGAGTCTACCCGTTATGCGCGCGGTCATAAGGCGCTCTTCACCTTCGAGATCAATGGCGAGAAGGCCTCAATCAAATGGGACCTGCACGACCTGCACCGCTTGCAGTACTTCGATCATCGCGACGAAGGGATCGTGCGCGGCTGGCGCTCCATCCATGTCAGCGATGGCGACCAGCCCTACATGAGTCACTGGTGGGTGCCTGGCCTGCAGATCGGTTACGAGCACAGCTTCGTGCATCAGGTCGCCGATTTCCTCGAGGCCGCAGCCAAGGGCGAGAATGCGCGTCCGACCTTCCGCGATGCGTACGAGACCTCCCGGGTCTGCGACGCGATACTGAAGTCGGCAACCGACGGACAGTGGGTCAGCCTGTAACCGAGTAATCGGTTGGTGGCAGAGGCGCGCGAAGCTCGCGTGTTTCTGATGAAAGGTGGGATGGGTGAGTCGGGGGCACGGGCGTCATCGCCCGCTTTCCTTGAGCGTTGAGAGTTGAGCGTTTTTTAACGCAGAGACGCAGAGACAGAGACGCAGAGATTTTGCTGGGCGGCGGCATGGCCGCCGCTGGGAGGGACGAGCGCCTGCTCGTCCGCGGGCAAGCAGACGCTTGCCCCTCCCAGCGCTTCGCAATGAAATCTGAAACCAGGCACGCATTCGACTCGCGTCACCCCTGCCGCTAACCGATTACGTAACCGGGAGAGTGACAATGACACGACGGATTGTAATGTGCACGTTGATCGCCGCGACAGCGGCTGGTACGGTCGCGGCGGCGCCTCGGCCGGGTGCGGTGGCCGACGCGCTAGCCGTGCCGGTGTTGGTCACGGCCGGCCTGGCCTCGCACGAGGCGGTGTTCAGCCAGGTGCTCGCCGCAGACGAGGCGGCTGACAGGGCGTGGGGCACATTGACGACCAAAGAAGCACTTGCCGCACACCAAAAACAGTTGCGTGAACGCTGGATGGCCTCGTTCGGCGGCTTCCCAGCACGCACGCCGCTCAATGCACGCGTCACCGGCAGCGTGGATCGCGAAGGCTATAAGATCGAAAAAATTCTGCTCGAAAGCCAACCCGGCCACTTTGTCACTGGGCACCTTTTCTTGCCCCAAGCTCCGGCTTTCAAACCGCCTTTTCCAGCGGTCCTAATCTGTTGCGGTCATAGCGGTAACGGCAAAGCCTCCAAAGATTACCAGCGCGGTGCGGTGCTGGCCGCGCAGGCGGGCCTTGCGGCACTGATCTATGACCCGATCGATCAAGGCGAGCGGTTGCAACTGCCCGGTAAAAAACCGCCCCACAATGTCCATGGCCACAACATCACCGGCGTCAGTGCCATGCTGTTGGGCTGGAACACGGCGCGCTTCAGGATCTGGGACGGCATGCGCGTGCTGGACTATCTGCAGGAGCGGCCGGAGATTGACAAGCAGCGGTTGGGGGTGATGGGTAACAGTGGCGGTGGCACGCTCTCGTCCTACATCATGGCGTTGGACGATCGGATCGGTGCTGGCGCGCCCTCTTGCTACATTTCCACGCTACGCGATGTCTGCGACCGCTGCGGCCCGCAGGATGCCGAGCAGAATTTCTTCGGGCAGCTTGCTTTCGGGATGAACCACGCCGGCTATCTGTTGGCGCGCGCGCCGATGCCGGTCTGCATGAACTGTGCGCACGGCGACTTCTTCCCGTTCGCCGGCAGTGAGAAAAGTTACGCCGTAGCGCGTGCTGTGTTCGAGCGCTTCGGTTGGGGCGAACGCGTGGCGATGTTGGACGTGCCCGGTCCGCACGGCTGGAAAGAGGGCAATCGTGTGGGATCGGTCCAGTGGATGCGCCGCTGGCTACGTGACGAGACTGCGGCGCTGCCGCTGGATCTGCCGGCACTGCGTGCGTCGTGTGCATCTTACGATGCCAAGAGCGCAGACTGCGGGCTGCAGGAGCCGGATGCGTGGGTCACGTCGACCGGCCAAGTGCGCGACCTGCCGGGGGCGCGCTCGGTCTACGACATCATGCGCGACGAACTGGCCGCCATCGAGAAGCAGCGTGCGCCGCTGGTCGGTGATGCGCGTGTCCGCAAAGTCCGCGAGTTGGCGGGTATCCGTCCGCTGGCCGAGTTGAACGCCACACGCACAGAGACCGGCCGTCAGGCGGGCGAAGGATTTACCACCGTTCGCCAACACTTCGCATTGCCGGGCCGTCTCACTTGGCCGGCGGTCACATTGCTTCCGGAAAAAGTGTCCGGCGCGCCTGTGCTGGTGCTTGCGGAAGGCGGCCGCACGCAGGCGGTGGAGACGGTCACGTCCTATCTGGCGTCCGGCCACCCCGTGATGGCGACCGACCTGACTGCGGTCGGCGAGATCAGCGCGTGTAAGCATCGCTTCTATGGTTCGAAGCACACTGACGAGGGCATCGGCGTCATGCTCTATCTGCTTGGTGAATCGTTGGTCGGACGACGCGCGGAGGAGATTATCGTCTGCGCACGGGCGCACGCCGCTGCGCACGGGGGCGCTCCGGTGATCCTGCATGCGCGGGGCGGGTTGGCTGTTGCCGCCGCACATGCCTTCGCCGCCGAACCGACGCTGTTCGCGAAACTCGAACTGGCGGACGCCCCGCTCGCGTGGGCAGAGGTGATCCGCCGCGCCGATCGCTTCAACTTCGCGCTGTGCGTGCAGAACGCGCTCCGCTTCTATGATTGGACCGATCTCTGCACGCCGGCTTCCGCGCTCCGCGCGGAGTGAGCGGAGTGAGCAGTGAGGAGTTAGGAGTGAGGATTTAGGATTTTTTCTCACACAAAGGCACAAAGGCCACGAAGGTTTTTTTAGGGGGGCAGGGCTGGCCACAAGTCGCGGGTCGCGGGTCAACCTTTCTTATTGCGACCACGCAGTGGCTCGCAATGATGAGTGCAAAAGGGGCGGCGAGCCGCCCCGCCCTTCGCAAAACTCCTAACTCCTAAATCCTAAATTCCAACTAGCTCAATGCCAGCTCGCCATCTGCGGCGGTGACGTGGATCGTCGCGCCGGGCGCGTAATCGCCGCCGATGATCTTGCGGGCGATCGGCGTTTCAAGCGCACGTTGGATGGCACGTTTGACTGGGCGCGCGCCGTAGACCGGATCGAAGCCCTTGTCGGCCAGCCACGCCAGCGCGGCGTCGTCGATCTCCAGCGCGAGATCCTGCTCCGCCAGACGGGCGCGCAGGTCTTCGAGCTGCAAGCGCACGATCGCGGCGATTTCGGCTTGTCCAAGCGGCTTGAAAAGCACGGTCTCGTCCAAGCGGTTCAGGAACTCCGGGCGGAAGGAGGTCTTGAGTAGATTCATCACCTTCTCGCGGATCTCGGGCGAGATCTCCGGCGATTCCGTTCCGTCCCATTGATCCAGCGCCAGGAACTCTGAACCGATGTTGCTGGTCATGATGATCACGGTGTTGCGGAAGCTGACGGTGCGTCCGTGGCTGTCGGTGAGGCGTCCGTCGTCGAGCACCTGCAAGAGGATGTTGAAGACGTCGGGGTGCGCCTTTTCGATCTCGTCGAGCAGCACCACGCTGTACGGCTTGCGGCGCACGGCTTCGGTAAGCTGTCCGCCCTCTTCGTAGCCGACATAGCCGGGCGGCGCGCCGACCAGACGCGAGACGGCGTGCTTCTCCATGTACTCTGACATGTCGATGCGCACCATGGCGGCTTCGGAATCGAACAGCTCTGCGGCGAGCGTCTTGGCCAGTTCGGTTTTGCCGACGCCGGTGGGGCCGAGGAAGAGGAACGCGCCGATCGGCCGCTGGCGGTTCTTGATGCCGGCGCGCGCGCGCAACACGGCGTCCGCCACGGTGTCGACTGCCTCGTCCTGACCCACCACGCGGCGATGCAGCACACCGGCCAGATTCAGCAGTTTCTCGCGCTCGCCCTCCAACAGGCGCGTCACGGGAATGCCGGCCCAGCGCGAGACGGCTTCGGCGATTTCTTCGGAGGTGACCTCCTCGCGCAGCATGACGGTGCCGTCGGCGGCGTGCAGCCGATCCTGGGCCTCCTTGAGGCGTTTCTCCAAATCAGGGATGATGCCGTACTTGAGTTCGGCCGCGCGGTTGTTGTCGTAGGCACGCTCCGCCTGATCGTAAGCGGTACGGGCCTCCTCGAGTTTCTCGCGCAGCACACGCGTCTCATCAAGCACCTTTTTTTCGGATTGCCAACGCGCGGTCATGGCGTCGGCCTGCGTTTTTAGTTCAGCCAACTCTTTGCGCAACTCTTCGAGGCGCACCTTGGAGGCGTTGTCCTTCTCCTTCTTGAGCGCGGTCTCCTCGATCTGCAGGCGGGTCACGCGGCGCGTGATCTCGTCCAGTTCGGCCGGCATGGAATCCATCTCGGTACGGATCGAAGCGCAGGCCTCGTCCAGCAGGTCGATGGCTTTGTCCGGCAGGAAGCGGTCCTGCACGTAGCGGTCGGAGAGCACAGCGGCTGAAACCAACGCGGCATCTTGGATGCGGACGTTGTGGTGGCTTTCGAAACGCTCTTTGAGGCCGCGCAGGATCGAGATTGTGTCCTCGACGCTGGGGGCGTCCACCAGCACCGGCTGGAAGCGCCGCTCCAACGCGGCATCTTTCTCCATGTGCGTGCGGTACTCATCCAGCGTGGTCGCGCCGATACAGTGCAACTCGCCGCGCGCCAACATGGGCTTGAGCATATTACCCGCGTCGGTGGAGCCTTCGGTCTTGCCGGCGCCGACGATGGTGTGGATCTCGTCGATAAAGAGCAGGATGCGTCCGTCGGCGGCCTTGATCTCGTTGAGCACGGCCTTCAGCCGCTCCTCGAACTCGCCGCGGTACTTGGCACCGGCCATCAGGGCGGTCATGTCGAGTGCGAAGATCGTACGGTCCTTGAGCCCCTCCGGTACGTCGCCGCGCACGATACGCTGCGCGAGCCCCTCGACGATCGCGGTCTTGCCGACGCCAGGCTCGCCGATCAGCACGGGGTTGTTCTTGGTCTTGCGCGAAAGGATGCGCACGACGTGGCGGATTTCGGTGTCGCGGCCGATAACCGGATCAAGCTTGCCGGCCTTGGCCAGTTCCACGAGATCGACGCCGTACTTCTTGAGCGCTTCGTACTGACCCTCGGGGTTGTCGGTCGTGATGCGTTGATTACCGCGCACCTCTTTGAGCGCGGTCAACAGCTTGCGGGTATCGACGCCCGCCTCGGCCAGCAGACGGCCGGCCGGGGTCTTCGATTCCGTCATCGCGAGCAGCAGATGCTCGACCGAGAGGTACTCGTCTTTGAGCCGTTTCGCGTAGTCGCCGGCCTTTACCAGCATGGCGTTCAACGCCTGCGTGACATAGATCTTGCCCTCTTCGGTATCACCGGAAACGCGCGGCTTGCGCGACAGCTCCTCCTCCGTGCGGGCGCGGAGCTGCGGGATTGCGACACCCAGCCGCGTCAACAGCGACACGGCGAGTCCATCCGGCATCTCCAGCAGCGCGGCGAGCAGGTGTTCGCAGTCAAGCTGCTGATGTGAAAAACGAATGGCAAGTTGGCGCGCGTTCTGCAGCGCCTCCTGCGCTTTTTGGGTCCATTTGTTTAAATCGGTCATGGTGTGGTCTCCTTGTGGTACCTGATATAAGCACCCACCGTGCCACAATCAATAAAAGAGCCTAACCTGTTGATAATCAACAGGATAATTAAACAAACTCTCAAAACAAAACGGGCCATAATGACACTGTTTTGCGGGGTGAGACAAAATTGCCCGCATCGCTTCCAGCGTCCAAGTGTCCACGATGTCAACAACGTCAATAACGTCCACCAAGGGCGCTCCGCCTTCGTCCCCGACCCCGGCGCGGATTTGGATGAGATCTGTTTGACAGGAGAAACGCACCTCTATACCCTGCCCTACACACAAGACGTCATAACCGTAGGGTCCACGCTGTGCGTGATGAAGGGCTACGGCCCGTCAGCGGGGAAAACCCTGTGGATTCGCGTGGTGCCGCAACCCTGAAAACGGCCGTCACCGATAAGCGATAAAAAGTGCGCGGCACATTTCACAGACGAAATCGGTCTGCAAGACTGTCCCGTAAGACTCACCGTAACCGCAGGTCATCTCGATCAGGAACCCGAAACGTCCCGCGGCTCCG
>DUPH01000138.1 GCA_012838435.1 Lentisphaerota bacterium | reverse complement strand
TTGCTTGATTAAGGGCGTCCGTCGCATTCGTTTTGTTACAGCGAGAACCCAGACGGATGGAATGGAGCAGAGAACAACTATGGCAAAAGTTTTAGGAATTGACTTAGGAACGACCAACTCCTGCATGTCCGTTATGGAAGGCGGCGAGCCGGTCGTGGTCCCGAACGCTGAAGGAATGCGCACGACGCCGTCCATTGTTGCGTTCACCAAGAGTGGTGAGCGTCTGGTGGGCCAGGCGGCCAAGCGGCAGGCGGTGACCAACCCCAAGAACACGGTCTATTCGATCAAGCGGTTCATGGGACGCCGTTATGACGAGATGGCGAATGAGGTCTCGATGGTGCCGTATGAGGTCGTGCGCGCCGCGAACGGCGACGCCCATGTGAAGATCGACGACAAGACCTATTCGCCGCCGGAGATTTCGGCGATGATCTTGCAGAAGCTGAAGGCCGATGCCGAGGCTTATCTTGGTACCACGATCACGCAGGCTGTGATCACGGTGCCGGCGTACTTTAATGACAGCCAGCGTCAGGCCACCAAGGATGCGGGACGCATCGCAGGGCTCGAAGTGCTGCGTATCATCAATGAGCCGACGGCCGCTTCGCTGGCGTATGGTCTGGACAAGAAGAAGGATGAGAAGATCGCGGTCTACGACTTCGGCGGCGGCACGTTCGATATTTCGGTGCTCGACATCGGCGACGGCGTGTTCGAGGTGAAGGCCACCAACGGCGATACCCATCTCGGCGGCGACGATCTCGACCAGGCGGTGATGAACTGGCTGATCGAGGAGTTCCGCAAGGAGAACGGGATCGACCTTTCCAAGGACATGATGGCCCTGCAGCGCCTGAAGGAGGCTGCGGAGAAGGCCAAGTGCGAACTCTCTTCGGCGGCCAACACCGACATCAACCTGCCCTTTATCACGGCAGACGCCAGTGGCCCCAAGCATCTGATGGTCACGTTGACCCGCGCCAAGCTGGAGCAGCTTACCGATGACTTGATTGAGCGCACGGCGCAACCTTGCCGCAAGTGCATGGACGATGCCGATCTTAAGACCGTTGACGAGGTGGTGCTGGTCGGTGGCCAGACGCGCATGCCCAGATTGCAGGAGAAAGCCAAGGAGCTGTTCGGCAAAGAGCCGCACAAGGGCGTCAACCCTGACGAGGTGGTGGCGGTCGGTGCGGCGATTCAGGGCGGCATCCTCAAGGGCGAGGTCAAGGACGTGCTGTTGCTGGACGTGACCCCGCTGACGCTCGGCATCGAGACGCTCGGCGGCGTGATGACGCCCCTCATCGAGCGCAACACCACGATCCCGACCAAGAAGAGCGAGATCTTCAGCACGGCGGCGGATAACCAGCCGTCGGTCGAGATCCACGTGCTCCAGGGCGAGCGTAAGATGGCCGGCGACAACAAGACCATCGGCAAGTTCCATCTGGACGGTATCCCGCCCGCACCGCGCGGACGCCCGCAGATCGAGGTGTCCTTCGATATCGACGCCAACGGCATCCTCAATGTCAGCGCCAAGGATCTCGGCACCGGCAAGGAGCAGAAGATCACGATCACAGCCTCCAGCGGTCTCTCCAAGGAAGAAATCGACCGCATGTGCAAGGACGCCGAAATGCACGCGTCCGAGGACGCCAAGCGGCGCGAGGAGGTCGAGACGCGCAACCAGGCGGAGAACCTCTGCTATCAGGTCGAGAAGGTGCTCTCAGAGAGCGCCGACAAGATCCCGGCCGACAAAAAGACGCCGGTCGAGAAGGCGGTTGCGGATTTGAGAGAGGCACTGAAGGGCGGGTCGATCGATGAGATCAAGGCCAAGCAGGAAGCGCTCAACCAGGCGATGTCCGCCGTGACCGAGGGCATGTACGCCCAACAGCCGGATGGCCAGCCCGGAGCGGAAGGCTTCAGTGGCGGCGCG